>SLAA01000154.1 GCA_007127105.1 Spirochaetales bacterium | reverse complement strand
GGTAAGTGCAAGATTGGCATTATGCCAGCGCGTATTCATAAGCCCGGAGGAATTGGGGTGATCTCTCGCAGCGGCACCCTGACCTATGAGGTTGTGTACAACCTCACCATGGCCGGGATGGGTCAGTCTACCTGCGTGGGAATTGGAGGAGACCCGGTTATAGGGTCAAACTTCATAGACATGTTGAAACTCTTCGAGGCTGATCCGGATACCACTGGCGTTGTTGTTATTGGCGAGATCGGTGGCGAGGACGAGGAAGCTGCGGCCGAGTTTATTCGTGAGCACATGAGTAAGCCGGTAGCAGCCTTTATTTCTGGCCGATCGGCACCGCCCGGCAAACGCATGGGGCACGCGGGCGCAATTATCTCCGGCGGCAAGGGGACTTCCGAGGCTAAGGTGAAGGCCTTTCATGAGGCCGGAGTGCCAGTTGCGGACAAGCCGGACGAGATCCCGGGACTCCTGGCAAAGATGCTTCAGGCTACCTAATCCACGGCGCTAAGCACCGTTGGACTACATACAGAACAAGAGCGGAGAGGGAATGGTGAACTCGGAAGACCTCAGTTTGATGCGCTCAGATTATCTGGAAGAGCTCTACGAAATGTGGAGCTCGGACCCCACAAGTGTCGATCCACCCTGGAGAGAGTATTTTTCACAACTGGAAGGCGAAGGAGCGCCGAAGGATACAGCCGAGGCCCGTGCGAACAAGAGAATGCCTTCACCCTCGGTGGATGGCCGTGACTTCACCGAGTTCCGTGGCCCGTCTCCCTCCGGGGCCGCTGAAAGTGATCCAGGATTCTACCAGGGGCGCGTCAATGCGCTCATTTGGGGATATCGGGACATTGGATATATCTATGCGCGCCTGAACCCGCTGCGGCAGTACACCACCCCCGAGCTTGACTATATGTACTACACCATGGAGGGCAACTTCGAGAGTCTTGACCTTGGTGCCTTTGGTCTCAGTGACGCTCCAGCTGACCAGGAGTTCAGCACTGGACGATACATTAGGCCCGCTCGGATGAAGCTCCAAGATCTGATCTCCAAATTGAGCGAGATCTACTGCGGAAGTGCCGGTTACGAGTTCTTGCACATTCAGAACAAACCCATGCGCCGCTGGTTGATTGAGAAGATAGAGGGCGCCTCATCCGAAACCCGGTGGGACACCGAGCACAAGGTTAGGTTCCAGAAAGATCTCATTAAGGCCGAAGAGTTTGAGCGTTTTGTCCAGAACAACTTCATTGGGCAGAAGCGGTTTTCACTTGAGGGCGGTGAGGTGCTGATACCCGCGTTGCACTACGCCATTTACTCGGCCGCACGGCATGGGTTGCAGGAAATTGTGCTTGGCATGGCGCACAGAGGCCGCCTGAATGTGTTCACGAACGTCCTGCGTAAGCCAGCTGCCGAAACCTTTTCCATGTTCATAGACAACTATCAGGCGCATGCCTACGGTGGTAGCGGCGACGTGAAGTATCATCTTGGTCACAGCTTTGACTGGGAGAATAATGACGGTGACAAGATCCACATAAGCCTTGTCGCGAATCCGAGCCACCTTGAGTCGGTGAATCCGGTTGTTGAAGGCAAGTGTCGGGGCATACAGCGTCGACGCAACGACAACAACAGAAAAAAGGTCATGCCTATACTCGTGCATGGCGACGCGGCGTTTTCCGGCCAGGGCGTTGTTGCAGAAACCCTGAATCTGTCGCAGCTCAAGGGCTACCGCACCGGTGGCACCGTTCACATCATTCTCAACAACCAGATCGGATTCACCACCGCAAGCCGTGATGCGCGTTCAACCTTCTTTGCGACCGATATCGCCAAATCTATGCCGGTACCCATTATTCACGTCAATGGAGATGATCCCGAGGCGGTTATAAACGCTATTGACCTGGCTATGCGGTACAGGCAGAAGTTCAGTTACGATGCTGTAGTAGATATCTTCTGTTACAGGCGCCTTGGCCATAACGAGGCCGACGAGCCCAGTTTCACGCATCCGCTCATGTACAACACCATTAAGGAGCATGACAGCACCGCTACGATTTACGGTGAAACTCTCAACGAGCAGGCGGTTTTTTCAGCTGAAAAGCAGAAGGCCTTTAAAGAGAAGTATCGCAATGTTCTGAAGATGCAGCTTGAGAAAGCCAAGAGTCCTGACTGGACCCCTTCTGTGATGGACTCGTTTCAGGGTGGGCAATGGAAACAGTTCACTACCACCTATAGTTTTGATCCAGTCAACACCGCGGTTGAGTACGAGACACTTGAGCACATAACAAACGCTCTTGTCACTCATCCGGCAGACTTCAATCCGCATCCGAAACTGGAAAGACTTCTGACACAGCGTCAGGAGGTTTTTGAGTCAGGTGAGGGATTGGACTGGGCCTTTTGCGAGAGCCTGGCTTTTGGGACACTGCTGCTTGAGGGGCGAGCACTGCGACTCAGCGGTGAGGACTGTGGGCGCGGAACCTTCAGCCAACGCCATGCGGTATGGTGGGATGTCGCGAGTGCTAAGCCGCGGAGCTACGTGCCGCTTCGGAATTTGGGGCCAGACCAAGGCTGGTTCTCAGTTTTTGACAGTCCCTTGAGTGAGTTCTCGGTTCTTGGTTTTGACTATGGTTACAGTCTGGCCCAGCCCAATATTCTGGTCATGTGGGAAGCTCAGTTCGGTGACTTCGTCAACGGAGCTCAGGTCATTATTGACCAGTTCATTGCATCGGGAGAGTCCAAATGGTTCCGTTCAAGCGGCTTGGTAATGTTGTTGCCGCACGGGTACGAAGGCCAGGGACCGGAGCACTCAAGTGCTCATCTCGAGCGATTCCTGCAGCTGTGCGGTGACGACAACCTCCAGGTAGTCAACATGACAGAACCGGCACAGTATTTTCACGCCTTGCGGCGCCAGATACACCAGCCCTTTCGAAAGCCTCTTATTGTAATGTCCCCCAAAAGCTTACTGCGTCACAAAGAAGCGGTTTCCTCGGTGAAGGATCTCACCGGCGGAGGCTTCCGGCACATTCTGGATGACCCTAAAGGCCCGACGGATGCCAAGCGACTGCTCTTTTGCAGCGGGAAGGTGTACTACGATCTCGTGGCGCATCGTGAGAAACAGGGAATTACCGACACGGCAATCATTCGCATTGAGCAAATATACCCCTTCCATCGTGAACAGTTCCGTGAGGTTGTCGCACGTTACAGCAAGGCTGAGGTCTATAAGTGGGTGCAGGAAGAGACTCAGAACCGCGGGGCCTGGACTTTCATTCAGCCTTTCCTGCTTGAGGAACTTGAACTCGTGAGCATTCCCTATGTGGGACGGCCAAGACGACCAAGTCCGGCAGCTGGCTCCTTTCGCAAGCATAGCTTGGAGCTCGAAAAATTCTTAGGTGAGGCCTTCTCGGAGGAAACAAATGATGCATGAAGTACAGGTTCCACAGATCGGTGAGTCGATCTCAAGCGGCATTCTGGCCGCTTGGATCAAGAAAAACGGCGATATGGTGGAGGAAGGTGAGGAACTCTTTGAGCTTGAAACAGACAAGGCAACTATGTCGGTGCCTTCTCCCGCATCTGGTGTGTTGAGTACCAGCGCAGGTGAGGGTGAGGAGGTTCAGGTTGGTCAAACGGTTGCCAAGATCGAGTCCGAAGCGGCAGCACAAGGGGTAGGCGACAGTGAGGCCGAGACCCAGGATGGAGCCGAAAGCACGTCCCCGTCTGATACCCCCGCAGCAACCAATGAAGCCGACAGCAGGGCCGCCGAGACGGCCAGCACTGAAGACAGGCCCGAGTCCGACGCCGCCGCCGAAAGCACGACACTATCACCCGCAGTGAGGCGTATTGTAGCCGAGAAGGACCTTGATGTTTCCCGCATCAAAGGCAGCGGCAAGGATGGACGCATTACGAAGGAAGATGCGCTGCAGGCGGCATCAGCCGGGGGAGGGGCCTCTACTGCTCCATCCGACGCACCCGCTGCCGCACCAGCCACATCCGACGCACCCGCTGCCGCACCAGCCACACCGGCTGAATCAACCGGTGAGCGCCAAACGCGCAAGCCCATGTCCAACCTGCGCAAGCGCATTGCAACAAACCTTGTCTCTTCAAAACAGACCTCAGCGCACTTGACCACCTTTAACGAGGTAGATATGACTCGTGTAATGGAGCTGCGCAGCACCTATAAGGCGGATTTTGAGAAAAGGTTTGATGTGAAGCTCGGGTTCATGTCCTTTTTTGTTACTGCCGCGGTGCACGCGCTTCAGCGTTATCCGGAAGTGAACGCCTTCATTGAGGGTGAGGACATTCTGTATAACAACTACTACCATGTTGGCGTGGCTCTCTCGAGCGAGAAGGGTCTTATCACTCCGGTGGTTAAGGACGCGGATAGCAAGAGTTTTGCCGATATCGAGGCTGAGATTCTTAGCTTCATCACACGCGCCGCGACCAAGAAAATTAAGCCAGATGAGCTGAGCGGGGGAACCTTCACCATTTCAAACGGTGGGGTGTTTGGGTCCATGCTTTCCACCCCAATTCCAAGTCCGCCTCAGAGTGCGGTGCTGGGTATGCATTCCATACAGAAGCGGGCCGTTGTGGTTGAGGATGAAATTGTCATACGTCCCATGATGTATCTGGCGGTCACCTATGATCACCGAATTGTCGACGGCCGCGAGGCAATAGGTTTTCTGAACACCATAAAGAACGCGGTAGAAGACCCATCACGACTCCTGCTTGGCTTGTAAATGGGCAGGAGTGAGACATAACGGGCGGAACTGAAGGACACATAATGGCCGATAAAGAACGATATCAGATGGTAGTGATTGGTGCCGGGCCAGCGGGTTATGTAGCCGCACTGCGCGGGGCTCGCCTGGGCCTTCGCACCGCACTGGTAGATAAGCGTCCTACGCTGGGAGGCACCTGCCTGAACGTAGGGTGTATTCCCTCAAAAGCTCTGCTGGACTCCAGTGAACAGTATCACCGGGCGCGTCACGGACTTGAGGCCCACGGAATCAAGGTGAAGGGCCTAACGCTGGATCTCCCCACCATGATGAGGCGCAAAGACTCTGTGGTGGAGAAACTCACCGGCGGGGTGGCCATGCTCTGTAAGAAGAGCGGCATAGATGTGTACACCGGCACTGCGCGGCTTGTTGACGCTCACACGGTAGAAATTTCCGGTGGGAACGGCGAAGGTACGGAATCCGGGTCGATATCGGAGTTGACGGCCGACGCCGTCGTGCTTGCAACCGGAAGTGTTCCGGTGGAGCTGCCGAGTTTGCCCTTTGACGGCAAGCAGATACTCAGCTCCACCGAGGCGCTGTCGCTTGAGACCGTGCCAAAGCAGTTAGCAGTTGTAGGAGCTGGCGCCATAGGCCTGGAGATGGCCAGCGTCTGGGCCCGGCTCGGCGCGGAGGTCACGGTTATAGAGCTGCAACCCAATATCCTTCCAGGGTGGGACCCGCGGTTGGCCAAGGTCTTGCAGCAGGAAATGGAGAAGCTGGGAGTGAAGTTCCTCCTAAAGGCTCAGGTTGAGGAAAGCACACAGTCCAAGAAGGGCGTGTCATTGACCGTGAAGCTGAAGGACGGAACTGCAACCACGGTAGAGGCTGAGAAGGTGCTGGTTGCTGTGGGCCGCAAACCCTACTCCAACGCATTAGGGCTTGAGTCACTGGGTGTTGCTGGCGAGAAGGGCCGGGTCACGGTAGATGAGAAGTTTCGCACCTCAGTAGACGGGATCTACGCGGTGGGCGACCTCATTCACGGGCCAATGTTAGCACACAAGGCAGAGGATGACGGGTTTGCGGTTGCCGAGATTATCGCCGGTAAGCCCGGCCTCGTGGACTACGGCACCGTGCCCAATGTGGTGTACACCTGGCCGGAGCTCGCAGCGGTGGGTTCTACCGAGGCCCAACTCAAGAAAGCGGGCATACCATTTGCCAAGGGGCAAGCTAACTTTGGGGCAAACGGGCGGGCCTTGGCGATGGAGGAAAGCGCAGGCTTTGTTAAGATCCTTACGCATTCCGAGACCGACAAGATTCTGGGTGCACATATTGTTGGGCCCTGGGCCAGCGATCTCATTGCCGAGATTGTGGTTGTCATGGAGTTTGGCGGCAGCGCCGAGGATCTGGCGCGCACCTGCCATGCTCACCCCACCCTGAGTGAGGTCGTGCGCGAGGCAGCGCTGGCTGCGGCGGGTATGCCGTTGCATAGCGCGTGAGAGCGCGGGCCTGGACTTAAGGGCGTCGGCTTAAGACTGACACCACGGCTAAACGTTACTATATTGTAGTCAGGCAGCGGTTACGCAGCGCGCCTGCTGTGTATCAACAGCCCGCCGACCTGAAATATGCGGCGCTAATACTTACTGAAAAGGGGACAACCGGCTATGGCCAACACCGAGTATGCAAAGGGACTGGAAGGCGTTATTGCCGCAGAGAGCAAGATCTGCCGGATTGATGGCGAGAATGGAAAGCTTTTCTACCTGGGATATTCCATAGAAGATCTTGCTCACAACACTACCTTTGAAGAGACAACCTATCTGCTGCTTTATGGGGAGTTGCCGACTCCAACGGAACTTGAGAGCTTTCGCGCTCGCATGCGGGCTGGCCGAGATCTTTCGCCAGCGGTGCTTCATATGATTAAGGAGTTCCCACCCCAGAGTCACCCCATGGAGCTGCTGCAGTCCGTAATCTCCTATCTGAGCGGTTATGTTGAACACAAGATTCAACACTCTGCCTACTGCAACTGTCGCGACACTCTTCACCAGATATCACAGATTGCAAGTGTGGTAGCAGCGCTGCACCGCTTCCGGCAAGGGCTTGAGTACGTTCCGCCGCGCAGTGATCTCTCCCACGGCGCAAACTTCCTGTACATGCTTCATGGTGAGGAGCCGGATCCGGAGGACGGGCGCATTATGGACGCCTGCTTAGTGCTCCATGCCGAGCACAGTTTTAACGCCTCTACCTTTACCGCCCGCGTAGTGGCTTCCACCCTTTCTACGTGTTATAGCAGCGTCTCGGCTGCTATAGGTGCGCTCTATGGTAGCCTGCACGGTGGAGCTAATGAAAAAGTCCTGGCCATGGTGGACGAGATTGGCAGCAAAGACAACGTTGAGCCATGGCTTGAGAAAGCCCTGGCCGAGAAGCGCAAGATCATGGGAATGGGTCACCGTGTGTACCGGGCCAAGGACCCCCGGGCAATTATCATTGAAGAGTATTTGCAGGAGCTTGGGAAACGCAAAGGCAACACCCAGTACTACGAGATCCTCAAGGAACTTGAGCGCGCATTTCGTGACCGCATGGAAGAGAAGGGCAAGCCGATCTACCCGAATGTAGACTTCTTCTCAGGTGCGGTCTATGCCTTACTGGGTATTCCGGCTCGTCTGTTCACCCCGGTGTTTGCCATGGGGCGCGCGCCCGGCTGGTTAGCACACATCCTTGAACAACGCAGCGACAACCGTATTTACCGCCCCAAGGCTTTGTATGTGGGCGAGCCTGGCAAGGCCTTTGTGCCGAGTTCTGAACGTAAGAGCGGCTAACGAACTGCTGCGATACCGAATGGGCAGGGCTCGTGAGCCCCACCCATTCGGCGCACCTGGCTATGTGCCCCACCTTCGCATCCACACAACGCCTAGTTCCAGACTGAGTCAAGTTCCTCTACGCCTTTTTGAACCGCAGCGACTGACCCGTCCAGTGACGCCTTTTCCTCAAAGGTGAGATTGAGTTCTATAATCCGTTCAATGCCATTTGCTCCAAGTACTACCGGAACTCCAAGGAAGACATTTGAGTAGCCGTACTCGCCCTCAAGGAAGGCGCTGGCAGCAATAAGGCGTTTTTGGTCAAGGAGCACTGCCTCCACCATCTGTGCCACCGAAGCGCCCGGTGCGTAGAAGGCGCTGCCCTGCTTGAGGTAACTTACAATCTCGCCACCGCCCTTTCGGGTGCGCTCCACGAGGCGCTCTATAGTTTCGGCATCCATGAGCTCGGCAAGACCAAAGCCACCAACCGAGGTATAGCGAGGCAACGGCACCATGGTGTCACCGTGGCCGCCCAGAACCATGCCGGTCACGTTCTCCGGCAGGACCTCCAGCTCCTCGGCAATGAAGTAGCGAAACCGGGTTGAGTCAAGGACTCCGGCCATACCGACCACCCGGCGTGGGTCAAAGCCAGTACCTCGCAGCAACGCCATGGCAATGACATCCAGGG
>SLAA01000174.1 GCA_007127105.1 Spirochaetales bacterium | reverse complement strand
GACGGAGTAATGGATGACACCTTCATTCGTGTTGCTGGCGAAGCTGCCGAGGGCGTATACGCAACCAGCCCTATGGACACCAGCACCAACCCAATTGCTGTTGATGCGGCCGAACGCCATCGCGCCCGCTACGGTGACGAGCCAGGTGCATTTTTCCTGAATGCCTATGCAGCTACCCAGGCTCTGCTCAACGCCATTAACGTTGCGGAGTCCACTGCGTTTGCAGATGTTACTGCCGCGCTCCGAAACAACTCAGTGGAGACTCCGCTTGGCCCAATTAGCTTTGACGAACGCGGTGATGCAACCGGCGTAGGTTTCTCTATGTACCAGGTACAGAACGGCAGGTATGTCGAGCTCGGCAACTAAGCGAGCCTTCCGACTATGCCAAACGGATGTATGGGGTGCCTTTTCGGCACCCTGTGCATCCTGCGTTTGTACGTGAATGCCTCAAGTGAGGCCATGTGCGTTAACCTCGCCTCACGGCGTTATTCCATAGGAATAGAGGATCTACCGTGAACTACTTTACAGAAGTCGTGCTGAGCGGGCTGACTCGTGGCAGCATTTACGCGCTCATAGCTCTAGGCTACACCATGGTCTACGGCATCATCGAGTTGATTAACTTTGCCCACGGCGAGATCTACATGATCGGCGCCTTTACCGCACTAATCCTGGCAAGCGTGTTGACCATCTTTGGATTCAACACGATTGCAATACTCTTTCTTGCCAGCATTATTGCCATTGTGTACTCCGCAATGTACGGCTACACCATGGAGAAGGTTGCCTACAAACCCATTCGTAACTCACAGCGCCTCTCGGCGCTCATCAGTGCTATTGGGATGTCAATGTTTCTCCAGAATTACGTTCGCATAGCACAGACCTCGGACTTTCTTCCCTTTCCACGCATCATTCCCAGGTTTCCGTGGCTGTCCGCGCTCCCTATCTCAATGAGTTCCGCGCAGTTCATGATCTTTGCCTCAACTGCGGTGGTCATGGTGCTTCTCACCTTACTCATTAAGTTCACCAAGATTGGAAAGTCCATGCGTGCCGCCAGCCAGGACAAGGTCATGGCCAAGCTCCTGGGGGTCAATGTCAACAAGGTAATATCGGTGACCTTTATCATTGGGTCGGCCACTGCCGCCCTCGGTGGTATACTCATCAGCTCCTACACAGGGCAAATTAACTTCTACATTGGCTTCCTGGCTGGCATCAAGGCCTTTGTCGCTGCGGTGCTTGGTGGTATTGGGAGTATTCCTGGTGCGGTGCTCGGGAGCTTTGTATTAGGTCTCACCGAGAGTCTGGGAGCAGGGTATATCTCGAGTGACTACGAAGATGTGTTTGCCTTCATCATTCTTGCAGTCATCCTCATAGTCAAGCCTGCCGGTATACTCGGTAAGGGCCAGATAGAGAAGGTTTAGGAGCTCCCCACAATGACACAACGATTACACGAACTACGTCGTTCGCTGCTCGTCTCGTTATGGTTTATGTTGTTGACCTTTCCTATCATGGTCATTCGGGTAAACACCATAACCGGGACAATACGCTGGCGGTGGGCGAACCTGGCCCTCATCGGTATCGGTTCCTTTCTCATCTCGGTGGTCTGGCGTTATGCCATGCAGCGTAAAACCGGAGAGGTCAGAGCTACTGGCGTGCTCGCACAGGTTGGGGAAAGGCTCGGCGCGGGCGCGGAAAGATTTCGGACGCTCGTGGACAGTCCCAAGGTGCGCGTGAGACTTGTCAGCGGACTCCTTGCTGCCGCGGTGGCCTATCCCTTTCTGACCTCCATGTACCATACCAACATCATGATTACCGCCCTCACCTACGTGGTGCTGGGACTTGGTTTGAACATAATTATTGGGCTTGGCGGCATGCTGCATATTGGATACGCCGCCTTCTATGCTATTGGAGCCTACAGTTACGCGCTGCTTAACATGTACTTTGGCATTAACTTCTGGTTGGCACTTCCCATTGGGGCCGCACTTGCTGGCCTGTTTAGCCTACTCATTGGACTTCCAACCCTGCGCCTCCGCGGCGACTATCTCGCCATTGTAACCCTGGCCTTTGCAGAGATCACCCGCCTGGTACTCCAGAACTGGCAGGAAGTCACGGGTGGGGCTGCAGGCATACCCAACATTCCACGCCCGCAACTGTTCGGAATGACTATGCGCCTGCAGCAAACCACGACCTTTGTGTACTTCATTATGCTGGCAGTGGTAATACTCACCATTTTTGTTGTTCATCGGCTCGAGAACTCCCGCATTGGTCGCCAATGGGTTGCAATGAAGGAGGACTATATAGCCTGCCAGGCCATGGGTGTCAGTATTGCCAAGGCCAAGCTGACCGCGCTCGGGATAGGCGCTATATGGGGCGGGCTCGTGGGCGTCATCTTTGCTGCGCGCACCACCTTCATTAACCCAGCAAGTTTCACGGTTTGGGAGTCGGTTATTATCCTCTCCACCGTGGTTCTTGGTGGCATGGGGAGCATTCCCGGTGTTTTCGTGGGGGCCCTCGTACTCATGCTGTTACCGGAATACCTGCGTCCTTTCGCCCAGTACCGGATGCTGATCTTTGGAGCACTGCTGGTTACTATGATGGTTTTCCGCCCGGGTGGATTTATCAAGAAACGCCGCAAGGCCTACACCATTTCCGATGAGGAAAGACAGTCCGTGATTGAGAACGACGTCGCGGCTGCCGACGAGACCAAGGAGTAAAGAGAAATGGTACTCGATGTACAGAAACTCACCATGGATTTCGGCGGGCTGCGTGCGGTCGACCATGTTGACCTTCACATTCAACATGGCGAGATTGTTGCGCTCATAGGGCCAAACGGCGCTGGCAAGACCACCTTCTTCAACTGCGTCACCGGCATGTACAAGCCCACCGGAGGTGAGATTAAGGCGGGTCGACCAGAGGCTGAGATCCAGAGTATAAAAGGGCTCAAACCACACATCATTACCAAGCATGGCCTGGCGAGAACCTTCCAGAACATACGGCTCTTCCCGGAAATGACGGTGCTTGAGAATGTCATGATAGGTCGCGACTGCCGCCTGAAATCAGGCATACTGGGAGCGATCTTCCGTGACCCGCGCACGCGTGCCGAGGAAGCGCAGGTGGTGAAGGACAGCATGCTCATTCTCCACAAAATTGGCCTTACGCAATGGGCAAATGAAGCCGCTATGAACCTGCCTTACGGCGCCCAACGTCGGCTTGAGATAGCGCGAGCACTTGCAACCGAACCCTTTTTGCTACTGCTTGACGAACCGGCAGCAGGAATGAACCCGCACGAAACACGACAGTTGGTTGAGCTTATTCGCCGACTTCGTGACGAAGAAAACCTGTCTATATTTCTCATAGAACACGACATGAGCCTGGTTATGAATCTGTCGGAACGCATCTATGTAATGGACTACGGAAAGCTCATTGCGTCCGGTAAGCCTGAGGAAGTTAAGAAAGACCCGGTAGTAATCAAGGCCTACCTAGGAGAGGATGTCAGTGCTTAAGATCGACAACATCAACACCTTTTACGGGAAGATCCAGGCTCTCAAGAACGTGTCCATTGAGGTGTCTGAGGGTGAAATCATCACACTCATTGGTGCAAATGGTGCCGGAAAGAGCACAACGCTTATGTCGATCTCCGGAATTGTACCGGCGCGCACCGGTAAGATCTATTTTGAAGGACAGGAGATCAGTTCTCTTGAGCCTGATCAAATTGTTGGCCTTGGCATCTCTCAAGTGCCTGAGGGACGCCGTATTTTCCCCAATCTCACCGTCCGGGAGAACCTGGACCTTGGAGCCTTTCTGCGCAAAGACAAGGCGGCTATTCACAATGACCTGGACATGGTCTTTGAACTTTTTCCTATTCTCGCACAACGCCGACATCAGGCCGGAGGCACCCTCTCGGGTGGAGAGCAGCAAATGCTCGCTATTTCGCGCGCTATCATGGGCAGACCTCGGCTGCTCCTCCTTGACGAACCCTCGTTGGGCCTCGCGCCTCTCATTGTGCAGCAAATTTTTGAGATTATTACCCAGATCAATCAAGAGAACAAAACGACAATATTCCTGGTTGAGCAGAACGCTTATCTTGCACTCAAGATCGCGCATCGAGGCTATGTTATGGAGACCGGGACGGTAACACTTACCGATACCGGAGCAAACCTTATGCAGAACGAGGAAGTCAAAAACGCCTATCTCGGTGTATAATTGAGAAGCAGTGTATAACCTAGAGCTTAGGAACGCCCCAATGTGCAACAAGGAGCTAGAAGTATGATTGTGTCACAGATTATGACGGCGAATCCCTTCACTGTTCAGCCTGATACCCCGGTTACCGATGCGCAAGACATCATGCGTCGTGAGAAAATCTCGCGACTTCCGGTGCTCGATAATCATAAACTGGTGGGAATCGTGTCAGAGAAGGATCTTCTCTATGCCTCCCCTTCGCCGGCTTCCTCCCTGAATGTTTATGAAATGACCAACCTCCTCTCTAAGCTCAAGGTTAAGGCGGTCATGAGCAAGACCCCCCAGACCATACATGCCAACGACCTCGTGGAGGATGCAGCGCGCCTCATGCGCGACGCCGATGTAGGCGGGCTTCCGGTATTGGACGAGAACGACAACCTCTGTGGCATTGTCACCGAGTCGGACGTGTTTCGGCTCTTTGTTGATCTGTTCGGTGTCAGGACAAAAGGCGTTCGGGCTACCCTGCGCATACCTGAGAAACCAGGGGAGATAGCCGAACTCAGTCAGGTTATTGGGGATGCCGGGGGAGATATCATCTCATTCGGAACCTTCCCCGGCAACGCGTTCAATAATGCAGTGTGTATCATTAAGGTCTCAGGTATCTCCATGGAAGCCTTTATTAAGGCGGTGGAGAAGAGCATTATCGAGGTGCTCGATATCCGAGAAGCCTAGACCTTAGTCGGTTGTCGCTACGGCCTCAAACTCAACCAAGGCTCCTTTAGGCAGCGAGGCAACCCCGACGCAGGAGCGCGCCGGTGGATTCTCGCCAAAGAAACCCGCATAGACTGCATTCATATCACCAAACATTTTCATGTCGGTGATGAAGCAGGTCACCTTGATAACCTGTCCCAGCGATGAGCCAGAGGCTTCTATCACCGAACGCAGGTTCGTGAGTGCACGCTCGGCCTGTTCCTTTATGCCCCCGGCAACAATTTCGCCGGTTTCCGGGTCTAGAGGGATCTGCCCGGAGCTATAGACCATAGAACCCAGTCGAATAGCTTGTGAGTAGGGGCCAACTGCCGCCGGTGCAGCATTGGTGTGAATGACTTCTCGTTTCATGAAAACTGCTCCTTTTGTCTGTTCACTAGAAATTGTTGTTCAAGAGAACGACCTCAGTATCGTATTCTGAGCTCAACTCGCGCCTCGGCGCTACTTGTTCCGGCCTCAACAGGTGTTGTGTCAAAAGCCTCTGCTCGCATTAGCATGCCACCCCGGCCGTCCTGAGGTGAAATGTAGCCCGAATCGATCAAGCGCACGGAACTTATTTCCTTGCGTTCAAGGCCGAGTTCGACCAGGACTCGGTCAGCCCGCGCTACCCCGTCCCTGGCGGCTGCGCGTTCGACCCTTTTCATGGCCTCGGACAGAAGGGCCGGATCAGGCCGCAGGGTAATGCCCTGAATTCGGGTGGCTCCGGCCGAGACACTCTGGTCTATTGCCTCGCCCGCTGCATCGACATCGGTCACAAACTCCACAGTGTTGACCGCGACATAGCCCGCAATTTCGCGGCTCCCATCTACAGTACGATGCTCCACGCGGAGTTGCAAGCCGGTAGTGCTCAGCTCACGCACGCCAAGGGAACGAAGAACACTGACCACGCGCTCAGCCCGCTCCGCCGCCTCGCGGTGAGCATCCTCGGCCGATTCCCGGCGCACCTCAACGCCGAGACTGATCTGGGCATTGCTGTTCGGAACCTGCTCCCGCGCAGCGCCTGTAACATAGAGAACCCGGTCGTGATCCTGGTTGACCTTAGCTTCTTGACGCCCGGACGCAACACCCGGTTCTACGCCTAAAGAAAAGAAAAGGGCAAACACCAAACCGAGAATGAGAAGACCGGACATGGGCCGAAACCTCTCTCCTCCTCTTGTCTGCCCTTCACATGGGCCATGCTTATTTTGCACAAGAACTCCTTGAGATTATTGTTTTCCCATCAAAGTGTAACACGCAACTGCGCCAAAAGCGCTTGACCCTAGCTACAGTTTGATACACCTTCCATATAGAAATCGTGGAGAGAGGTGAAGATGATCGTTCTGGGAGTCGGGCGGGTGTTTGCGGCGTTGGCCTCCAATAGAAAGCCAGGTGAGATAGGGGCGGCCGTGGCCTTTGCCTTTATCCTGGGTCTTATGCCAGGCGGCAATCCTATTTGGTTTGGACTGCTCGGGCTTACCTTTTTCCTTAAGCTCAACCTCGGAATAGAGTTACTGCTCATTCCCCTGTTCTCCCTGGCGGTAGCCGGACTCGACCCCTATATCGACCAACTCGGGTACTTTATCCTCACTCACGGTCTCCTCTATCCAGTATTTGCAACCTGGTACAACACAGCTCTTGTCCCGCTCACCGGATACAACGATACCCTCATAGCCGGGGGCCTTGTGCTTGGAGTCCTGGCATGGCCGGTCATGTATACCCTCAGCCGCGTCATGGTGACCGCATATCGCAAGCATCTGCATGAAAGAATTGCACACCATCCAGCGGTTAAGGCTTTTATGAAGATTCCCTTAGTCGGGAAGCTTAGCAACGCAGGCCGACGACTCTACAGCGTCGGGTCACGATTTCGTTAAGACAGCCGGAGATTGACCATGCCAAAGACAGACAAGCCTAGAATTCCGGTACTGTTCCGTAGAATTCGTACCCAGGAACAGCTGCGGCGGCGCGTACTTCGCCGTGTGTACCTTCCCTCGGACCAGAGTTTCATTCAGAGCCTCTACGAGCCTGGAGCGACGCAGGGTTCAGTCCAGATCCGACTAGATCTGAACCAGGATGAGACAAAACGACTGCGTAAACTTGCCAAGGGCGTGCGTGCCAGCCGTGGGTTCTTCCATCCGGTCAAGATTTCCTTGCTCGTTTTCGTTGTTGTAGCGGTACTGGTATTCAACTTTGTTTTCCGCGACCGGCTCGTTACAGCCGCCTTCGAACGCGGACTGGAAGAGGTCTTTCAGGCTCGCTCGGAGGTGATAGGTCTGCAGGTGAAATTACTGGGTCCGGCTCTCGAGTTTGACCTTTTGCGTGTCGGCGACCAGCGCAAGCCCATGCAGAACCTCTTTGAGCTTGGCTCATCACGCCTGGAGCTCTCGCTGCGCGAAATTCTTCGGCGCCGAGTCGTTGTTGAGGAGTTCAGAGTCTCGGAAATTCGCTTTGGAACTGAGCGGAGCAGCTCAGCCGAGCTCCCGCTCGACCGGCAACGCCCGGTGACCGATACAGCCGACGGTGGAGCCGCCAGCCTCGTACCGGAGCTTCCTAGCCTGGAATCGCTTGGCCTGGCAGATTTTGATGTAGCTGCTTTTATAGATGCCCACTTCCAATCGCTGCAGACCGTCGCTGCCATACAGGCTGGCGTAGCTGAGTTTGAGGAAAGAATAGAGTACTGGGAGACACGAGTTAGCGAGTATCAAGGGCGCGTTCGGGAGCTCCGGGGGCTTTCGGAGTCGCTTACGGCACTGGATCCGAGCACTATTCGCACGGTAGGTCAGGCTCGGGAGACCTATAACACGGTCATCTCGGGTGTGGAGCGCATTGAGTCGGTGGCAGAGGATCTTTCAGCGCTCAGCACTCAGATCGTGGCGGAGGGTGATCGCCTGTGGACAGATGTCTCAGCGCTTTCCGCAACCATCAATGCAGACATGGAGTACCTGACATCGCTGCTGCCCAGTCCTGCCGAGGCGGGTGCCGGCCTTGCGGTGGCCTTACTTGGCCCGGAACTGATTGAGCGACTTCTGGAACTACGGGTACGCGTTGAGGACGGCCGGTCTCAATTGGAGCGTCTCCAGGCGCTTGCAGCCTCACGCTCGACCACCGCTGGTTCGCGCCGACAAGGGCGCATTGTCACCTACCCGAGTGCGGAGTTTCCACGCTACCTTTTGAAGCTGGCAGAGCTCTCCGGCATCCGTGATTCCGGTAGCGCAGGTGAGGAGAGATATGAAGGCAGCCTGCGTGCGGTATCAAGCAACCCGAACTTGGTAGATGAAGCAACACGCCTGAACTTTGGAACGAGCGTTGAGAATCGGCAAATGG
>SLAA01000235.1 GCA_007127105.1 Spirochaetales bacterium | reverse complement strand
GGGGTGGCATGTCGCCGGGGCGGCACCGCAGTGTTACAGGGTTTGAGCAGTTCTCCGATATCGTCCTGGTGGACCAGTCGGCGCTTGGCAAGACTACCCGTTCGAACCCTGCAAGTTACGTCGGCGCCTTTGATGCTATTCGCAAGCTGTTTATGGCAACTCCTGAGGCGCGCGAGCGCGGGTACACCGCCGGCACCTTTAGTTTCAACTCCGGTAACGGGCGGTGCCCGCGTTGTGGTGGCAACGGCTTTGAACACATTGAGATGCAGTTCCTGAGCGATGTCTATCTGACCTGTCCTGAATGCGACGGCAAGCGCTTCCGTCCGGAGATCCTGGAAATATCTATTAGTCCCGACTCTCAGCAGAGTTACTCCATTGCCGAGGTCCTGCAGCTCACCGTTAGTGAGGCATGTGCGCTTTTCAAGGGGTCTGCGGCGGTGCTGAAGCGGTTGCAGCCCTTGCTGGACGTAGGACTGGGATACCTTCGGCTTGGGCAGCCGGTTCCGACTCTCAGCGGTGGTGAGGCGCAGCGGTTGAAGCTCGCAGGCTTCCTTGCTGAGTCCCTTGCCAAGAAGCGCGGGCTGAAACCGGTACTGTTTCTCTTTGATGAGCCCACGGTAGGACTCCACATGCTGGATGTCGAGGTTCTGATCACAGCCTTCAGGAGTCTCCTCACGGCCGGGCACAGTGTTGTGGTCATTGAGCACAATCTTGATCTTATCTGGGCATGTGATCACGTGATTGAGCTTGGGCCGGAGGGGGGCGATGCAGGGGGAGAGCTGGTGGTCAGCGGGAGTCCCGAGAGACTTGCCGAGGGTGAGCTTGGGTATACCGGGCTTGCGCTTGCCGAGTATCGCAACGGGCTTGATCTGTGGAGATCGGATCCAGAGAACGAAAGCTCAGCGGCCGCCTCCAGGTTTTCTGAACCAGGTGTCGTCGCTCTGCGTGAGCCTATGATAGAGCTCACGGGAGCCCGTGAGCACAACCTACAAGAAATTTCCGCCCAGCTCCCGCGTGGTCGCTTTACTGTCGTTACCGGAGTTTCCGGCAGTGGGAAAAGCACGGTGGCCTTTGACATTCTCTTTGCTGAGGGTCGCAGGCGGTATCTTGAGTCGCTTAACGCCTATGTCCGCCAGCTGGTGCAACCCGCCGCACGTCCGGACATTGATTCCCTCACCGGCCTGCCGCCGACCGTCGCCATTGAGCAGCGCACAACTCGCGGCGGCTACAAAAGCACGGTCGCCACCGTCACCGAGCTCTATCACTACCTCCGCCTGCTCTTTGTGCGGCTTGGTACCCAGTACTGTCCGGACTGTAACGTGCCAATAAGCTCCTCCTCAGAGGAGCAGATTCTCTCAGAGATTCTGGCGCAGTACCGCGGCCAGCGGGTGAGTTTTGCGGCGCCACTGGTCAGCAACCGCAAGGGATACTACACCGAGACGGCGCGCTGGGCGGCGGCCAAGGGCTACGAGTATTTGCGGGTTGACGGCCTCCTTACCCCGACAGCCGACTGGCCGCGGCTTGACCGCTACAAAGAGCACACCATTGAGCTGCCGGTAGGGGAGTTGCTCATAGACCCGCGTTCGGAGTCCGAGCTTGGCCGCCTTATGCGCACCGCGCTTTCGTTTGGGAAAGGCATGTTTCGGGTCTACCCGGTTGGGCCCGGCCTGGCCAGCCCGGCCGAGCTGGCCGAGTCTGCCGAGGCCGGGCCAGCGCGCGGGGATGGGCCAGCGCGCGGGGATGGGCCCGCCGGCGGTGCTGGCACCAACCCCGGCCTGGCCAGCCCGGCCGAGCTGGCGCCCGAACCGGAGGCCGGACGGGTGTTCTCCGCGCTGCGGGTCTGCCCGAGCTGCGCCCGGGGTTTCGACGAGCCCGACCCACGGCATTTCTCCTTTAACTCAGCCCACGGCTGGTGCCCGAGCTGTCAGGGTACCGGCTTGCTGACGGTGCGTGAGGACGAGGAGGAGCAACCGGAGGCTCCGGAGAACCCGGACTCCTGGGAGCCGGAACTTTGTCCCGACTGCCTGGGCACGCGGTTGCGCACCGAGTCGCGGTTTGTGCGTTTTGGAGGACACAGCATTGCGGAGCTTACGGCCTACAGCGTAGATCGTGCCGAACTCGAGTTCCCAACTTTGCTTGCTGGCGAACGTGAGTTGCGAGTGGCACGCGACATTATTGAGGAACTGACGGCGCGCCTGCGGTTTCTCAAGCGCGTAGGCCTGGGCTACCTGCAGCTTGACCGGTCGGCACCAACACTTTCTGGGGGAGAAGCGCAGCGCATCAGGCTGGCGTCGGCCTTGGGGTCTAACCTGTCCGGCGTGTGCTACGTGCTTGATGAACCGACCATAGGTCTGCATCCGCGCGACAACCGCATGCTGCTTGGGGCACTGCGCGAACTCAGTGAGCGTGGAAACACGGTGGTGGTGGTTGAGCATGATGAGGATACTATCCGCAGTGCCGACTGGGTGCTGGACCTGGGCCCCGGCGGCGGACGCGAGGGTGGTAAAGTGGTTTACTGCGGCCCTGCAGAGGGCTTTCTCCAGTGCCAGGACTCGGCTACGGCTCGATATCTCAGCGCGCCTCCGGTGCCGCTGCTGGAGCCCGCGTCGGTCGCGCCTCCCGAGCCGGTCTTGGCGGCGCACGACGCCGCACCGGCATACAGCGCCAGCCAACCGGTGGATCCCGCTGCTGAGCTTGCCGAGCCGGGTGAGCTTGTTGTTCGCGGGGCGACGCTTCATAACCTCCAAGACCTTAGCGTACGTCTTCCGCTTGGCAAGCTGATCTGCGTCACTGGTGTGTCTGGGAGCGGGAAAAGCAGTTTGGTACGTGGCGTACTGTACGAGTCGCTGAAGCGCCTTGGGGTCGGCGCCGCCAGCACAAAAAGGTCCAGGGCCAAAACCAAGCTGGCGCCCTATGGCTGTGTTGCGATTGAGGGTACACAGTACCTTGAGCGCGTGGCTGAGGTGGACCAGAGTCCCATTGGGCGTACTCCGCGCTCCTGCCCGGCGACCTACGTTGGCATCTGGGACGATGTACGAAAGCTCTATGCCACACTCCCCGAGTCCAAAATTCGCGGTTACGACGCCGGGCGCTTCTCCTTTAATACAAAGGGCGGAAGGTGCGAGCACTGTGCCGGGCAGGGTGAGATAAAGATTGAGATGAGCTTCCTGCCGGATGTAAGCGAAACCTGCGGCGAGTGCGGTGGGAAACGTTTCACCGAGGAGACGCGGGAGGTTCTCTTTAAAGGGAGATCTATTGCAGATATCCTGGAGATGTCGGTCGCCGAGGCCACCGAGTTCCTTGCCGCACACCCCAAAATTCAGCGTCCGCTCAAGCTCATGAACGATATTGGGCTGGGTTACCTGCACCTGGGGCGCCAAAGCCCGACGCTCTCCGGCGGTGAGGCCCAGCGCATTAAACTGGTCAGCGAACTCTCGCGTGGGCGCAACTCGCTCGGCGGGCGCCGAACTCTCTTTATTCTAGATGAACCTACCGTGGGGCTGCACATGGCCGATGTCGGTCTTCTGAGCCGGGCACTCAAGCGCCTCATAGAAGCTGGCAACACCGTCGTGGTTATTGAGCATAATCTGGACCTCATAGGCGCGGCCGACTACATTATTGACCTTGGGCCGGAGGCTGGTGCTGGCGGGGGAGCAATAGTTGCAACCGGTAGTCCGGCAGAACTCTTGCAGGCCGGGGGCCACACTGCGGCGGCGCTTGGATCCCGCTTGACAACCTGAAACAAAATAATAATCCAATATCGATAACAATAGACACAAAGCTGAATGAATCTCTCAGAATTAGTTTGACGGTTATCGATACCCGTGGTAGCATTCGAAACAGCTGATATTGGTCTGTTTTGTACTTACAGCTTTAATACGTCTTTGTGATATAGCTACTTTTATTACAAGCTCCGAAAGATAATATTGGCAAAATTGCCAAGTTATCCGAGCGAAACCGAGAACTCTGTCTTACGGAGGTGAAGCGAACAAGACCGCATAGAAACAGGGTGTGCACCTGAGCAACGAGCGAGGGGGAGCATACATCGCCTACAATTTTTTTGATTTTCCGTAAGGAGGTTCAGTAGATGAAACTTTCACGACGAAGTTTCTTAAAGGTATCGGCAGCGACCGGTATCGGAGCTGCGGTGTTGTCCGGTTGTGCCGGGACACGTGTAGCTGTGCAGGACGGGCCACAGGCAGACGGTCGCCCTCGGGCGCTCGCACAGGGTGAATGGAAGCCTGCCGGATGTGCTGGTTGTACATCGTGGTGTTCCAAAGAGGCCTATGTTCTTGACGGCCGTGTACTCAAGATCCGAGGTAATGCTCGTTCGAAAGTAAACGGTTCCGCATCATGTAGTCGTTCTCACCTGATCATTCAGATGCTGTACGATCCAGACCGCATGAAACAACCCATGAAGCGAACCAACCCAAACAAGGGTCGGAACGAGGATCCGGGCTGGGAACCAATTACCTGGGACGAAGCTGTAGGCATGCTGGCCGACAAGATTGTTGAACTCCGAGAAAACGGCGAACCACATAAGTTTGCGACATTCCGAGGTCGTTACACAAACGTGAACGATATCGTCTACAGTCGCTTACCTCAGGTCGTGGGCTCTCCGAACAATATCTCACATAGTTCAATCTGCGCCGAGGCCGAGAAGTTTGGTCCGTACTACACCCAGGGTTTCTGGGGATATCGTGACTACGACCTGGAGCGAACCAAGTTCACCCTCGCATGGGGCGTAGACCCACTTTGTTCCTTCCGACAGGTGTCATACTACACATCTGCCATGGGGCGCCAACTTGAGCGTGGCATGAAAATGGCCACCATCGACCCCAAGTTTTCCAACACCGCCGCAAAGAGTCAGGAGTGGCTCCCAGTTGTTCCGGGTGAGGATGACGCGCTGGCACTTGCCATGGCTCACGAAATCCTTGTAACCGGCGGCTGGAGCAAAGAGTTTGTTGGTGACTTCACCGACGGCCGAAACCGCTTTGTAGTTGGTCAGGATGTTCCAGAGAACAGCTTCAACGAGGTGCACACCAACGGGGTAGTTAAGTGGTGGAACATTGAGCTCAAGAATCGTACTCCCGAATGGGCCGAGCCAATCAGTGGTGTCCCGGCTGCACAGATTCGCCGAGTTGTCGCTGACATGATTGAGGCGGCACCCTACGTTGTTGTGATGATGGGTGGCGGAAACAACATGCAGACCCGTGGGGCATACAGCTCAATTGCGGTACATGCTCTTTCCGGTCTTCTTGGTAGCAACGATCATGAAGGTGGTGTCATTCTAGGACGCGGTGCAAGCCTGAACAGCGCTCCGAGTGCAGGAGACTACCAGGATCAGCTGGCAAAGGACAACGTGGGTCGCCAGAAGATTGACCAGCGCGGTTACAAAAACATGCCCGCTCTGAACAGTGGTCGAAGTGGTGGTGGTGTTGTAACTAATCGCACCGCAGACGCAATGCTTGCAAAAGATCCCTACGAGCTTAAGGTTGTACTGGCGTACTGGAGCAACTTTGCCTACTCCGCACCCGGCACACAACGGTGGGAAGAGGCCTTGTCTCAGCTTGACTTCTTGGCCCATGCGGTACCGAACTACTCAGAGGTAAGCCATTTTGCAGATGTGCTCCTACCCTCGACCTTCCATTTGGGTGAGCAGATGAGCGCTCTTTCGCAGAAGGGTAACACGCATACCCATGTCTGGATTGGGGATCGCTTCATTGAACCTGTCTTTGACTGCAAGAACCCTGAGACCGAGGTTATGTGGATGCTGGGTGAGGCGCTTGCAGAGCGTGGCTTTGACAACTGGCACCGTTATCTGCGGGACAACTTCAAGGATCCCGAGACTGGACGTGAAGCCACCAACCCCCGTGAGTTTGAACTGTATGTTCTCAAGAATCGGCACTTTCCGCTGTGGGATCCAAGTGAGTTTGCCTCACGCAACAACCACGGAGACAGCTTCACCGGGTGGGAAGACTTCCTCGCCAAGGGCTGCTGGAGTTCCGGTGACTATAACTACAAGGGGCGGTGGAGCAACATGCCTACCGAAACCAAGAAGTTTGAGTTCTACAGTGAAACACTCAAAAAGGCGCTGCAGGGTCATGCGGATCGATACAACATCAGCATTGATGAGGTCATGCGTGAGGCCAACTACCCGGACTCAACCGGTGAGAAGGCCTTTGTGGCCCACTATGTAGAGTCCGATGTTGCGGGTGACCCACGGCAGTACCCGTTCTACTTCATTGACTCCAAAAAGATCCTGGCTCGTGAAGGCCGTTCGGCTAACACCGGCTACTTCCAGGAGTTCTCGGATGTAGACCAGGGGGACATCAAGTGGGGTGACTGCGTCAAGATGAACCCGGAAGATGCCGCACGGCTTGGACTCCAGGATGGAGAGATTGTCCGTGTCACTTCCCCGACTGGTTCCATTGAGACAACGCTCAAGACCTGGATTGCTTTGCGACCTGGTACCGTGCACAAGAACTTTGGCCAGGGTCACTGGGCATTTGGTCGGAACGCCGCCGAGGTGTTCACCACCACAACCGGACAGGTTGCACGCGGTGGAAACAACAACGACATCATCCAGGCTGAGTTTGAGCGACTGAGTGGTTCAACTGTGTACTACGGTTCTACCCGAGTACGCGTTGAGCGGGCTTAGGCGAAGGGAAGAGGAGGTAACATAAATGGCCAGAATGGCAATGGTAATAGACCTGCGGCTGTGCATAGGCTGTGACGCCTGTAACATCAGCTGTAAGCAAGAGAACAACGTACAACAAGGTTTCTTCTGGGCGCATCACATTCAGCGTCACGAGGGCACCTTTCCTAACATCACCTATACGTATATGCCGACCCTGTGTAATCACTGCAGCAACCCACCTTGCGTGGAAGCCTGCCCGGTTGAACCCGACAAGGCAATGTTCAAGCAGGCTGACGGAACCGTAATGACAAGCGAAGAGCGCTGCATTGGGTGCCAGGCATGTAAGTTTGCCTGCCCGTACGGGGTAATCTCGTTCAACGAGTGGGGCCAGGAAACTCATCCGGAATGGAGAACACCGGAAGCAGCTGCACTGGCCCAGAAGGTTGGCGGTGAGGTTGTAGCCTACTCCAATCCGGACCGTGGAACGACCTTTTCGGTTATTCGTAAAGAAGGCAAGGTTGAGAAGTGTACCTTCTGCGATCACCGCTACCAGGTGGGGCATGATCCGCGCTGTGTCGAGGTCTGTCCGCCGCACGCACGTATATTTGGTGATCTAGATGACCCGAACAGTGAGGTATCCCGCCTGCTGCGTGAGAACGAGTACTCAGTACTGCAGCCGGAAGCTGGCACCGAGCCGAACGTGTACTACATCAACAAGTTTGATCAAAAGTCATAGTTCACGGATGTGATCCAACGTGGCTAATTGCATGGGGTGGGGCTTTGACTCCGCCCCATGCTTTTTCCTATACCCAAACGACAGATCGATATATAATCAACCAATTCTATCGGTGGAGACTCATAATGAAAGATTTCGTACTGCGCGAAAACGTGCGGCACTCAACATACTACTACCTGGCCCGGCTGTTTGATCTGCCGGATGCCTTCCTGGAAGAAGAACAGATTCCCACCAAGCTCCATCAGGTGCTTGAAGCCGTTAGTCCTGAGGCTGCAGAACATGCTGCCAAGCTAGCGCCAGCACTTGCAGAGGAAGGGCTTGATAAGATCCGGCGTGATCACATGAAACTCTTCTTTGGGCCCTCACAACTTTTGGCCCCCCCTTATGGCTCTGTTTATTTGGAGCCAGAAAAGCGAGAGATCATGGGAGCGTCGACTCAGGACGCCCAGCGCCTCTATGCTGAGGCGGGACTGCAGAAGGATGAGGCGCTGAAGGATGCCCCCGACCATATTCGGGTAGAGCTGGATTTCATGCATGTGCTGATTGCGCGCACAGTTGCGGCGTGTGAAGCCGGAAACTGGCAAGAAGCCGAAAAGTATGTGAACATTCAGCTCATGTTTCTGCAGAATCATCTCAGCCGCTGGGTAACTCCCTTTGCAAAGGTGATTCGTACCGGCGCGGCTACCCAGTTTTACAACGCTGCCGCACTGGTGCTGGAAAGCTTCATTAAGCAAGAGTTTCTTGAAGATGGCGCCGCTATGCTTGAAGAGTTCAGCACCCTGCGAGCCGATATTACATGATCGCTCGATACGTTATAAGCCGGTTGGCGCGCGATGTGCGCCCAGCCATTACCCGCGCCCACTGCAAACGAAAGCGTGCGGGCAATACCGGCTGCT
>SLAA01000059.1 GCA_007127105.1 Spirochaetales bacterium | reverse complement strand
TAGTCCTCAAGGCTGCCGTTGTTCAAACACACATCAATTATGCGCTTGCCGTCGGCACTCAGGTCATCTGTGTAGAACTTCTTAATCTCCTGGCGAAAGAAGGTCGTCAAGATCTCAGCTCCGGCGTCATACCCGTCGGGGCCTACCTCTACCTGCTCATCGACCATGAGAAGACCTTTGGGCATAAGCTGGCCGTTGACCTTTAATGAGGGCAAGGCGTAGCCCAGGAGAGGACAACGAGAATCTATGAGCTTGCCCGGACGGAACCGCACACTTCCGCGACGTGCTATGTATTCGCGGGCAATCCACTCCGGCTTAAATCCAACCTGGTAGGCGCCAATGTACTGGTTAGGAATGAGCACATAGCGTGTTCTCGGCGTGGATCGAATCTGCTCCAGCAGGAGATTTGCGTGGCGAGTTTTTTTCCCGGTTGCAAAGGGCCAGTAACTACCAACGCCTTCACTCGCCAGTCCTTCCGTACCGACAATACTTGGGTTTGAGTGTCCCCGCGGTGCAACCAGACGCCACAACCAGGCAAGCGCCGGGGGAAGAATGTGGAGCATGCCAATAATGCCGTAGTTAGGCTTGTCACGTGTCGTGGGAGGCGTACGAACGCCGAAACTCCGTACATCGACCTCTACTGGGTCATTTACAATACCCGGCACAAAACGCCTCGGCATGATTACCCGCGGGTTAGGGCAGGGCTTGCCGGGAGCATCCATGACGTGTTCCCAAATGAGCGCGGTAGAACCAGGTTTACCGTCAATGTTGAGATAAATCAGTGGTTCGGGTGGATTAATGCAGAGTCGCTCGAGGGAAGGGTCGGTGCCATAGTTCTTAAGATGGTCTACGCGTAGGAACCAGCCATCCTCGGCGTCTTCAACTACAAGCCTGCCTCCACTGGTTTGCAGTCGCGGGTGGGCAAGAGCCATGTCGTCGGTGACAGGATGCACCTCACAGGTGTCAAGAAGGTCGATGTAGTGATCATCCTCGGTAAGAATACTCTCGGCGAGCAGAATTCGGCCATCCTCTTCTCGGTGTATGGCCTGAGTCATCTCGCTCTTGCCCCCACCAGAGGCGCCTTCATGAAGAATAGTGAACTCGTTGTCGTACGGAGTCACGAGTCGCACCGAGGACGCATGCAACGTGACCCAACCCTCCTGCTCGCCGGTGTTCAGGAGTATTCCGTACACACCTTTCTTTGCACTGGGCCCGGGATACAGATTATATGAGAACAACTCGTGCATCTGATCGCGCCGATTGTGGACGACCACCTGCTTACCGTCGAAATGGGTGTGACGAAATGGAGGGGCAAGGTAGATAATGGCAGCAGGCTCAAAGTCCTTCTGCAACTCGTCGGCCGGAATAAAGCCTTGAAGATCGGCGAGTCCCGCAACAAAAAAGCCCGCATTGCTCGGAGCAATGAGCAGGGTCGGCGTGCCAATTTTTGCGTCTCCGGACATGAATGGCAGCACGATCAGATCCTTCTGCTGCGAAAGCCAGCTAAGCGTCTCGGATCGTACAGGATCAAACTCACTCTGAAAGCGGTCTCTATAGTGCTTCTTGTCGGTGGGGAGATCGTCAGCAATCAGCATTGCGTTTGGATCACGACGGCGCATGTATGGTTCTACGAAGTTAACCGCGGCTGCATTCTTACAGCGAGCAACGGTGGCTTCAAGCACTCTACCGCGACCAGCGACATCGTACTCAACCTCGTAGAAGTCGTTCTCGGCACCGCCAAAGGCCATATCCAACATGTCCAACCGACTTTTGGGAACAATAATCTGTGGCGAGGATAGAACCTTGGCGATTTCTTCTTCGAGAAGAATTTCGTATTGTGTGACCTTTTCCTTTTTCATGAACCCTCCTGATCTGCGCGTATCCTATGTAAGCTTGACCCGGAGTTCTGCTTCCGGGACGATCGTCGAGTGTTTGCGGGGTGCTGCTCGGCACCCTCACTGTTAGGTGGAATGACGTGCTATGCGAGCCCGGCAAAACCCATAAAGGCTAGCGCCAGCAATCCGGCGGTTACCAAGGCGATAGGTGCGCCTTGCATTGCCTTGGGTACATCGTACAGTTCCAGCTGCTCTCGAAGTCCAGCAAAAATGAACAAGGCGAGTGCAAATCCCAAGGCGCTGGCAATAGCAAAGACTATGCTCTCTGCGAGGTTATACTCCCTGTTCATGATAAGCAGAGCAACTCCGAGGATTGCGCAGTTCGTAGTGATAAGAGGAAGGAACACACCCAGCGCCCGATGAAGCGGAGGACTCACCTTCTTCATTACAATATCAACCAGCTGCACAAGTGACGCAATAACAAGAATGAATGCTACGGTTTGGAGGAACTCCAGTGATAGTGGTACGAGCAGGAATACTTGAATGAGGTAAGCTGCAATTGTTGCAATGGTCATTACGAACATAACCGCAAGTCCCATACCAATGGCGGTAGAGATGCGCGAGCTAACTCCAAGGAAGGGGCAAATGCCCAGGAACTGAACAAGGACAATGTTGTTAACCAGCATTGCACCAAGAAAAATAACAAAGTAGTTCATGCTTCAGCCCCTTGTGTTTCCTTGTTTGCCGCGGCTGCAGCAGCTGCCGCTTCCGCTGCTGTGATGAATCCTTGCCGCGACTTTGCGGCTTTCTCAAGGCGTGCGGTGAGCACACGGGCTGCTGCTACCATGAAGCCAAGTGCCAGGAATGCTCCAGGCGGTAAAATGAAGACCGAGATGCCAGGAAAGGCTTCGGGAATTATCTGGGAACCAAATAGGGTTCCAAACCCCAGTACTTCCCGGACAGCGCCAAGCACGGTGAGCGCAAGTGTGAAGCCAATACCCATGGAAACTGCATCTACCAGGGAAGAAAAGGCCGAGTTACGGGACGCAAAAGCCTCGGCACGACCAAGCACCAAACAGTTTACTACGATGAGCGGAATGAAGATCCCAAGGGCTTCATGCAACTCGGGGAGATACGCCCCCATACTAAGGTCAATGATGGTGACAAAGGTCGCAATAATGACGATGTAACATGGTATGCGCACCTTGTCCGGGATGAGGTTCTTTATGACGGAAATGACCAGGTTCGACCCAAGAAGTACCGCCATGGTTGCCAGCCCCATTCCCAAGCCGTTTATGGAGGATGTTGTCACGGCGAGGGTAGGGCACAGGCCGAGCAGCAATGCAAAGACCGGGTTCTCTTTCAGGAATCCTTTGGTAAACTCACCGCGCAAGGTTGCTGTAGCACTCATTCTTCTTCCCCATCAAAAGCGGCCTCGAATGCCGTCTGAATCGCGTGAATAGCGGCGTTACTCGTAATAGTTGCCGCAGAGATGACATCGACCTCGCCCCCATCTGCACGCAACGCCGGATTAAATTCGTTCAAGTCCTGACCAATGAACTGCCCCAGGAACTCGTCCTCGGTCACCCGTGAGCCCAAGCCTGGTGTTTCGGTGTGATTAAGCACCTGTATGCCGGTGATAACGCCCTGCGCATCAAACCCAACAAGCAAAACCATGGTGCCTGAATACGCACGTCGGGTTACGCTGCGCACCGCAATACCGACCTGTTCGCCATTTCGCCTAGCTGGATAGAGTTCCTGAAGCTCATAGCCCTCACGTACGAATGCCTCCTCCCCTGGGGAGTTGTCAAACTCGGGCAGGACTGCGGCGAGGGCCCGTTGTTGCTGCTCTCGCTCAACCTCGGCGCGGACGACAGATGTCTTGCTATAGGTAAACGACAATAGGGCGGCTGAAAGCAATGCAATGAGACTCAGCACAACGAACATGTTCACAAACGTTGACTCAAGCTTTTTCATGAATCGCCCCTTGTGCGAACCGCTTCGGTCGGATGTGATTATCAATCACCGGTACCATTGCGTTCATAATAAGTATGGCGTAGGAGACACCACCGGGAAATGCCCCGAACAAGCGAATAATTCCGGTCAAAAGTCCTGCGCCAACCGCAAAAATAATGCGTCCTTTGCGTGACATAGGGCTCGTCGTCATGTCGGTTGCCATGAACCAGGCGCCGAGCATGGCCCCACCGGCTAGAACATGGAACAAGGGGTCGGCATAACTTTCGGGAGCAATGCCCCAAAAGATACCGGTGAATGCAGCTAAGGATCCTAAAAAGAACAGCGGAGTCCGCCAGTCTATGAGTCCTCGTGCAACGAGGAAGATGCCGCCGATCAGTATTGCTAACGCGCTCGTCTCACCGAGACTACCACCGATATTTCCAATAAACATATTGAAGTAGCCGGGCAGGTCCGACTGGAGGGCTGACATTCCTGTCTGGGCTGCATTCTCAATTATTCCTAGAGGGGTCGCGCCGGTGCTTCCATCAAAAACGAGTGGCAGCCGCCAGTTTGTCATGGGCGCGGCAAAACTTGTGGTCATAAATGCGCGCCCCACAAGCGCCGGGTTAAAAGGGTTGTTTCCAATTCCACCAAAGGCCATTTTGCCTATGCCAATAGCAACAAAGCCGCCAACCGCAACCATCCAGAGTGGGATGCTAACCGGAATATTGAAAGCAAGCAGGAGTCCAGTGACAACCGCTGATCCGTCGGACACGGTAATCGGCTTTTTGAGCATAAATGCTTGTATAAAGGCCTCGGTAAGGACGCACGACAGCACGGCCACCGCGAGCACCAGGAGAGCTCGCGGCCCAAAGAAGGTTACCGAGGCGATAAAGCTGGGAATGAGGGCAATTGAGACCGCCCACATAACCTTTGCGACAGACTGAGGACTCTTGATATGTGGAGAAAGGCCCGCGGTTAGCTTTGTGCTCACTGAGAGGCTCTCGCTCGCCTTCGGTTGTTAATTTCACCCTTTGCAATGCGAATATAGTCAAGAAGGGGACGACCCGAAGGGCAGATGTAGCTGCAGCAGCCACATTCCATGCAGTCCATGGACGCACGCTGCTCGGCTTGATCCCACTTGTCGGCACGGGCGAATTTTTCAAGCAGATACGGCTCGAGTCCCATAGGGCAAACCGATACGCAGGCGCCGCAACGAATGCAGTTTTCAACTTCGGGGCGTACCGACTCGGCCTTGGGCAGCATGAGGATGCCGGATGTGCCTTTTGCGACAGGTATTGAAAGGTCAGCAATTGCCATTCCCATCATTGGCCCGCCGGAGATGACTTTGCCGGTGTCTTCAGGAAGTCCGCCCGCTGCCTCAATGCATGCTGCGTAGGAAGTTCCAACCCGTACGAGAAAGTTGCTGGGATTGCTTACCTGCTTACCGGTGACCGTTACCACACGCTCAACAAGAGGCTGGTTCTTCTGCACCATCTGATACACGGCGTATGCGGTGCCTACATTGTTTACCGCGCAGCCCACCTCAATAGGTAGTTTGCCACTTGGAACTTCTCGGCCGGTGCAGGCCTTAATAAGTTGCTTCTCTGCACCCTGTGGATACTGCATATGGAGCGACTCAACGGTAATTCCGGGGTACTCGGCAGAGCGTTCGGTCAGGAGCTTAATGGCGTCTGGTTTGTTCTCTTCAATACCTATGACCGCCTTTTCAACGCCCAGTGCAATTCGTAGAATCTCAACCCCAACGAGCATTTCATCTGCATGCTCGAGCATGAGCCGATGGTCGGCGGTCAGGTAAGGCTCACACTCGACACCGTTAATGACCAGGGTATCAGCCGTTTTGCCCTCGGGAATCATGTACTTCACGTTGGTAGGAAAGGACGCACCGCCCATACCCACAATGCCGCCTGCCTTTATCTTCTCGACAATTGCGTCGCGATCTAAGGTTATCTCTTTCTTAAGAGTCGGAGAGCGGTCAATGCCCTCGGCCCATTCATCACCTTCTACAGTGATGTACACGGCCTTTTTTGGGTAGCCGCATGGATCGGCGACATCGTCAATTTTTTTTACCGTCCCGGAGACGGAGGAGTGGATATTTGCAGAAATGAAACCGGCGGTCTCCGCAATGAGTTGTCCCGCCTTCACCTTGTCACCGGCCTTTACAATGGGTTCCGCGGGCGCGCCGATATGCTGACCAAGTGGAATGACTACCTCTGCTGGAATGGCCAATGGCGTGATTGCTGCAGCGGCGGAAATCTTCGTGTCTGGCGGGTGTATGCCGCCCATGGGAAAGGTCTTAGACATAAAAACCATCCTTCTCTTATCAGTGTGTGTTTTCGGTTCCGGTAGAAACAGGCTCTCCGGAGTCCTCTTGTTTTGCTTTTATGGGAAAAGTTGCAAGAATTGCCCCAGTAGGACACTCAGGCACGCACTTTCCGCATGCAATGCAAATGTCGGGATCGATATACGCGAGGTTATCTTTCATCGATATTGCTTTCACGATTGTATCACAGGTTCGCACACACTTGCCACAGCCAATGCAGGCCACACTGCAATTCTTTCGAGCGACCGCTCCCCGGTCACGGTTGCGGCAAGCAATCCAAACCCTGCGGGGTTTCTTGCCCTTTCCAAGCCGACGGATCTCAAAAAGATCTCGGGGACAGGCGGTAACGCAGGCGCCGCAACTGGTACAGTTTTCATCTATAACCACAGGCAGTCCGGTGGCAGGGTCCATATAGAGGGCTTCAAAGTTGCATGCGGCAACGCAGTCACCCTCGCTCAGGCAGGAGTAGGTACAGGCTGAGCCAGAGGTGCCGAGCTTATGAGCTACCGCACAACTAGACGGGCCGTCATACTCGGCCCTGCGTGGGGAGTTTGCGTAACTACCGTTACAGCGCAGTACCGCGACCGTAGCCGCCGAGGTGGGGGCTGTCAGACCGAAGTACTCGGCGACGGTGCCCATTGTGTCGGCACCCCCAGGAGGACAGTACAGCTCCGAGATATCCTTTTTTTCAGCTGCGGCGACCAGCGCTTCAGCCAGGCCCGTACACCCGGGAAACCCACAAGCTCCGCAGTTGATACCGGGAAGCATTGCTTCAACCTCGGCTACGCGAGGATCTTCCTCAACGTGAAAACGCTTGGCTGCAAAATAGAGAATCATTGCAAATACGCCTGCAACGCCTCCAAGCGTGAACAGCGAATACATCATGGTTGAATCCAAACCGGCCTCCTGAAAAATCTTTAGGTTATACCGAGATGTGTTCCACAGGCCGCGCGGTGAAGTAGACCCGTCGGCTGAGTCGATTCCGGTTTAGGCTAAGAATGAAGTAGTAAGGTGCCAGCACCGCTAAGGCAGCCAGTCCCCCGATAAGCTCACTTCCCACCGCATGGAGAGTACCAAAGAAGGTGGCGAGCAGGAGTAGCAAGGGAACGCCAAAGGCCAATGCCACCGAGATCCAGGCCATGCTCTGCTCTAACTGCAGCATAACCGGACTACCCGCTTTGAGTCGATCCTTGTCCTCTGCATGCTCAAGGTATGCTTCAACGACGGAGTCTCGGGCATCGGCAGTACCGGTGCAAAGGAACTTGGCGCGGCACGTGTCGCAGGCGGTGTGCTGAAGCACACGCACCGATATATATGTGTCGCCAATGCTCTCGATGATCCCCTCGTGAGTGACGTGGCACTCTTGTGGGGTGGCATTGTCCTGCATACAATCTCCTGTGGGGATGATCGGGGGGTCTCGGACAAAGCACGGATAATCCCGCAGATGTATCCCCAAATCTGCGCTGATTATAGACCACGCCAGTCGATATTGCAACAGTTGTCACAACAGATTGGTCAGGTAACACAAAAAGCACACATGACGACGTTTATTCAGGTGGACAGGGCCTTTACAGGAGTAGTTTAGCGTATAGTGGTTGAGACGGCGTCAATTGAGGCTTAGGTACCGTTCTCCTCATACAGGTAACAGGCAGCTGTATGTTTGTCTCCGACACGATACTGCTCGGGTTCAGGTCGCTTGCTGAACCTAATGAGGAGCTCTGAAGCATCCTCACTAATTCCTTCTACCGCTTGTTCAATGGGCCGGTCGTGAGCCTCCATCACTGCTTGTACAGCCGCCTTCACCGACGGGGTCGCGGCGGCCGAGTTCACCGTTATGCGAAGGTTCAGGCCGACCACAGTCATAGCTTTTATTTCGTTGAGCGCGGCCGCCGCGTTCTCTGCTCGTTGTGCTGCTTCAAGCAGCACCTGCAAGTCACGTCCCTCCCAGCCACAGTGCGCCATGGCAAGCGGGCACCGGGTATGAAAGCGACAGCCATTCGGGATTGCAATGGGATCTGGAATTTCACCCCGTGAATCAACATGCCTGCGCTCCAGGTCTGGATCTGTGCGAGGTACCGCCGAGATCAGAAGGCGGGTGTAGGGATGCTTAGGGTTCTCGAGTACTTCCTCGGTTGGGCCGAGCTC
>SLAA01000155.1 GCA_007127105.1 Spirochaetales bacterium | reverse complement strand
CTGCTGACCCCAGCATCGATGCCAACACCAACGTTGAGGTCTATGAAGGCGCAGGCAATGAGTGGATGGTTGCCGACGCACGCACCGGAGCTACCTGGAGCGACTTCCCGCACTACACAGTCGAAATGCAAGAGGCTTACAAGCTCGCAGTAGCTCGCATGGCCCTTGGCATGGTAGACTGATTCTCGCAGTTTAGCACCACAAACATGTGATCGGGCTGAGGCGGTTATCCGCCTCAGCCCTTTTTTTGGTGCCCATGAACTGACAGCCCGTTTTCGGTGTACCGACCACCGTGTTTCTTAGTACCATAGGAACAAGAGGGAATTCGATGTCGGACTATACACCATCGCCAGTTGATGAAGGCGACCTGCTGGAACGTACAGACAAGAAAGTGAAACCACCGGAAATGTACAAGGTGGTACTACTCAACGACGACTATACGCCGCGAGAATTCGTTACCGAAATCCTCATGCAGGTGTTCCATAAGTCCAGCGCGGACGCCGGGCGAATCATGCTCAGCGCTCATACAGCAGGCAAAGCGGTGGTGGGCCTCTATACCTACGATATAGCCACAACCAAGGTAGCTCAGGCACACAAACTCGCCAAGGAGTTTGAGTTTCCCTTGAAGTTTGTTGTTGAGGGCGCTTAGAAGCTATACTCGACCGAAAGCAGCCAGCGCGGGTCGTAGGTAAAACTACCGGAACTACCCACCGGGCGCACTCCTTCAGCCCGATGTTCCAACCGCCATAGAAAGGGCGAAGGCGCCCGAAGGCCAACCCCCACCGACCAACCAAGCACATGATCCAGGCTTTTTACGTACTCATTTCCCCAGGACGCTGCTTCGCGCTGCCGAGTGAAACTCCCAATCGAACCATCAAAGACCGCCCTCCTTCCGAGTCGAAAAAGATACTCTAGTTCCAGGTTCAGCACATGTGAAGCTTTCAAAGGCAACAACGGAACTGGTAAGACGTATCGGGCAGTGATCAAGGAGTCCAGCCTGTTTTCACCCCGAAACCTCTCGCTCACTACCGGCACATACCGTTCGCCAAGGAATCCAAGGAGTTCCCAACGACGGACTGCTGGCCCGGCATCCTGAAACTCACGCCACAGATCACCACGAAGGCCCCCGCCCCACAATGTACGCCCTTCCCCATACGCAAAGCCAATCTCTTGTGACACTACATGCAGACGATCCTCATCCGCTGCCTGGAACGAGTCGTAGCGAGTGACAGACCGCAACCAGTGCCGTGACCACAACCCCTCAAGGCGCAACTGTAGCTCTCGGTCCTGGGAACCCTGGATCCCGTCGCCACTTGCATGGTAAGGGAAGCGCCATTTGAGCGCTATACGGTCGCTTGTCTCATGTCGCAGAAGATACTCAAGGGTCTCTCCTGGAATAGGCTGCGTCCCGCCCGGCGCAGGCCAGGCGGCTCCCGCATTGCGTTGTGAGCTGACAGGTGGAGCCGAAGGTCGCGGGGCGAGACCCGCGGTAGACTCACCGGAAATGAAGCTAATGTACTCAGTGTACATTGCCGGCGTGGGGCGCCGACTGTGAGAACCCGGATACTCACGGTAGAGGGTCTCAACGCCAGCCGCGCTAACCCGCGCATGAGTCCGGTTAATGCCTTCGTAGCGCACGGCAGCCTCCTGGCTGCCAATGACAAAGGCAGCGCGAAAGCCACGCTGCTGCATCCGCTCCAGCGAGTCTGGCGCAATAGGATAACTCGTTCTGGTACCCGAGATCACGGCGCCGGAGATGAGTTCCGGATTGCGGGCCGAGAGCGCCCAACTCAGGTCGCCACCAAGCGAGTAACCGCCAACATACACCCGGTCTCTGTCCGACGGATACTCAGAGAAGACGCGTTCAAGATCCAGAAGAAGCCGAGCTTCGTACCATCGTACAAAAGCACGAAAATCCGGCAGGTAGTCCTCTGAACGCGGCCGTCCTGCTGGCAAAACGAGGATGAAGCTCTCCTGAATTGCCGGATCTAAACCAATTCGTGGAGCAAAGAGCTCAGCCGTGCCGAGAGTTGGTGGAAGAACAACAAATACCGGATAGCGTCGACCTGGCTGTTGGTTCTGCGGCATAACGATACGAGCTGGCTCATCAAAGAAGGCAGGACGAAGCTGCGCGGCAAAAGTAACTGGCGCAATGCAGAGGATAAGGGCTAAGGCAGCAAGCAGCCGCTCGCCGCCGACCGGGCCACGACCTCGTCTTGACGCCCAATCTTGAACGTGGAAGACTATGTCCAATGCAAACACAAAGCACCCCATTTTCTGAGCAAATTTCCTTCCCGCAAGGTACCTCCGACAGCCATTTTCACTTACTGGAAATTGAGCGTCATGGTATTGACCCAGTGCTCCTCCTGAGAACACTTTCAGACCACGGTTTCTGTTTCGGCCTTGAGGTTGCCATAGACGAGCGAGACTTTGCTCGACGCCTTGAGTTGGCGGAACCCTACCCCGGATTGTATCTCACCGCGGGACTACATCCATCCGCATCGGCATCTGCCGAGCTGGATCTTAGCGCAATCATGATCGAGCTAACGAAGCAGTTCCAACACCCCAAAGTGCGTGCCGCTGGCGAGATGGGTATTGATCTGTTTCGCAATTACGCTTCGCTTGAAAAACAACGCGAACTGTTTGTGGCTCAGCTCCGCTTGGCATCGGATCACCGGCTGCCGGTAGTCATTCACAATCGCGACGCAGACCTCGAAATCCTCAACGTACTGAAGGAAGCTCCACCTTCCGCTGGCGGCATCATGCATTGTTTTTCTTCAACCGCCGAATTTGCGCATGCCTGCATCGAGATAGGGATGTACATTTCTTTTGCAGGCAACCTCAGCTTCCGCAAAGCCGCAACTCTCCGAAACCTTGTAACTGAGCTACCCAGGGATCGCATTCTGGTTGAGACCGACGCTCCGTACCTTACGCCCCACCCATACCGCGGAAAAACCAACCACCCGGGGCGCATTGGCCTGACACTGTCGGTGCTCTCAGAGTTGCTCCAGCTGTCAGTGGAAGCAACTGCGGAACTCACTACCCGGAATCTGCACCGGCTGCTCCAGGTAGAGTGAGCACGGCCGCGCCATTAAACCAGCTACGCCCAAAAAAACCCCCGCCCGTTTCCGAGCGAGGGTCTGCATTCAATGCACAAAGAACAGATTCTCAGCTGGTAAAAATACTTACCAGCCGTCAACCATATCGTCCGGGTCCCGAGCCTCTTCTGCAAAGAGGTCCGTCACGGCACGCAGATCGTCAAGGTATACGTAGTACTGCCCATAGGTCTGCATCTGATCAAGATGGATGAGGAATCCGAGCACCTGTAGTCCAGACCTGTCAGAGTAAAAACTATCTTGCTGAACAATAGTCGGCGGAATTGCAACCGTCATCTGCCGCCATCCGGAGAAGTTCATGGTACCGAAGGGCAGAACATTCCTGTTTCCAAAAAAGTCCTCAACCACCAGACTAATTCGATGCTGGCGATTACGACCCACAACCCATACCGAAAGGGTTTTTACAATCCCGGGTACAGCAAGCGGTCGAGAAGCTTCTACGAAAATTGTACTCGCACCACGACGAAAGAACTCGGCCTTAATACCGAGTACGTACTCATCTGGTTCCTCTATTCCTAACTCGACCTCGGCCTCAATAGGCTCTTTGTCCATTGGTCCGCCAGCAAGTCTCCGGTACGTGAGAACACCTGTATCTTGCGGCATATGCACCCGCCAGAAAGCCGGATCCTCAAACCTGGAGACCGACACTTCCTGCAGACGCTGCTGAGCGGAGTCGACCCCGAGCTGAGACGGATCAACCTCCTGCTGCTGGGCCCATACGGCTCCCGAAAGGAACAGGATCATTAACACGAATAGGGTGTTTCGCAGGTATTTCACTACAGTCCCCCTTCTTGGTTCCACAGTTCGCGAATGGTCTCAGGATCACTTAACCTCTCGCCGTCAAACGGCATGTCAAAGAGATCGGTGAAGACCTTAACTTCATCTATGTATACGTAGAAGTTGTCGACCTTTTCGTTTGGGCGAGTCCACAACACGAACTTCACCAGTTCCAGGCCCTGCGGGCCGGGAACGTGCCGCGTTGTCTGGGGTATCCAGGTTGGAATTTGAACCCGAAGATTTCTCCACCCAAGGAAGTTTAGATCACCTACCCGCAGGGTGTGCACCATTCCTCTGTGATCTCGAAGCATGACCTCGAGATAGTAGTCGTGGTTTGATCCCCAAACCCAGAGGTTGAGTTCCTCGGCAAGACCGGGAATACGCATACCGGTACGTTCTAGGTTCTCCTCGGCAGACCCCGGAATGATTCGTGGAACCAGTTCGCCGTTGTCTCCCATTTGAGCCGGAAGAATCTCAAGATAATTGTAGCCGCGGCGGTTGAACTGGGCGTGAATGCCCAAGGAGCGAAGCTCCATTCCTTCCGGTTCACGTCGATACAAAGCGTCCGGCCACGTTCTCACGTGCTGGTAGCTCGGAAAATCCTCTCGAATGAACCTACTTGCCCTTACCATCCAAGGACTGCCATCCGGGTCATTAAAATCCTCCAGAGTAAGCGTTTGATACGCTCTGGGGCGTTGCTGAGCCCAGATAGCGGAAGTAAGTAGCATTCCGAGCACAACCACACACACAATGAGCAGGCTGCTTCTCTTCATTACTCTACTCCTTAACTGATTGCGAGACTGGTGAGCAGCTGCCGGCCCACGTCACGGTGAATTATATTTCTCCCCTATCCCTTTGTCAAACATCCCTTTACAAAAGCACCAAGATTAGCGTCGTTTGTGCAGATATTTTCACTGAGAGCTCGTCCCTCTTCTGATTCTCGGAATCCCTGCTCGTAAACTACAGTGTCGCTTTGCACAATCCCCTACCCGCAGGCCCGAGATTACCGGTCGACCGACCGAGATTTTGAACGTATGACGGCGGGCGCAATGGACTCCCCTCGCACTGCGGCCCGAAGAAGGTCTGCAAATGGCAGGTCAACGCTATACAACACATGCTCGCTACCGGTGAGGTTACCCTCGAACACCGAGCGGAGCGCCCGATCATTACTTATTCGCAACGCCGCTGGCACGGCCGCACCGCTCGCAAATACCAATACCGAGTGAGGCGTCGCCCTCATCTCTATGTCTCTGCGTATTCTCTCGTCATCTGGAACAGAACTGTACCATACTTCCTCAATCTCGACTCTACCACGAACTCCCGTGCCAAGGGCGTTGGCTGCGGAACGGGCCTCCGGAGTATCCCTGGCAAAAAACAGAATGAGATCTGTATTTTTGTCATGACCTGCCTCTGACTCCTCAGCGAGCAGCGTTCCAAGGCGTCTATAGGCGGGAACGCGGTCAAAACCAACCCCTCGTAGCCCGGGTGGGACTCGATCCTGGTTCACTCCGAGTACCACAATGTCTCCTTGCAGGTAGTCGTCACCCAACTCAGCCAGGAGTTCGGCTTCCCTCAACAGGACTGGGGTGACAAATGCGACTCGATAGTCGTCACGGAGTCCCAATGCGACTCGCATCTGGTCGAACAAGGTACCCCCATCCTCGGGTAGCAGCAGGTGAACCAGGTCAAGTCGCAACCCCTCGGATGAGGCCGCCCGTTGCCAGCTGGCAAACTGATCATCTGTGAATACGCCGGACAGATAAGGATCTATGAGTACCACACCTTGCGCCTTGGGCGAGCAGCCCACAAGTACGGCGGCAAGCACAGCTGCACCAAGGTAGCGAAGCATTGTTCGGACTACAGGGCAGGGACTCACTATGAGGCATCTCACTACCACCGCCCCCTATCATCAACGTCGTGTGGGCAAATTCTGTTTTCCCAAATATGGCAGAATGAGTCCGGCTCCAAACGCTACCGCAAGCGAACCAAGTAGGGCCGGGACTTGAAAACTCAAATAGTACAGGGTGGGTATCCAACTGAGTAAGACAAGCGATCCGAGTACCATTGCAGTTGCCATGTATCGAGTGCTGTACTGCTCACGAAAAGCAAGCAGAAACAGGAGTGGGAAGGCCGCTACGAACGCTATGCGAACCAAGGGGAGAACAAAAAGAATGGCCGAATCAAAGTGGCGCAGAAAACGGACAATCTCAAAAAGGTTAAGCACACTCAGATATCCCGCCAGGAAAGAGGTCAAGCCAGCGAGGGCAGCGGATAGGTCGGAGTTCAAGGATTGCCGCTCCAACAACGCAATGCCTATCCCTGCAACAATGAAGGGAGCCAGAACCTCACCCACGCCATACACCAGATACAGACGACCTGTGCTGTACCCCTCACCAATGAGAAAACGAAGAATAGCAAGAATACCAGTTGCCGGAACTGCCCAGAGCGCCCCTCGTACCACCGCTAGCAGCGTATACTGCCGGGGCTGATCACTCTGCCCAGAAATCCCGAGGATGAAAAAGTATGTGAGCGGCATTGAAGCCAATAAAAACAGCACCATAAGCGTTGGAGTGGAAGCTATCACAAAGCATCAAGCACAATCAAGCGGTAGCCGTATTGACAGTTTGGTAGCAGCACGACTAGGATTCCATTCATGAGTTCAGAGTCCACTCCCGTCGCCGAGTCGCTCGGCATAGTACAGGAACACACCTACACCTTCGGCCCCCCAGGTGTGCCGATTACTCTGGAAAACGGTCGAGCATTTGGACCAATAGATGTACGGTACGAAACCTACGGCAACCTCAACGCTGAGCGTACCAACGCGGTACTCATTCTCCATGCCTTTACCGGGGACGCCCACGCCGCCGGATTCCACACAGCCGAAAGCAAGCACCCAGGCTGGTGGAACGACATGGTGGGCCCTGGAAAGCCCTTCGACACGAACAAATACTTTGTGATTTGCTCGAACGTGTTGGGTGGATGCAGAGGGACAACCGGCCCAGGCTCCACGGACCCGGAGACAGGCAAACCATACGGCCTGTCCTTTCCGGTAATCACCATCCGCGACATGGTGAATGTCCAGAAGCGCCTGGTTGATCATTTAGGCATTCAGCGGCTTTTGGCCGTTGCTGGTGGCTCAATGGGCGGGATGCAAGCCCTTGAGTGGAGCGTTGCGTATCCGGAAATGGTGGCCTCAAGTATTGTACTCGCCTCGACCGCGCGGCTTACGGCTCAGGGCATTGCATTTAATGCGGTTGGTCGGAACGCCATCATGTCGGACCCTCATTTCCAGTCAGGAAACTACTACTCCGACCAGTTGCCCGCTCAGGGCCTGTCAATTGCACGCATGGTTGGACACATAACCTATCTCTCGGACGAGTCAATGGGCATGAAGTTTGGCCGCAAACTCCAGGAACGGGCGGCCTACGGTTTTGACTTTGCAGACCAGTTTCAGGTGGAGAGTTACCTGGAGTACCAAGGCGACAAGTTCGTTGACCGTTTTGATGCGAACTCATACATCTATCTTTCAAAAGCTATGGACTACTATGACCTTGGAGAACGATATGGAGGACTCGATTTCGCCGCAGCGCGGATTACCGCCAAGGTGCTGGTGATTTCGTTTACATCCGACTGGCTGTACCCACCCTATCAAGCAAAGGAAATTGTTTTCGCACTCATGAAAGCAGAGAAGGACGTATCCTACACAGAGCTCAACAGCCCTTACGGACACGACTCGTTTCTGTTGGAAACCAAGCGCCAAGGGCGACTGATCTCGTCTTTTTTAGGATCCGTGTATGGGAACTGTTGATCAACACACACATCCGGAACATCGTGTGCACATTAGCTACTCACGTATAGTCGAACTGGTTGAAACAGGGAGCAACGTGCTTGACCTTGGATGCGGTGACGGCGAACTGCTGTTGCGGCTCATGCGCGAGAAGCAGGTTCGTGGTCGTGGGGTCGATATTGAAGAATCCATGATCCTCCAGTGCATTAGCAAGGGCCTCTCGGTTTTCCAGGGCAACCTTGAGGAGGGACTCAAGGACTATCCGACCGGAAGCTACGACTACGTTATTCTGAACCACACTCTACAAATGATCCATGACCCGGCAATGTTGATTCAGGAGATGGTTCGAGTCGGCCGTTTCGCGGTGGTGAACTTTCCAAACTTCGGCCACATCCTCAACCGAATGCAACTGGTGTTTGGTGGTCGTATGCCGGTTAATAGAAACATTCCTTACGAATGGTACAATACACCGAACATCCATTTCTGCACCCGCAAGGACTTTGTAGAGCTCTGCTCTACACTCAAGCTCGATATAGTGCGGAGCATCGACATGACCCGCCGTCACACCGCGCCTCCGTTTTTGCATAACTTACTTGCGACCGAAACATGTTTTGTCCTTACAAACACTCATCGGTCGTGAAGTTCTCCAGCTCCAGCCTGCTCCGTGCCAGCCAGAGATGCTTCTCTTGATCGGCAGCTAAGCGCCGGAAAATATCCCTATGTTCCGTGCTAAGCACGACCTGGAGCAAACTCTCATAAAATGACTGGAGACGTCCCTCAAGCTGAAGAATCATGCAAAGAAAATCACGGTACTCCATTGCTGCATCAAAACTTCGTTCAACCTCGTAGATGCTGGAGTCAAACGCTTGAATCTGCGCCTCGTCTACCTCTAAATCCCCAGCTCTATGGTCCAAAAACCGACCAAGAGCCTTTGTGTGCGTCTCAATACCGGTACGAAGCGCCCGCAACAGTTGCATAAGTCCGAAATGATCGGTAATCTCGGAATAGATTTCGTATACCTCGGCGTTCTGCTCTTCTAACTGTTTAGCAGTTGCGAGCAGCTTCAAGAAATCGGACATGATACCTCCTACCATGTTTGGGAGGGTCGACAGTCGCGGAGCCATTTGACTCTTTTTATGTCGAGTGCTATGGTATACGATCTATACAGGAATTTGCAAGGTGACACTAAGGAGGCACATTGGCCGGTAAGGAACTGCGAATCAACCAGATGATCCGCGTACGAGAAGTAAGGCTCATCGGAGACGACGGTGACCAACAGGGTATTCTTCCAACAGCTGAGGCGTTGAAGATGGCTGAAGAGCAAGGACTCGACTTAGTCGAGGTGGCTCCTAACTCAAGCCCGCCTGTTTGCAAAATCATCGACTATGGGAAATACAAGTTCGAGCTTGAGAAGAAGAACCGTGAGGTGAAGCGCAAGCAGAAACTTGTGAAGCTCAAAGAGATCCGGATGCAACCCAAGATCGAGGATCACGATCTGCAGTTCAAAACCAAACACATCAAGGACTTTCTTGATGAGGGAAACAAGGTCAAGGTGACAATTCGGTTCCGTGGGCGTGAGCTAGCTCACACAGACCGGGGCCGCGTGTTGTTGAACAAAATTCTAGAGTTGCTCGGAGAAGGATACCACGTCGACAAGGCCCCAGCCATGGAAGGTCGGTTCATGTCGATGATCGTCGGGCCAAATACAAAGAAGTAACGCGCCGTCACATCCCGAGCGCGCACACAAAACACCAGGCAGGTCGAGGAGATCACGTTTATGCCAAAGATGAAGACACGAAAGAGTGCGTCCAAGCGCTATTCGGTAACAGGAAGTGGGAAGATCAAGTACAAGAAGCAGGGCTTGCGCCACATTCTTACCAAGAAAAGCACAAAGCGTAAAAGAAGCTTGCGCAAGAGCGGCATCCTGAGCGATCCTGAACAGAAGCGAGCAAAACAGCTTCTTCCCTACGGCTAAGCACCGTTTATTACGCAGAATATTTGAGTTTGAAGGAGAACTACTATGCCTCGCGCAGTCGATGGAACACGCCGCAAAGATCGGCGAAAAAACATACTTAAACAGGCCAAGGGTTACTGGGGTCGCAGAAGCAAACTGTTTCGCACCGCCAAAGATGCAGTGGCCAAGGCAGACCTTTACGCCTACCGCGATCGTCGTACCAAGAAGCGGGAGTTTCGTGCGCTGTGGATTAGCCGAATTTCGGCAGCTCTGACTGATCACGACATCAACTACAGTCGGTTTATGCATGGACTCGACAAAGCCGGAATTGAGATCAACCGCAAGGCTCTCTCTAACATGGCTATTGAAGACCCAGCAGCTTTCACATCTATTGTGAATACCGCTAAGAACGCTCTCAAGTAAAGCATGCTGAGCCTCGAGCAGATCCGCCGTCTGGAACAAAGGGTTAATGAAGCCGTCGAGCGTATTGGCGCTCTCGAAAATGACAAACGTAGACTCAAGGAGCAACTTACCGAGTCGCGTGCGCAGGCTTCTAAACTTGAGGCGCGGCTTGAACAACAGAGCAAAGATCAGGCTGCCATTGAGCGCGGAATTCTCGCCGCGCTGGAGCAGCTAGATCAACTTGAACATGAAATTGCAGACGGTGCCGTCCCACAAGGCACCGGCACACCGGTTGTGGAGAATTCAGACGACAGCTTCGCGGGTGTAGAGACGGTACCGAGTGCCGACCCACCGCAACAGGAACCCCCGTCGCAACAAGACCAAGAACTTGATATTTTCTAGGTGGCTCGGGCATGCGCATTGAGCTCCTCGGACAGTCCTTCACTATCCGCTCCGATGAAGACCCCGAGTACCTCGGAGATCTTGTAGACTATTACGCGACCAAACTCCAGGAAGTTCGTGACTCGGTAGATACCACTGATCCGGTTAAACTTGCAATTCTTGCGGGTTTGATCACGGTAGATGAGTTATTCCAAGCCCGTGAGGACGCCGGTGTTTCGGCAGCAACTCCTGAACGCGAACCTGAGGCGCAACAGGAACTTGAGCGAATCACTGAGCGCCTCATTGCTCGACTTAATGAAACCCTTGACCCCACGCCGGAGCCGCCGGTGAAGCTCGAGGGCGAAGAACTGCCTCACACAGATCTCGAGGAGTCGTAGCTCTTCTTATTCGGAAGTTCGACCCAACACACCACCAGTTTTTTCCGCAACCGCATCGTAGTCACATCCGATTACGGTTACCATATTTCCTGCGAGCTGGTTTGCCAGTCGTGCGCACACCGCTCTCGGCTCGCCCATCAAACGGGCATAAAGAAAGCCAGCAGCAAATGAGTCGCCTGCGCCGTTGGTATCAACGGCGACCACGTCTTCAGCGGGTAAAATTACGGCTCCGTCGTCACCCCCAACGATACATCCTTGAGATCCTAACTTAAGAGCAACCTCGGGAACCATCTCAAGAGCTCGTTCAAAGAGCAGCTCCGGGTCACCGCTGATACCTGTCAATGCCGTCAACTCGGCGAGATTTGCAAACAGGGTGTCAACGCGGCCAGGGAGCCAGCTGATGAGCTCATGCAGATGCCGTTCGATGACAAAGGAGTCCGATACATCAAAAGAGACCGTCCCGCCTCTCGCTTTAACCTGTTCAACTGCCGCAGTGAGCGTTGTGCGTTGAACATCACTCTCAAAGAAGTAGCCGGTGGAATGCAGGTGATCACATTCGGCGAGCACCTCGGTATCAAGATCCTCCACAGTCATACGCCCGGAGGCTCCCAAATAGGTGCACATGGTGCGCTCCGCATCCGGCGTAACCATGACAGTAGCACAACCGGTAGGCACCTGCTTCTCCGCCAATGCAGCAGTTACCCCCACCTTCTGTAGCGCGGTGCGGAACTCCTCGGCAGGCAGATCAACCCCAACACTACCTCCTAATACCGTGCGGACACTGCCGTCTGAACCGGAAAGCCAGGCAACGCCACGCATGGTGTTGGCGCAGCTACCACCGGCAACTTTTGCGATTACTGGCGGCGCATCTGAACCGAAACGTGGTGGTTCACTCACAAGATTCATGCTCCCGGGTACCAGTCCACGAGCAGTGGGAAAGTCCTGCTCAACCTTATAGACAACATCCAAGAGTGGATTCCCCAAGCCATACAATAACGTTGTTTTCAAGCCACCTACCCCGCCATAATTATTTCCATTGTTACCGTTGTTGACAGTATTCATCACAGCGTCATAGTATATTAAGAGCCATATGCCTGTAACCACCAGCCAGCAAATTTCGCGTTATTATCAACAGTATCACGCGATTGAGGTTACCTTCACCAAAGAGGTAATCAAAGCAACTCATCTCTACTCGAAGCAGGTGTATATCAAGTGCCTGGGTTACCACTGGCCGTGTATTGTGTACTCGAGTTCCATGGCCGGAGCCAAGGTAATTGTCAATATCACCAGTTCTTTACGGGACGCTCTACGAAAATCCAACAACATGATTTCGTTACGCTTCAGTTTTCTTCAGCCCGATAAATCGGACGCCCTTGCGTTCTTTGTAAGCGCAAAGATTGCTGGATCCAGCCCCTATGGTGAGAAAAATCCGGAACTGTCCTTTGTGACCATTAACTTCACGCAGCGGCCGCCCGATGACCTCATTGAGATACTCGGTGAACTCCTGGACGCAAATGTTAACAGTCGCAAGCGAAGTGAGGAGCGAATAGTTGTCACCTCAGATAGCCTCCGCAAACTCGGACTCGGGACAAAAGGTGCCTTGCTGACCATTGAGCAAGTTCCTCGTAAGTGCATTATTCGCGACCTTTCGTTCTCGGGTGCCAAAGTAATCATTGTTGGGCTGGCAAAGTTTCTGGTCAATAGAAGCGCCGTTCTCCGCCTGCAACTCGCAGATGACGAAGGGCAAATAGAACTTGTGGGAACCGTTGTCCGTTTTGTACCGGTTGAAGGGCGTACCGATATTGCTGCTTTCGCGATACAGTTCGATGAAGACAAGATTCCAATCAAATATAAAATGAGAATCAACGCCTTTCTACGAACGGTAAAGATCAAACCGAATCGAGGAGCTGACGCGGTTGCTACGCAAGCGCCGAGCAAAAACGCCGGTGCTCCCTCTAGTGTTTCCGGAAGGACACTTTCCACCGACAGCTCCTCGCCCAGCACCCCGACCACAGAGGAAAACTAACATGGACACATCACATAGTCCCGACGCCAGCTCAGGCGACGGTGCCGACCAAACGGCCGATAGCCTTCTATCCGACATTATTTTTATTACCCTTCCGCCTGACCTCGATAGGATGATTGGCGACTTCAACCTAGATCCGGGCATTCCGCTTCCCGTTGAAACCCGGGGTGAAGGAGATGCCTGGGATGCTGGCGAGCTGCGCTGGGAGATGATAATTGCGGCAATTCTCAAGCTACTCGCCTACAAGCCAGACCACGAAGATATCGGCTACTACCGAGATCTCGCGCTTGCCGCAAAACCTGACCTTGCTGACGAGCTCTCCCAGGCTGCGGTGAGCAAGGCACAGAATGCCGATTTCGGGCCAGCGGAGGAGATCTTCCGTGCGCTCGGCGGTCTGCTCCCCAATAACCCTGCACCGCGCCTCAATCTTGCGCTCCTCCATGAGCAGGTTGCTGACGCGGCCGAGGCGGCGTCGCGACCGGAAGAGGCCGAGAAGAAGCGGGAACAGGCTTTCCTCATGTACAAAGAACTCCTTGCCGAGGACGACCCGCCAGCCGAGGCTTATCTTAACGCTGGATACTTCGCCCTGAAGACACAGAGTTTCGACACTGCTGTCCGGCACCTGTCGCACTATGTGCAGCTGGAGCCGGATTCTGAGCGATCAGAAGAAATTTCCAGACTGATTGCGGAAATAGAAAAGCACAACTTGGTAGACAATCTGTTCAAAGAGGCCTACGACTTCATTCGCCTTGGCAAAGAAGACGAGGGCATAGAACGAATTCGCGAGTTCCTGGCCAGTCACCCAGATGTCTGGAATGCTTGGTTTATTCTGGGGTGGGGACTCCGACGTCTTGAACGTTATGAGGACGCGGCAGCCGCCTTTGAGAAGGCCCTCGAACTGGGGCCTCGCAAGCCTGATACCTTGAACGAGCTTGCAATTTGCCGCATGGAAACGGGAGCCTTTGCTGACAGCGAAAAGCTGCTTGTAGAAGCGCTGCGCCAGGAGCCGGATAACGTGAAATTTGTTTCAAATCTGGGGATACTGGCACTTAAGCGGGACGACCATGAGGAAGCGCGCGCCTACTTTCTTGCTGCACTAGAAATCGAACCGAACGACGTACTTGCGCTCCAATATCTTCAAAAGCTCGATCATTAGAACACAGGGACGGGTGCGCTCTCCACTTAGCCGCAAATTTCTGTAATTTCCTCGCGATTTCGCTTTAGTTTTAGTGCCTCCCCTGCCGATGGAGTCTATGCGGGAGGTTTCGTGCCGAGTGATTCGGGCCGAGAAGACTCCTTGCCCCTTATCGTAATCATCGGAGAAATATCCGAGCGACCTGAGGGAATTCGAAAAAAAAGGAGGTATTTTTTCCACAGTCGCGTGAGACCTCAAAAGGGTGCTCCGCAAACACGAAACGGCAAGGACGCCGTTCACACAAACTTCAGGGAGGAAGTAGAATGATTATTAATCACAACATGAGCGCAATGTTCGCTAACCGTCAGCTCGGTCAGACCGACCGCTCGACTCAGGGAACAATGGAAAAGCTTGCATCCGGCATGAGAATAAACCGGGCCGGGGACGATGCGTCAGGTCTTGCGGTATCGGAGAAAATGAGAAGCCAGATTCGTGGCTTGCAACAGGCATCACGAAACGCTTCCAACGGAATCTCCTTCATCCAAACGACCGAAGGTTACCTGCAAAGCACCCAGGATGTACTCCAACGTCTCCGCGAGCTCTCGGTACAGAGTGCTAACGGTATTTACTCAGCAGAGGATCGAATGCAGATCCAGGTTGAGGTCTCTCAGCTCATCGCAGAGATTGACCGGGTAGCTTCGCACGCCCAGTTTAACGGCATGAACCTTCTCACCGGCCGTTTTGCACAAGAAACTGGACAAAACGTGATCACCGCCTCCATGTATTTTCACATTGGTGCGAACATGGATCAGCGCGAACGCGTGTTCATTGGTACAATGACCGCGACCGCCCTTGGCATGCGAACTGAACAAGACATTCTTTCGCTCTCGACCCCGGACAGCGCTAACCAGTCCATTGGTATGATTGATACCGCTTTGACGGCAGTAAGTAAGCAACGTGCCGATCTTGGTGCGTATCAGAACCGCTTGGAAATGGCTGTACGAGGAATTGACGTTGGGGCGGAGAATCTTCAGGCTGCCGAGTCTCGCATTCGAGATGCAGATATGGCCTCGGAGATGGTCAATTTTACCCGAGATCAGATTCTGATGCAGGCGAACACCGCTATGCTGGCGCAGGCCAACATGCGAAGTCAGACTGTCTTGCAATTGTTGGGTTAGGGTAGTATCATGATCGTTGGAGGGGTCTTTGTGGCCTCTCCATAGCTCTTTGAAAAACACCCTCTTTGAACGCTGAAAACGGAGAGATTTCTCTGCCTGTGAGCAAACACAGGTAAAGCAAATCTCTCCGCTTGAGGACTAACCTCGGTGCGGAAGCGCGAAAGCCACACCGAAGTCTCCTTTTGGCGGAGTCCGTGAAGGCAAGGAATGCCTTATCGAACACTATCAAGGAGGGTCAGATGATCATTAATCACAACGCGAGCGCCGCATTTGCAAACCGGACGCTGGGTGTGAGAGCCGCCGAAACGCAAGGCAATATCGAGCGTTTGAGCTCCGGAATGCGGATTAACCGCGCCGGTGACGACGCCTCGGGCTTAGCAGTATCGGAAAAACTTCGCAGCCAGGTCCGCGGCCTGAATCAAGCTGAGCGGAACATTCAGAATGCAGTATCCTTTATTCAAACAACAGAAGGGTACCTGCAGAACACACAAGACATTCTTCATCGTGTCCGCGAACTTTCGGTACAGTCTGCAAACGGTATCTATACCGCCGAAGACCGTATGCAAATTCAGGTTGAGGTCTCTCAGCTCGTCGATGAAGTCAATCGCATTGCTTCCCACGCACAGTTCAACGGTATGAACATGCTAACAGGAGCTTTCGCAGCTGACAGTGAAGGCGGTCGAATCATGCAGTTCCAGGTAGGAGCGAACATGGACCAGAACGAACGAGTATTCATCGGCACAATGACCGCAGCAGCGCTCGGCCTCAGCGATGCACAGGGTGAGAACGGCATCATTTCGATCTCGACCCCGGATTTTGCTAACCAGGCAATTGGGACAATTGACACCGCACTGCGACAAGTTTCTCAGCAGCGCGCGGACCTGGGCGCATACCAGAATCGTTTCGAAATGGCAGCTCGTGGAGTTGCTATTGCGTCGGAAAACCTTGCAGCCGCCGAGTCACAGATTCGCGACTCGAATATTGCCTCCGAGATGGTGGAATTTGTTCGTAATCAGATTTTGACACAGTCGAACACCGCTATGCTTGCACAGGCGAACCTTCAGTCGCAGGCTGTACTTCAGTTGCTTGGCTAAGTTGGGGCAATTTCTCCGTTTTCCTAAAGAGATTTCTGGACGTCATCTCTTTGGGCGCTTACGACAGGGGGAGCTCGCGCTCTCCCTCTGTCACTTTCTTACACGGAGGTAAGAAATTATGTCTATAGACATGCCCGGATTGCCGGGTTATAAGGCCGCAGTCCTTCGCGACTCAGGGCTGCCACGGAAGGCAACAAACGATACCTCATTGCAGGCTGCTCGAGCAGCGGCAAAGGCTGCGGCCGAGCGAGCCGCAGCACAGCAGCGACAAGCAGCTCGTGAACCGCTATTGAGCGACTTAGAGCAAGTCTCTGGGGTGTTCAACCACAGACTCAAGTTGTCGGTGAATAATGAGCTCGACCGCGTCATCGTCAAGATCATTGATCGTGACACCGATAAAGTTATTAAGGAGCTTCCGCCGGCCGAACTGCAGCGAGTCTATTCGAGAATTCGCGAGGCAATAGGACTTTTGGTGGACACCGAGATATAATTCGGAACTGGGCCGTCTTTTTGGCCCCGAGGCGCACACCATGTCCAACATTATAATACCTGGGGTATCAAACAGCCAGATGGATACTCGACGCATGGTCGACGAGCTCATGGAAATTGAGCGTCGACCTGTCGAGCGTTTGGAGAACACCCGGGATCAGTATCAAGCACAAAGGCTCGCCTGGCAGGACGTCGGGCGCCATCTTAATACGTTTCGCACCTCAGCGACCCGATTATACGGCTTTGAAAGTCCGTTTGCAGCACGTATTGCCCGTTCATCCGACCCTGGCTCACTGACTGCCGAGGCATCACGAACTGCACAAGAAGACATCAATAGCATTGAAGTACTTCAGGTTGCACGCGCCGATTCCTTCGCATCACAACAGCTGCCAAGTGACTACCGGGTTGAAGCTGGTCGCTATGGCTTTCAAGTTGGGGAGCAGCAACAGACCTTCGAGTTCCGTGGCGGGAATCTGTCCGACTTTGCGGCGGCGGTCAATCGTCATGCTGGCTCACTTCTCAGAGCCAGAGTCGTCCGCGACACCGCTCAAACACAAATCATCGCTTTTGAGTCTCGGCACGAGGGTCTGGAAAACCGCCTGAGTTTCACCCATCGCAGCGAGCAAATGGCCCTGGATATGGGCGTGATTGCACCTAGTGAACGAGCTGGTTTCGGTTTTGAGCTTACGGGCGCATCTGCTCTCCGGAATGCAGATGCGGTACACATTGGTGAGGAACAGCTTCTCCTCGAGGCCCAGAGCGAGGCAGCGCTGCCTGCGCCCTCAGTAATGACCATACAGCCAGGCATGATTCTTGAACTCGAGCTGCGTTTCTCCGAGCGCCCTGAAGGGCCTCCAGCCCCGCCTCCCCCGCCTGGGCCATCCATTCCGGGCCTTGGCTCGGTAAGTCTGGAAGACGTAACTGTACTGAACGCTCCAAGCAGAGCTCTCCTGCCGGAAGCCCCAGAACCGGAGGAGACACCGCGCGTCGATAGCAACGAAATCTTGTTTGCCTTAAGCGAGGGACGTCGTGTGCCACTTCCTGAACTGCCTGAGTCCGAGGAGTTCAGCATGGTACGGATTCCGGTTTCTGAGTATCTCCAGAGCCTTGAGGGCCTCGAACTGGTAAATCGTAATACACATCGCGATATTGAGATTCGCTCCGCACGGGTATTTGACCCAGAAGCAGTTGGTGAGTATGAGCCGGTAAACCCCTTGCGGACGGCACAGGATGCACGACTTCGGGTTGAGGGTATTGAAGTAACGCGCAGCAGTAATCGCATTGACGATATAGTCCCCGGAACCACCTTAAATCTTCACCGGCCAAGCGCTGGCCCGGTAGAGATTGCGGTTGAGCCTGACCGTGAGTCCGCCAAGGACGCGGTAATTGAGTTTGTCGCCTACTACAATCAACTTATTCGTGACATCAATATCCTTACCCGTGCTGAGCCCGAGATTATCGACCAAATTGAGTACTTCTCCGACGAAGAGCGGGAACAGGCGCGCGCGCGACTCGGTCTCCTTCAAGGTGACAGCACCCTCAATCAATTACGCACACGCCTTCAAACCATTGTCATGAATGCGTATGACACCGGTCCGGACTCGGAACTTCGCCTTTTAGCCCAGATTGGTATATCCTCGAATGCTGGTGCTCCAGGACGTGGTTTTGACCCGGGACGCCTTCGTGGATACCTGGAAATTAACGAGAACGTCCTGGACAACGCCCTGGCTAACAATTTTGAAGAGATCCGAAGGCTGTTTGGCTCGGACACCGACGGCGACCGTGTTATTGACACTGGAGTTGGGTACACCGCAAGTGAGTACATTCGCGGCTTCACTCAGATTGGCGGAGTCGTGGCAACTCGCACCAACAGCATCGACACGCGTATAACGAATACAGATCGCCAAATTGAGAACTACGGGGAGCGCCTTGACCGGCGTGAGGCCGAGCTGCGTCGTGAGTTTAGTCGCATGGAAGGCGCCCTGCAGGAACTCGAGCAAAGCAGGAGCCAGATTGAGGGCATGAATCCTAACTCAGGCTCTCGACGTTAAACCGTAATCCGCAGGTAGATACGGTACATCAGAAGGAGTGAGGGTGGTTATTCTCATCGACAAAGAAGTGATTGACTTTACCATTGAGGCCGAGACTACGGTCGGTGAAGTTGTCGACGAACTCAAGAATTTTCTGTCTCTGCACCAACGTCGGGTGTCTGGCATCTTTATTGACGACGCACCAACAACGCCGACCGATGACTCTTGGAAGAACAAAGGCCTGGACGCGGTAGCTTCATTGGACATTCGCACCACGCAAGCAGACGCGGGCTCATCGGAGAAACCAAGTCTGCCTCTACAGCATCTGTCAACCATCATTGAGTATCTTGATCTCTATCTGCGGGCAGTTGAACAGGATGAAGACGCGGCTCTACGTGATCTGGCTGGCGAGTTTCAACACGTCTCGCCCGCTCTACCTGAACTCGTAGGAGTAAACCTACCCTTGGACGACCCATCGGCTCTGGACAAAATGACCGAGAAGCTCCTTGCTACCGGGGAACCTGAACGATCCGAGCTGAAAACTCATTTCACTGCTTTTCTTAAACAACTGAAGCTGCTCGCAGAGAGTCGACTCCGCGAGCACGAACAACCAATTGAAGAAACGGTGTCTAGTCGTGAGCTCATGCGGGTATTGTTACCGAAACTGAGCGATGTCTCGGTACTCCTCCAGGCGGGCAAGGATGCCGAGGCGATGCAGCATGTAGCCCATTTCACCGAACTGGCAGCAAAACTTCTTCGTCTGATTCCTCGGATATCAAACGATATAGACACTGAAGGGCTCCATGAGTTTGTGGTATCTTACCATGCCGTTCTTGGTGAGTTGATGAAGGCCTTCGGTTCGCATGACTCCGTCCTCATTGGAGACCTGCTTGAATACGAAATAACCCCCTACTCCGAGGAACTTATCCGGCGTCTTGATAGTCTTTCTACCCCAGATAACAACTAGGAGATCTTTAGGTGGTGTACAACTTGCCTTACCGGCTTTGGTCCTTGACGCCCCTCCAACAATCTAACCCATTCGGTGAGTTTGGACAAACCGATCCGCGCGCCACTATCATTATGATGGTATTCATTGGTGTTCTGGTGCTCGTCGGGGTCGTTTCCGCCATAATGGGCGGCGGGTCCAAGAGTTCAGGCACCGAGGCCCGATTTTCCGCTCGCCGCTTTCGCCGCGAGGCGAAGAAGATTGGCTTGGACCGCGAACGAACTAAGCTCATGTTGCACCTCATCAAGCGCTACAATACCAAGGTGCCAATGCGGCTGCTCCGCCACGCCGGGTACCTGGACTCTTTCATTCAGCAGGCATTGGAGGACGTACGCTCCGCCAATCTGTCCGACGCAGTGCGCGAGCAACGGGTGTTCGAGATCTTTCAGCTCAAGCGCATTATCACCAACTCGATAGAATCCAGTGGTGTGGCCCGCTCAAGTAAGTCCTTACGTATAGGAAGTGAGCTGACCTTGGGCATTGGCAACAAATGGTACGAGACTGAACTCCTTACCTCAGTGGCTGCCCATCTAGCGGTGGCGGTGCCAGAGACCGACAAAGGGGAACAACTCCGGCTCGAAAAAGGAACGCCGGTCAAAGCAAAGGCTGTTTCCGAACAGGGACAGGTGTATCAGTTCGCTTCCCGAGTGATGGGTTACGGTGTCCATAGGAAGACTCCCGTTATGTATCTGGACCATACACAGAAGATGCAGAAGGTGCAGAACAGGCGCTATCAGCGCCGAGAACTCGATGCACCAGTGTACCTGTACCCGGTCTCGGTGGTAACAAGCGGTAAGGGGAAAAAGGCAAAGCGGAGCGCTGTTGTTAACAAGGAACAGCGCCGGCTCGGCCGTATAATAGACCTTTCGGCCGGAGGATGTGCGGTGCAGTCCCGTATGCCTCTGGCCCCAAACACCCTTGTCCGTGTAGATTTTCAAACAGAGGATCGTACGATGATCACGGTCTATGGTAAGGTGTTACGTCTGGACCAAGCCGGGTATCAGGGTGGTATCATGCGCATTAAGTTCACTCGTGTATCGCGCGAGCATGTGAACCGGATCCAGGCTTTTGTGTATGGGTATGAGGGCGAAGAATAGTCCCTTGGCAAACTCTATAGGTTGTTTTACAGACGATGTAGACCAACTATGTGTATCTTCACGCTGAAGTAAAGGTACGTAAAAATTTTAGAGGTAATATGAAAGTAGAACGAATAACCGACATTCAGCGGAAGGAGGCCTACATCGACTATCGCCGGATGTATACCGGCAATGCAACGTTGAGTCTCAATACATCTGGCTCGGTTGAGGTGCCAATTGAGTTTGCCTTAGAACAAACGGCGCTTGGATCAATTGATATTACTGTTAACCTCCTCCGGAAGATTGAGCATCCGGTTCTTCCGGTAATTGACAACCTTAAGGAATACATTCGTGAACTCTCAACTACGGGGCAGCTGAGCTGACAAAGACGTATATCTCACATACCCCGGACGAGACCCGACAGATCGCCGCCAGCTTTGCGGGCTGTTTAAGGTCGGGTGATGTCGTTCGGATAGAAGGTGACCTTGGAGCCGGCAAGACGGTCTTTGCAGCTGGTGTCGCGCGCGGCCTGGGTATTCACGAGCACATTACCAGTCCAACCTACCCTATTGTCGCCGAGTATCGTGGTAGCATGCCGCTCTTTCATTTAGACCTGTACCGCATCAAGGATAGCGCCGAGGCCCGCGACACCGGTTTGGAGGACTATATCGGCAACGAAGGCGTCACACTCATTGAATGGCCGTCACGTGCCGAGGAGGTGCTCCCGGATGACTGCATCACCGTCAGGATTTCTGGTCGTGGAGATACCGCTATGTACCTGGACTCAGAAGATCTGGACTCAGAGAAGGCGGACTCGAACAAGAACTCCACTTTGGCTTCTCCTTCAACAGAATCCACGCGCACCATTACCATTATCTACCCGGAACCAGGGATACAGAGCGGGAGACCAAAGCCATGAGGGTGCTTGCGCTTGATAGCTCCGCTTCTCGTTTGAGTGTCGCAATCCTGCAATTCTCGGACACCGGGGTCGTTACGGCCGACAGCGCAGTATCACTCAACGACGAGATCCGTCATGCAGAGCAGTTGCTCCCAGCCATTGAGTATGTGCTCACTAAGTCTGGACTGCGGGTTCCAGAAATTGACCTGGTGGTTGTTGCCGCTGGCCCAGGCTCGTTCACTGGCCTACGCATAGGTTTCTCTACCGCGAAAGGACTGTTGGCAGCAGGTGCTTCGGACTACCTTGCCGTGCCAGCAGCTGATTGCTATGCAACGGGGCTCTCTGTTTACCCGGGCCTTGTAGTTCCGGTTCTAGATGCACGGAAAAGACGCTGGTATGGGGCGCTCTACCACACCGCTCAGCGGTTGAGCACCTACCTTGACCTTGCGGCCGAGGATCTTGTGCGGCTTATTGAGACCCAGCATCAGCACGTGGCGCCACCGCTCATTACCGGACCGGACGCGGCAGTCTTTCTTGAACAACTGAGATCAAACAGGGAGGGTGCCGCTCCAGAGTACCGTTTAGATCCGCGTCACCTTGAGGGCATTGCCCCTATTTTGGCTAAAGAGGGCCGACGTCGATACTTAGAGGGGGAGCGTACTCCGGAAGATGCCGGACCCGACTACTTAAGAATGAGTGAGGCCGAGATAGGAATTCGTCAGCGCGGACACAGCAACGAGGCGGACACAACAACGAGAGCCTTAGGACTTGAATAGATCGCCAAGGCCGTCCATGCGCGTTGGGTCGGTTTCGGCGGCAGCCTTGTTCTCACGCTGTATCGCGTCATAGACTTCCTGCCTATAGACCTTGACGTGGCTTGGGGCATCTATACCAATTTTGACATGTTCACCCTTGATCTCAATCACCGAGATCTCGATGCTGTCTCCGATAAGGATCTTTTCGTTTAGCTTTCGTGCAAGTATCAGCATGCGTTGTCTCGCTTGCTGTCTGCCTCACCAAGAATGCGGTGCCGTGTTTTCCAGTTTGGGTCAAGATGAATGGACTGCCGCCCCAAGCTATCACGTCGATTAATGATTACCGGCCCCTGGAGGTTAGCCGTCATCTCACGAACGTCCTCCGGAACCGTCACAATGGCAAATACCAGAATGTCGTCCGAATCGGGCGCACCAATCTCCTCAATATCCGCGTCTGGCACCTCCAGCACATAGTCCGAGCGAAACAGATAGGGATTAATCAGCAAAAAAGAGATGTCGACATCGCGCAGACTTTGCAACCAGTAAAACGGACGTTGCATTGCGTCGAGTAGCGCAAACTCGGTATGGCTTTCAAAGCCAAATAGACCGTTGGAGAAACGTATGAGCTGTTTTTCCTCAATCTCGCAGTTTCCGAGCGCCTTGCTTTGAATTTGTAGCATCTGTCCCTACCTATCTCAAGAAGTCAAGCAATGTGGGCTGCAACACCCGTGATGCGGCCGAAAGTGCTGCCCTATGGGTGTGTTCAAGCATCCGGAGATCTGTTATTGCCCCCGCCAGGTCTATGTCAAGTTCATTGGACTTCCGACGAGCTACCTCGGGTATGTCGTACTGCTCTGTGCGCTGATAAATGAAGTCCAGTCGTTGTGATTGCGCACCCAGATCACCGAGACGCGATAGCATGGTATTAAGTCCAGAGTCGATACCGCCGAGAGCGGATCCACCGACGGCTTGCTGGTCGCCAGCGTACAAGGCGTCACGCAGCGAAATAACAACGTCGAACAGCGAACCTCCAAAATGGTCAGCCGACGGTGCAATATTTGCGGGCGGGCGTTGTGCGCCGTCGCTAATGACCCCAAGATCCTGCAACACCGTGCCTGTGGAGTCTTCGAGCCACATCTGGTGTGGCGTTGTAGTTTCCAATGAGAGCGAGTTTTGCACCGGATCCAGCCGTGCGCGCAGCGAGAGTCCTGAGTCGTTTATTTTGCCAATAACCGCGCCAATAGTATCCCCTTCGCTCAGGTTTATCTCACGGCCGTTGATACGAATGACGCTGTCCTGCTGGACTTGGTAAGCTCCAGCGTCTACCGTAGAGATCAGTGTCTGGTTCTCTGCCCAAAAGACCTCGTTGCCGGGAAAGTTGAGCTGCATGTGCGAGTTCTCGGATACCTCGGTGGTCTTGACATTGATATCACCGACATACTCCACGCCGGTAATGCGTGCGCCCTGAGCGCCAGGAACATTACCCTCCACAATACGAAACGGCTCGGTGCGGGTCCGTGTTCCGGCAAAGATCATGCTGCCGTCACCGTTCTTAGAGTTACCCAGACTAACAAACTCCTTAAGCAGTTCGTCGACCTCGGCCGCCATTGCGCGCATGTCGTCCGGGGTGTAGGTTCCGTGGGCTCCCTGCACCGCAATTTCACGAATACGCTGCAGCATGTCCACACCCTGCCGAACCTGACCCTCGGTGTAGCGATGGTTGCTCTGAGCAAACTCAATATTCTTGCTATATCGCTCAAGCCGAGTCTGAAACGACTTGAAGCGGGTTCCATGGGCTGCGGCTATGGGATCGTCACGTAGAGATTGCACCTTGCTCTGGGTGCCAATCTGATCACGAGTACGAGCCATCTCGTACTCACGACGTCTCATGTGAAACTGCATGTTCTCATGCGTAAGATTATTACTTATGCGCTGCATAGGTTATTAGACTCCCATCCTGTTGATAATGACGTCGAGCATTTGGTCGACCTGAGCGATAAATCGTGCTGCTGCATTGTACCCATGCTGAAAGCGAATCATGTCGGCGAGTTCCTCGTCGATATTGACCCCGCTGATCGACTCTCGCATCTCCCGCAGGTCTTTCATGATAAGTTGCTGCGTCTCGAGCGCAATTCGGGCCTCTTTACCCTTGAGTCCGATCTCAGCCACGCTATCTGCAAAGTAGTCGTCAAAGGTGGCGGTGCGACCCACCATAACCGGGTTGTTGCGCAGTGAAGCAATCTCGCGCGCCGCCATCCCGTTGCCAGCCTCGCCCGGTCGGCCAGCCTCTCCAAATGAGGCGGCCACTTTGCTTGGATCACGCCGGAGAGTTTCGGTCACCTCGATCCATGAGGACGGTCGTGCGAGCGGGGCCACAGAGAAATCCGCATCTGCTCGCAGCGCGGTAACCTGGTCGGCCGCCCCAGAGCTAAAGGCTCCTGCCGCCCCACTTGCCAGCAAGACCCCAGAGTAGCCTACCAGGAACTGCCCCGAATCCTCCAAAGATCGAATAACAAAGTCAGGATTCTCGAGAGCCTCGGCCGGTGTTGCCCGTAACTGAAGACGATCCTCTCGGTTCAGGCGTGCAGTAACCTCGGCACCGGAGTTGTTAATTCTGGCTATGAGGTCGCCGACCGTGTCGGTTGGGTTGTACTGTACATCTACAGTTCCAT
>SLAA01000046.1 GCA_007127105.1 Spirochaetales bacterium | reverse complement strand
TTAAAGGCCTCAATTGACAGCATCTCGACTGCGCTGTCCGAGACCCAGCAACGCTTTGAGCAGATGTACAGCCTCAGCAAGACGGTTGCCGACCAGGAGTCTACGATCAAAAACGCAATGGAGGAGCAGTCCATAGGCAGCCGTCAGGTGCTTGAGGCACTCACCGAGATCCGCGATGTGTCGGCCAAGGTTCGCGAGGCCTCGCAGCAAATGACCGGTGGAAGCTCCGAGATTCTTGGTGAGATGAAACGTCTCTCGCAAATAACCGAGGAAATCAGCCAGAGCATGAACGAGATGTCCGCAGGTGCGGTGCAGATCAATCAGTCGGTCACGCAGGTTGCCGAGCTTGCGGAGAACAACGCGGATGGCGCTAAGGCGCTTGGTGAACAGGTTGTCCGTTTCCGAACCGAGTAGCAAACTGCGCATATCGCTGTTATGGTTTGGGGATGGCTGACTCACGGAATCGACTCAGGCTCCTCACACTTCTTATCATGGGAGGGTTTGGCGTTATGGGGGGTGGCCTGCTTGCGCCCGCCCTGCCAACCCTGATCGGCCCTTTTGGGGTGAGCGCTGGCGCGGTTGGGCTGGTGCTGAGCGTCTATACCCTTGCCGCAGCGCTTACCTTACCTTTCACAGGTCTGCTTCTGGACTTGTTGGGGCGACGTCCCGTGGCTCTTGGATGCCTGGTGGTAGATGGGAGCTTTGGGCTTCTTTGCATGTGGGCGCCGAACTTCTCAACCCTGCTGCTCCTCCGTTTTTTGCAAGGCATTGGAATTGCGGGACTCATACCGGTTGCAATGACCATTGTGAGTGACTGGTATGCCGGTGAGCATCGTTTGCGCGTCATGGGATACTTGAGCGGCACTATTGCGGTTGCTGCGGTCGTCATTCCCTTGTTGGGAGGCCTGCTAGCCGAACTTGACTGGCGCTTCCCCTTTGCTGTCTACGGGTTCTCACTGCTCCTTGCGGCGGCGTTCTTCCTCATAATTCCCGAGTCGGGTTCACCAACACCGTTCGCAGAAATGCGGGCCTCTACCGGAACATATGTTCGGTCTCTACGGGACACCCTGAAGCTTGCCGAGGTGCGTGAGGTCTTTCTCCACTCACTGGTTCTGCACTACTTGTTGTACGCATTAGTGACCTTTCTGCCGTTGTTTCTGGCGGCCGAACATGGGGTGAGGGTTGGAGTTGCGGGGCTGGCGCTGGCCTTTCACGGCCTTGTTGCGGCACTCGTTTCATCCCGTGCGGTGGGGGTCAAAAACCTGCTCGGACAACGGGGAGCCTTGTTTGCAGGGTATGTGTGTATTGGCGTCGCCCTGGGAACGGTGGTCCTGTGGCCCGAACTTCCTGGGGTCGCAGTGAGTCTTGCATTTTTTGGGGCTGGCATGGGCATAACCCAGCCAGCCGTGTTCCACTGGGTGAGCGGCGCGGGCCCTCCTGAACTCACCGGCGCTGTTGTTGCACTCTTTAACACCGTCAAGTTTGTCGGCATGACTCTGGCTCCACCCACCCTGCGGTGGGTGTTTGACTATGCCGGGGTAAGCTGGACCTTCTTCGTTGCCGCAGGCATTGCCATACTCTGGGCCCTGCGCGCAGCTACCTACTCTTACTCAAGCACAAAGAGCAACGCTGGCCTGTGACCTCCCTCATACGCAAGGCGAGTTGTCCACACTGTGGTGTGGCCCGCTGTGCGCCACCCTCTACCGTCAGGCCCGCGCACCACAAACTCATACCGGACATCACGGCCCTCGGTGAGCCGTATTGGTTGGTCAAAGTTGAGCCGTCGGCCAGCCTGAATCCCCGCGCCTGAGCGTACGGGGCCGTTGAAGAGTTGCGAACCTGAGTCTGCATCCAGCACGGTTAGCTGCACTCCGGCTTGTTGTGCGCCAGCCGCGCCGCGAGGCAGTTCCTCTATACCTTCCTGACCGCGACCAATTTGACCCGGGGGAATAAGAGAGTACTCAGCGTCTACTGCAACGTTACTGCCGGGTGCTGGCCAGGTTACGCGTGGATTACTGGAGAACAAGAAAAAGGGAGGTTCCATGGTAAGCGCTCTGGCTGCTGGAAAGGCCTCGGTGTAGTGCAGATAGTTTCCGTTACCGGTAGGAATGCGGATCTCAACCTCAACCAGCTCATTAGAACTCATGCGGACACCGGGAGAGCGCCAGTTGAAGCTCAGCACCGGAGGATTGTTGCCGCGGCGTTGTACATTGACGCTGAAAGCATCCTGCGCGAGCACGGATTCAGATCGATATCTTCGTAGCGTGACCTGACCCTCGGGTGCAATCTGGCCGCGACCAAGGGCATCGGCCTCACGGCGTCCCAGTTGCACATTGCGCGCGTTTACCGCGACCTGCACAGTGAGAGACTCGGCTGTTGGCGGCGCCGGTGTTGGAGCAGGAGCAGGAGTCGGCGCTGGAGCAGGCGTGGGAGCCGGAGTCGGCTGCTGCGTCGGGGGAGTTGGGGACGGTGCGGGCGCCGGAGTCGGCGCTGGTGGTGTCGGTGCAGGTGTCGGCCCGGGGCTTGGTGGCGCCGCGCTCACCGGGGGTGCTGCCCGTCGGACATCCAGGGTGTGGTTAAGGAGAGTGCCATCCTCTGCTTGAACCGCGACCACAACCCGTAGCCTATCGATATCGCGGAAGCTAACAGTGGCCCCGCGCGATGACGCAGCATCACCGGTGACCGAAAGCGGCTGCTCACCCGCGGGCGCATTGAGCGAAACGCGTGCAAAGCGGCTCTGAGGCTGGGCGATCACGGTAAACTCGGAAGTCTCGTAGGCCACCTCGGTCGCGTAGTGGAGTCTGTCGGCATGGAAGGCAGGCGATAGGGTTGCACCCGGTACACTCAGTGCCGCCAAGGCAGGATTCCGGTCCGGTTCGGCACGCACCAGGGTGATGCGGTACAGGTCTTCGCTCACCCGGTCTTCAGCAAGTGTTTCTATGCTGATCTCGCGTCGGTCGGCAGAGGCAAAGCCAACCGTTGCGCCGGAAGAACTCCGGACTACGGCGCCATCCACAACAATACGTTGCAGGTAGGGGCTGCGACCGCGTGCGGTGACCTGGAGTTCTCGTGTTGAGTAGGGAACAGTTACGGTATAGCTCTTTGTCTCGGGGCTGAAGCGCGGTTCAAATGAAACTGCGTCGGAAACCTGAAGCGAGGCCAGGCCCGCGTCGGTATGGGCCTCACGGACAACCACCCGATACAACCACGGCTCGTCGTCTCCAGGAGTGATGAAGGAGTAGGTAACCGGCACGCTAAAGTCGTTGGGCGTTTGACTGTTTATCTGGGTCACACGACCCCCGGTAGAAATAACTGCTACCGACGCCTCGGTATTGAGAGTTATGGTTGCAACCAAGGAGCGGACACTCGTACCTGGAGGCACCACCATGGTGACCTCTTTGGGGTCGGGACGTTCGCTGATTGACCCAATCACCGGGGCGGTCAAGTCCGGATTATGTTGCGGTAAGAACGCAATAGATTCCACAGGACCGCGGCCTCGTCCAAATAGAGTCCGACATCCCGATAGTCCCGCCAGAACCAACGTTATAACAAACAGACCGAGCAGAACTCGCTTCATAATGTGCCTCCAGGTATTAGCGAAATGAAGTGTAGCACACCAGCGAGCCCGCGTATAAGGCACCACCAGTTAGAAAATACCTAAGAGGTGCCGATAACCTAAAAAGAGCTTTGAAAAGTAGTGAGAAAACGGAGCAGTTTGGGAAACTAAACAAACAGATTGCGCACTCCGGCACTTGGCTTTACCATACTTCATGAGAGATTGAAGACTTGGCAGCTTTTCGAACTCATTTCAAGACCCGAATAGAAACTGCAAGTGGGGTTCTGCGTATGAGCATGGCAGGAATCAACGACAGCCTAATGGGAGACACGGTAGCTCCCGGCATAGACGGCTGTACAGAGTCCGGAATTCAAATCCCGTTTCTTCAAGAAATGTGCGACCAGTTTCACGCTGAGTTCGGATATCAAATGATATTCGTCGCCGAGCGCGGAGAGATTGTCGCGGCGGTACTTCGGGAGCGTATTGGTACGGTGCACGCGATCGGCGCCGAGATCATGAGCGGGATGCGGGATGAAGGTATTGTGACCGAGGCCGACGCGGCACAGTCCGCCTTCATGAAGGAAGGTGTGAGCGTTGGGATTGATGTCGATGGGAATCGGGTGGCTGTTGTTGGCATAACCGGACCGGTTGAGAAGGTGCATCCCCTTGCACGGCTTGCCGGAATGTGGGTCATTGCAATGGTGCGCGCCGAGAATGCCCGTTGCGACCAGGAAGCAATGGCTGAGCAAATGCTAACGCAGCAGCGTGAGATGCTTGAACAGCAGAAAGAGTATGTACGAGAACGAACACGTTCTATTCAGAGTTTGTTAGACTTCTCTGGGCAAGGCTTCCTGTCCTTTGGTGCTGACATGAAGGTGCGTCCCGAGTACTCGCGCGAGTGCGTGGAGATTTTCGGAGAAGAAATTGAGGGGCATGAGCTTTCAAAGCTGCTCTATTCCGACCCGCAGGATCAAGCCGACTTTGTGGACGCACTTGCGCTTGTCTTTGCGGGGGACTCCAGTCCGGATGTAGTGTTTAACCTGCTTGATTCCAGCGTGAAGATTCGCAACAAGACAGTTGAACTCGACTTCCGGGCAATCGACACGGACTACATCATGTGTTCTCTGCGCGATGTGAGTGAGCAGCAGATGCTTGAAGCCCGAATTTCCGAGGTCAACGAACTTCGTGAAATGCTGCTGGGCGTTGTAATGAACAGGCCGCACTTTGCCGCTCTCGTCCGTGAGGCGGACCGCCTGTTTGAGTTGCTGAACTCTATGACTGCTGGCGGTGAGTTCACCGGCGAGGAAGAAGATGTCGCCAGTGCGTATCGCGAGATTCATACCTTCAAGGCGAACGCCTCGTATCTCAAACTAAAGCGCAGCGTTGATGCCGCGCATCGGCTTGAAGACGCGCTTGCCGAATTTGACGTATTGACCGACGGAACCTCGGTTCTGCTCCGAATCGAGGAAATGCAGCACGCCTTTCGCAAGGATCTGTTTACGGTCAAAAACAATCTTGGGCCGGAGTGGATCGCGCCGGATGAGACCATGGTCATTCCACGTCTGCAACTGGAAGAGCTTGAACGGCAACTGCGGAGTGAAGTCTCCGGCGGAGGAGAAATTGCGGACCGACTGCAGCGCCTGCAAATGGTACCGTACAGCACACTTGAGTCGCGAGTAGCTGGCTTGGTGCAGGATTTGGCCTCAGCGCGTGGCAAGCGGCTAAAGCCACTTGAGTTCTCCGGCAACGACTTTCTCCTGGATCGCGAGTACTACGAAGCGCTTTCACACGCTGTCACCCACATTATTCGGAACATGGTGGACCATGGAATTGAACGGCCACGTGACCGAGAGCGTGCAGGCAAAGCCGCTGAGGGAGTGGTCAGAATTAGCTCAGCCGAGCAGAACGGGCATGTGCGCATCATTATTGAAGACGACGGTCAGGGAATTGATGTACAGAAGATTAAGGCCAAAGCAATCTCTCTCAACTTAGTGCAGCACACCAGCCAGCCGAGCCGCGAGGAACTCCTGAAGCTTATTTTCAAACAAGGCTTCTCTACCGCGGCGTATGTAACTCCTACCTCGGGTCGCGGAGTAGGGCTTGTAGCAGTACGGGACGAGGTTAAACGTGTGGGTGGTAAGCTGTCAGTTAGCACACGCAACGGCAAGGGCACCCGCTTTGAAATATCTATTCCAAAAGGTTCGGCAGTAAGGGGATTGCATGAAGGCTGAGTACGCAAACGTTTTCATAACCAGTGCGGTGCATGTGTTTCAAAAGGAGCTTGGAATCAAGCTCAGTCGCGAAAGCCTCAAGCGCAAATCGGCGCCTATTCCGGGCCTCCCGGTTTCCATTGTGCTCGGAATAACCGGTGCGGTGCGTGGACAGGTGGTGTACTCGCTCGATACCAGTTTTGCAGAGGACATTGCCCATGTCATGATGCCCAACAAGTTACCAAGTGAGTTGCGGAAACTGGTAAATAGTGCAGTCGGCGAAATTGCCAACATGGTAACCGGCCAGGCAAGTATTAAGCTTGCAGGTCAGGACCATATCATTCACCTCACCCCACCCGCCGTCTTCACCGGATCAAATCTCCAGATTGACTTTCTTGAGGTGCCGACAATCTGTCTGCGGCTGCTCTCCGAGATGGGCGTACTGGAGATCAACATTGGGATCCTGGCGGACCAGGGAGGGCAGGTATGAAGACTGGGCTGGTAGTCGACGACGCCGCCATCATGCGAATGCGTCTGCGTGAAATCCTCGAACCACTCTACACCGTCATTGGCGAGGCCGGTGACGGGGACGAAGCAGTACGCCTCTACCAGGAACTTAGCCCGGACTTTGTGACCCTTGATATTTCCATGCCGGGAACCAACGGTATGCAGGCCCTGGAACAGCTGCGTGCCTATGACCCGACTGCAAAGATTGTTATAGTCAGTGCGGTCGGCCAGAAGCGGCAGGTGATAGATGCGCTCCAGAAAGGTGCTGCCGACTTTGTTATTAAGCCGTTTGAGCGTGACCGTGTACTCAAGGCCGTAAAACGTTTGTTTCAAGGGTAGGGCATAGGTGAAAAGATTTCGTTCGTTGATCTCGGTGGGTTTGGCTGGTGTTGTTGTAGCAGCGGGAATCGTTCTTGCCTCGTGTGCCTCGTTGGAGTCCATGGTGCGGCCAGTTCCTCCCGAGGTGAGCTTGCGCGATGTGCGCCTGACCGATCTCAACTTCACTACCGCCAGTCTTGTGGTAGATCTAGAGATCTCTAATCCCAACTCCTTTGCTATCACCCTTGAACGCTTCTCCTATGTCCTCACGGTTGAGGAACAGTCATTTTTGTCCGGCGCGAATCCGGAGCGGCTGAGCATTGGCCCAGGGGGACAGGAAAGCATAACATTGCCTTTTGAGTTTGCCTTTGCAGAGGCGCTCAATGTTGCCCGAATGGGTAGTGCAAGCAACGAGCTGAGGTACTCTGTGACGGTGAACTTTGTGTTTGACGTACCCTTGCTTGGAGAGCTGCGGCTGCCGGTTGAGCAGAGCGGCACCATGCCGGTTCCTCGGCCACCACGTCCGGAACTTCGTGCAGTACGCCTTGACTCTCTGGGGCTGAGCGCTGCGGAGCTCACCATGACTATTGGCGTAGAGAACCCCAACGTGTTTGCCTTTGTCATAGAGACGCTTCAGTATGAACTGTTTGTGCAGGGGAGCAGCTGGGTACGCGGAAGTATTGCCGCTGGCACCCGCCTTCCGGCCGAGGAAGTGACCGAAATCGATGTTCGCTTTGGGCTGCGTTATCTGGAAGTAGGCGCGGGAGTGTATCAGCTTCTGAGGGGCGCCGAGCAGCTTGAGTACCGTTTTGAAGGCCTGAGCGCTGTGAGACCGGATCATCCGCTTATTCCAGCGGCCGAGTTCCCCTTGTCCCAATCCGGAGCAGTGCCCCTACGAAGGTGAGCTGCGGTGCAGCACCGGCGTCACGGCTCCAACATCGACAGAGAAACTCTCTTGCGGCCCTCGTCGACATCAAGCACAGTCACCATGACCTGTTTTCCAATCTGCACAACCTCATGTGGATCGCTTACGAACCGGTCGGCCAGCTTGCTAATGTGCACTAAGCCGTCCTGGTGCACTCCCACATCGACAAAGGCGCCAAAGGCGGTAATGTTGGTCACCACCCCGGGTAGTCTCATGCCGGGAGAAAGATCGCTCAGCTCATGGACATCTGCAAAACGCACGGTCTCCAGCACTCCGCGCGGATCGCGCCCCGGCTTCTCCAGTTCCTGCATAATATCGCGCAAGGTCGGCAGGCCGACATCATGAGAGACATAGGACTCCAGGTCGATGTTGGAACGAGCGTCCGCGTGGCTCATGAGCTCCGCCGGAGTAAGGCCCTGGTCGCGGGCCATGCGCCGCACCAGATCGTATCGCTCCGGATGTACCGCCCCAGCATCAAGCGGCTCGTCGCCACCACGAATGCGCAGGAAGCCAGCGGCTTGTTCAAAGCTCTTGGGGCCAAGCCCGGTAACCCTAAGAAGCTCCTTTCGGTTTTTGAAGCCACGGATCTCCCCGCGGTACTTCACAACCGCATCTGCAAGGCGTGCGCTCATACCCGAAACATAGCTCAGGAGGGCCTTGCCAGCGGTGTTCAGATCAACTCCAACTCGGTTGACGCAGGACAGCACGACCGCATCTAAGCGCTCTTGTAGTCGCTTCTGGTCGACATCGTGCTGGTACTGCCCCACACCTATAGCCTTGGGGTCAATTTTAACTAACTCTGAAAGCGGGTCCGCCAGGCGGCGACCAATGGAAATGGCACCTCTCACCGTGACGTCCAGTTCCGGAAACTCCTCGCGCGCCGTATCCGAGGCCGAGTACACAGAGGCACCGGCCTCCGACACCGAAATCGCCGGAATCCCCAGCTCAAGACTCTCTACGAAAGCGAGCGCCTCCCGTCCACCGGTGCCGTTACCAACCGCGACGGCCCGACTGCCATGCCGTGCCACCAGGGCACGAATAATCCGGGCCGCCTCCTCGGTTCTCTTGTG
>SLAA01000091.1 GCA_007127105.1 Spirochaetales bacterium | reverse complement strand
GAGCGGATCTTCCGCGACGAGGAGCTCGTAGCACTGAACGCCGAAACAGCTTAGCGTAGCGGCAGAGCCCGCACTCCTATGAGGGTGCGGGCTCTGCCGTTTTAAAAAGCCATTCCTAAGGCTACGCTTCCGACAAACTCACCCTCAACAATGTTGTATGCAAAATTGAAGCCCAGGGCCGGTATGGCAACGCGCGCGAGATAGAGCCGGAACCCGGCCCCGGGGCCATAGAACTCCTGCCACTCGCCGTCGGGCTTGTAGGAGCCGCCTTCCCCAAATCCCAGGAGCGTGAATGTTCCCCAGGAGCGGCTCAGCACAGGAAACTCGTACTCGAGCGCGGCCGCCGCTGCACCTGGAGCGGCCGAGCCACGCGAGGGAAGTGTGCGATACCCGGTACCACCAAGGCCGGAGAGTTGGGTCGGCGGTTCGTTGCCAATGTTGCCGACGGCGGCAACCATGAGCTTGTGGCGCCCGAAGGGTGCTGCGGTGTAGTCCATGCGAACGGAGGCAGCATCAAAGTGCTCCGCGCCATCCAGCGGGAAACCATGCCTATAGCGTATGCTCGCGCTCGGGCCCGCAAGAAAGAAGCTCGTGAAGCGCCGCGACTCAGCCTCCAGCGAGAGACCTTGAATGTAGTAAAGCGTTGAGTTGGGGGCACGGAGTGAGTCGCTGTAGTCGTTATCTACCTCGTTCCAGGCGACTTCTCCAGAAGCACCTATCTCATAGGTGTCGCTCAGCTCGTAGCCCAGACCTAGGCGGCCTGAAAGACGAGTCTGGCGAAAGCGGCGGTAGGCAGTACCATTGGGAGCCACATACTCTTCCTCGCCGACTCCCCCCGAGAAAAAGAGGCTCGGCTTAACTTGGCCCCGCTGCAAAACACCGCCTGACACTCCCAAAGTGCCTCCCCAGCTATCAACCTTTGCGCCGTCCCCGCGTAGCGTAGCCACCGACAGCAAAAAGGTGCCGGTTCCCCACAGATTTGACTCAATTAAGGCCAACCCAGCAATCCAGCCACCGTCGCTGTAGCCTGCTATAGGGAGAGGCAGTAAGGTCCACCTCTCCTCAAGTTCAAGCCTCAGCCGTTTATTGCCGCTCTCGGTCGGCACAAGCTCGACCACCATCTCATTTACGAACAAGCCGCTCCGCACCAATCGCTCGCGGACACGCCCAAGATCCACCTCGGAGGCCGGAGCTGGAAGCTCCAGATCAATAATTCGCCGCACCGTCGTCTCTCGCGTGCGCCGCGGACCAACTACCTCCAGCTCGACCACCAGATCTGAGCTCTCGGCATAGAGCCGCAAGGGCGCACCACTCAGGAGGATACCAACCACCACGATGGAGACGCAAAGAAACATGGTCGAGCCTGGTCGAAACAGCATTGACATACACCTCAGATACAAAGAGTTCAGGACCTGGCCACACTTGTGACAAGCCGCGCGTTAGGAGTTGACCAAGGAAAGGGTAAGCATAAAGGGAAGGCAGTTCAACTCATAGAGATCGATGCTTGCGACCTCAGCCGACTCGGCGTATCATGAATCCCTCAGGAGATTCAAGTATGAAACCAAAGCATTATCTGGCTATTGATCAAGGTGGGCACGCGACACGGGCTATTGTGTTTGACAGCAACGGCACCGCACTTGGTGAGCACAGCATTCCAATTACCACGAACAGACCGAGTCCTGACCGCGTTGAGCACGACGCAGAAGAGATGGCACAGTCGGTACACGATGCGGTTGCGGGCCTGGCTGCCGAGCTTGGTAGCGAAGCCAAGTATGTCGTTGCGGCAGGCTTTGCAACGCAACGGTCGAGCGTCGCCTTTTGGGATCGCGACAGCGGAGAGGCGTTGGCGCCTATTGCGTCGTGGCAGGATCGCCGCGCGGCAGACGAGTTGCAGAGCATTGCAAGCGGGGCAGACGCCGAGATTGCCCGCATTACCGGACTTCGCGTGTCGCCACACTACGGAGCAAACAAACTGCGGTGGTTTCTGGAAAACCATAGCAAGGTCATGGAAGCAGCCTCGGCGGGGCGCTTGTGTTGCGGCCCGCTCGCAAGTTATCTGTTGGCCAGATCACTCCGCGAGAGTCCCTGTTACGCTGATCCAGCAAACGCCTCACGCACGCTGCTGTGGGACGTTCACACCAAGGACTGGTCCGAGTATCTCACCTCGCTCTTCCGCATTCCCCGCGCGGTTCTTCCCCAGGCAGTACCCAGCCGCTTTGAGTACGGCACACTAGCCCTTGGCGAGTATGTGGTACCGGTAACTGTATGCACCGGGGATCAGTCGGCAGCAATCTTTGCCGCTGGCGCACTGGATGAAGAGGCTGCGTATGTCAACATTGGTACCGGGGCGTTCATTCAGAAGCCTACCCGTCGCGCCCACCCACAGGCCACACCCCTGCTGCAAAGCGTGGTATGGGACGACGGTCATAGCGGCCTTCGCGTCCTTGAAGGCACGATCAACGGAGCTGCCGGTGCCTTGGTCGAATACATTGAGCCGGAGGCCGCCGACTGGTCCAGCAAGCTCAATGCCTGGCTGCAAACCGTTGAGAACCCTCCACTGTTCCTCAACGGGGTCTCGGGACTCGCGGCACCATTCTGGGTGCCGGACTTTCAGAGCTGCTTCCTTAGCTCCGAAGGAGCCAGTACCGAACCCGGCATTGATGCCAGGGCGGTCGCAGTAGCGGAGAGCGTTGTATTTCTGCTACAGGAGAATGTACGGGTGCTGCAGGAGAAAGGCGAGCCTGTCGAGCGTTTCCTGGTCACAGGAGGCCTCGCTAACCATGACGAACTCTGTAAGCGCCTGGCAAACCTGAGCGGCTGTGAGGTCTTACGTGCACGCTACAGCGAGGCCACGGCGCGGGGGCTGTGTTACCTGCTGCGTAGCACGGCAGATACCAGCAGTGCCGAGGGCAGCGACAGGTCGCATTCCACAGCAAATGAGGAGTCCTGGCAGGCGGCAGCAGGTGAGCCAGACCGCTTTGTCCCTGAAGCCGCTCCCGGCCTGCACAAACGCTATGAACGCTGGCACACCGAACTCATGCAGCGTATAGCCCCGCCACACGGGCAGGACACCTCAAAGTGACCGGAGACCTTCCGGACATCAAGGACATTTACCGCCGCTCCTTCATCATTGGGAGCGGCTTTTTCACGGTGGCGCTCATAGAGCCCATGTACAGCGCCTACATCCCACTCATGCTGGCAGATCACCTTCAAAGCTCGGTGAAGGTCGGTGCAGTGTTGAGCGCTCTTAACCTTATTGCGCCCCTGGTGATTCCCATTTTCGCAGCACTCTCGGACCGCACCTCAACCCGCATTGGGAAGCGCATGCCGTACATCATTGCCTTCCTGCCGCCAGCCGCATTAGCGCTCGCGTTCGTTCCCGTGGCGGCCCAGCTGCATCTCTCCTGGTTAGTTGGAGCATTGGTGGTAATGAACTTCTTGAGGCATGCAGCACGTGGCCCGGTAGTCTCACTCATGCCGGATCTCGTTCCACCAAATCAACGCTCCCAGGCAAACGGTGTCATTAACACTATGGGTGGTTTGGCCGCTATCACCGCCACCGTAGCCCTTGCACCTCTAATAACGGTGCAGGTGCTCATTCCCGGGGTAGGCCTAACGCGACGAGTACTCCCCTTCTGGATCATTGCAGGCTTGATCATTGCCTCGACCGTATTCCTTTTCATGAATGTGCGGGAAGCACTCGCTGGCCCCACACCACGCGCGCATACGACTCCAAGCCTACGCTCAGCGCTCAGCGGCATTGCCCGCTCCGGCCCCGGAGGTGCAGTCCCTATTCTGGCGGCAGTGCTCCTCTGGTTTCTGGGCTGGAAACTCATTACCCCGTTTATCACGTTGTATGCCCGTGACTATCTGGGCGCCGGAGAAGCAGCTGCAGGGCTATCCTTTGGAATGCTGGCGATATCGCAAACCCTCTTTGCCGTTCCCAGCGGTATCATTGCCGCCCGCCTTGGCCGGAGACGGGTTATATCCGCTGCACTGGGAGTGTTGACAGCGGTCGGCGCCGCGATGTTTGCAAACCACCAACTGGCAGCCTTCAGCTCAGCGGCAGGACTCTATCCCTTCTGGGCACTGTTGTTTGTCATGGGGCTGGCTTGGGTTGTCCTTATCACCAACTGCCTGCCCATGCTGTGGGACCTGGGCGGCCTGGGGACGGTGGGGCTGTACACCGGTCTCTACTACTTCGCCTCGCAAACGGCCCTCGTTGTGGGGCCGGGAATAGGCGGCGCGGTCATTGAGTACATTGGTTACGGCGGGCTCTTTGTCGGCTTTGCCGCAGTCATGTTGGGGGCCCGAATGCTGATCAAAGACCGACCCACCGCCTAGACCGAGCGGTGCCGCTCCACTCAGACCATGCGCCGCTTAGAACGAGCGACGCACCTTCTCAAAAAGATCCGGATAGTTGGTAATGACCGCGTCAACTCCCAGCTCCAGCATTCTCCGCATCTCCCATTCATCGTTGACGGTGTAGGTATTGACCTGCAGGCCCGCCTCATGGGCGCCCTTCATCAGATACTCGTCAACAAACATTCTATTGGGATGCAAGGCCTGCGCCCCCGCCTGCTGTGCATAGTTCCACGGTTCAATCATGCGCGCCGCATAAATAATGCCGGTACGAAGGTTTGGAGCTATGCGATGGAGCTCGGCCACACTCAGGTGGTTAAAGGAGGAGAGAATGACGCGGGACTCCAGGCCTCGCTGCGCAACCTCCTCCACCACCCGAGCTTCCAGTCCCGGACAGGGCACCGACCCATTCTTGAGCTCAATATTCAGCAGGAGGTCAAGCTCGGAGGCCCAGTCAAGCAGCTCAACGAAATGGGGTATTCCTTCACCCTTGAACTCGGCCCCGAACCAGGCACCGGCGTCCAGCGCCGCAATTTCCTTCCAGGTGAGTTCATGGACCCAACCGCTACCGTCACTTGTTCGGTCCACACGCTCATCATGGAGCACCACAAGTTCGCCGTCCTTGCTCAGCTGCACGTCAAACTCAATGCCGTCTGCACCCGCCGCAACTGCGGCCCGGAATCCACTCATGGTGTTCTCAGGATAGCTCCCCGGAAAGCCACGGTGCCCAATACTCTTTGTCTTCATTTTCACCCCTTGATACACGCACGATACACCAAAACAGCAGAAAATTTACCAATAAGATGTTACTGATAAGATATTGTTGACGGAAGGTCAATACCGGGTTTAAGGTCCAAAGTGTGGCTACATGATGATACATTAGCGGAAAAATCGTGATGTGAGGTGATGCGTACATAAAAAAATAAGATCAGCCTAACGTATTTTTAAATATAACTGGGAAAAGGCGCCGGGTAGCGGCGTACTACCAACTATATTCTCGCAAAGGAGCGTAGGATGCGAAAAGGAATTTTCGTAGGGTTCTTGGTTCTGGTTGTGCCACTTATGGTGTTCATGGCGTGTGCGCCGGAAGCCGTGGTGGACGAAGATGTTCCACTCGAAATCCAGATGTGGATCGGACTCGGTGGCGAACTTGGGCAGCGGATTGAGGAAATGGCAGCCGAGTTCAACGCAATGCAGGACAGGTACATTGTCAGCGTAGTCGAGCAAGGAGACTACGAGGAGGCAATGACGAGTGCCATTGCAGCTTACCGCGCCGGTAACCAGCCACACATTCTCCAGGTGTACGAGGTAGGTACAGGTACCTTTATGGGTACCCGTCAGGTTATCAAACCGGTCTATGAACTCATGGCCGAGGCAGGAATGCCAATGAATCCGGACGACTACCTGTCACAGGTCACTGCCTATTACTCCGACCTTGAAGGCAACATGCTCTCGTTCCCCTTTAACAGCTCAACTCCAATCTTCTACTACAACGTAGACGCCTTTGTTGAGGCTGGACTTGACCCCGACAATCCTCCACAGACATGGCCAGAGGTAGAGGAAGCCGCACGCGCCCTCGTTGCAACCGGCAACTACTCAGCCGGGTTCACCTTTCAGTGGCCGTCCTGGACACAGATGGAAACCTTCTCGGCATGGCACGACGTGCCGCTTGGCACCCGAGCCAATGGTATGCTTGGATGGGACACAGAGCTGGTCTTTAATGACGATGTCCGGGTTCAGCACCTACAGGCGCTTGTAGATTGGCAAGCCGAAGGTCTGTTCCAGTACGGCGGTCGTCGTGGTGACGCAGGCCCGCTGTTCACCTCAGGCGATGTTCCCATGTACATTGCTTCATCGGCGGCCTATGCAGGAATAGCTAGAACTGCCGACTTTGAGTTTAGTGCCGGATTCCTCCCGTACTGGCCAAATGTAGAAGGTGCTCCACAGAACTCAATTATTGGCGGTGGCTCGTTATGGGTTATGGGTGGCCATACCGAACCCGAGTACGAAGGTATTGCGGAGTTCTTCGCCTACCTGAGCTCCCCAGAGGTACAGGCGGAGTGGCACCAGTTCAGTGGTTATCTCCCCATTACCTATGCAGCGTGGGATCTCTCACGTGATCAGGGCTTCTATGACCGAATTCCTATTCACAACACAGCAATAGAGCAAATCACCCTCAACGAACCAACCGAGAACTCGCGTGGACTGCGTTTTGGTATGTTCCCGCAGATTCGGAACGTCATTCTTGACGGCATGGAGGGAGCCCTCACCGGTGAAATGACCCCGCAGCGGGCACTTGATCAGGCGGTAAGCCGCGGCAACGAACTCCTGCGAGAGTTCGAGCAGACCGTTCGGTAGGCCAATATCTGAGCATGTTTCACGTAGTAAGATAGCCACAGCGCTATTCATCTGATGCACCCCGGGCCGGTAGAACTACCGGCCCGGTCTTTCTCTATTGGAGATGTTGGCTTATGGTGGGCAAGCGAGTAATTTTCAAGAATAAGGGCCTCCCCTACCTTCTTATGGCGCCCGAGGTTATTCTGGTTCTTCTCTTCTTCATTTTCCCGGCAACCCAGGCGCTGCTACAGGCGCTCTTCAGAGAGGATGCCTTTGGAATATCACGGGTGTTCGTTGGGTTAGACAACTTCCGCCGTGCACTCCGCGACCCACTCTACGTCCGATCTATTCAGACCACTATACTGTTCGCGATCTCGGTTGCCGGATCAACCATGGCAATTGCCCTGTTTCTTTCATCAATTGCGAACAACATTACCAAGCGTTCAATCATCTACAAGACAATCATCATTGCACCCTACGCGGTTGCACCGTTGGTTGCTGGCATTATGTGGTTCTTTCTCTTCAGTCCTGCGGTAGGTGTTATCTCGTACGGACTTCGAGACTTTGGAATACGTTGGAACCACACCATTGTCCCGGGCCATGCTTTTTTCCTGGTAATTTTGGCTGCCTCGTGGCAACGCATTGCGTATAACTTTCTCTTTTACCTGGGAGGCATGCAGAGCATTCCCGATTCCCTGGTGGAGAGTGCGGCGATAGACGGTGCGTCCCCGGTCACACGGTTCTGGAGGATAGTTTTCCCTCTTCTTTCTCCGACCACCTTCTTTCTCCTCATTATGAACTTCATCTACACCTTCTTTGAGACCTTCCCCATCATTCACCAGTTAACTCAAGGCGGGCCGAGTAACGCAACCGCCACAATGGTATACCGCATTTATAGAGATGGTTTCCGAGGGCTTGATTTCGGCGGCTCGGCCGCACAGTCGGTTATCCTCATGGCCTTTGTGGTCACTGTCGTCGCTCTGCAGTTCCGCTTTGTTGAGCGGAAAGTCGTCTACTAGGGGGGCACCATGATTACCGATCCTTTGCGAACCCGAGTGTTTCGACATATCTTTCTTGTACTTGGGTGTCTGCTTGTCATATTTCCCATTTACATGACCTTTGTAGCCTCAACCTTATCACTGCAGCAGATATTCCAGCGCCCCATGCCGCTTGTTCCAGGGTCTGAGTTTCTGAACAACTACTACCAGGCGTTTTTTGTCGGCGGCCGTGGACTTGGCGGTGCACGAGCAATTGGGGCAATGGTTATGGTTCAGAACAGTCTGATCATGGCCGTTGGCATCACCGTCTCAAAGATCATTATCTCGCTGTTGTCGTCTTTCGGCATTGTGTTCTTTCGGTTTCCAGGCCGAACCATTGCCTTCTGGTTGGTGCTCTTTACCCTTATGCTTCCGGTTGAGGTGCGCATTGTCCCTACCTATCAGCTCGTGTCCAGTATGGGACTGCTCAACAGTTACACCGGATTGATACTCCCACTTGCCGTTTCGGCAACCGCGACATTTCTCTTCCGGCAGTACTTCATGACCATACCAGACGAGCTGGTAGAAGCGGCGAAGGTGGACGGCGCAGGCCCTATGCGCTTCTTCTGGTCAATCCTGGTGCCAATGTCCCGCACCCCGGTAGCAACGCTTGTGGTAATTCAGTTTGTCTACGGTTGGAACCAGTACTTGTGGCCGCTTATTGCAACCACCGAGCGCCGCTTCTGGACGCTTATGATTGGACTGAGCCGGATGCTTGCCACCGCCGACCACCAGGCCGACTGGCATATTGTTATGGCCATTACCATCATTGCCATGGTGCCCACGATTATTATTGTGCTCACCATGCAGAAGCAGTTTGTAAAAGGCCTGACCGAGTCGGAGAAGTAGG
>SLAA01000245.1 GCA_007127105.1 Spirochaetales bacterium | reverse complement strand
CTCTTGCGGCGCTTATTCGCTCTTCGGTCGGCGCGACCGTTACGGCAATGTCGCTGTCCGTTCAAGGCTCGCTTCCTTTTGCTGTTGCCGCCGGAATGTGCCTTGGGGCGAACCTTGGTGCCGCGCTCAGTGGTCTGCGCGCTGCGTCTGGTCTCAGCCTGGAAGCTCGCCGCACCGCATTAAGTTACGTTGCCATTAGCTTAACCGCGTGCATCTGGGCTGCTGGTTTCATTCATCCATTCATCCCGCTCAGTGAAGGATTCTTCTTCAGCGCCGATCATGGTTTCGTCGCAACTCGTCTGGCCCTGTTCAGCACTGTTGTGCATGTACTCAACCCGTTGTTCGTACTGCCGCTACAGAGGTTCATGCACCTGCTCGTCGCACGGGCCACAACCGGCAAAGCGGACGATATGCAGCACCCTCGAGCGTTCTCCCTGACACTGCTTCCACAAAGCTACCCCGAAGCGATCAACGCTAACCTTTTTCGGCTTCAGTCAGGACTGGCCCGAATGGCCGAACTGTCCTACGACATCCTCATGCTTGTCATTAACGCCACCCAGGTCGGCGACGCAATTGAACAGGACACCGAAAAGGTGGTTGCCCTTCGTGAGGAGATCAAAGGACTTGAGACGGAAATAGCCACAGCCCTTACCCGTACTGTTCAGCTATCCTGCAGCAGGGAGCAGGCCGAATGGATTCAACAACAACAGCGCACTGCACAACAACTCTCGCTGATTGCTGACGACTGTTACAAGACCATGCGGTTGCTGTTTCGAAGTCACCGCAAGAACTATCGTTTCCACCAGGAAAGTCGTGACGAACTGTTTGACTTCACCTCTCAGATTCTTGATTTCCTGAAATACAACTCAGACTACCTCGAGGGCAAGATTGACAAGCCTGACTGGGAAACTGCCAATCGCATGGAGGAGCGCATAGACAAAGGGCGTGACAAGCTCAAACAACGGGTGCGTAAAGTTCTGAAGAAGGACGATGAAGTCGATGTCAAAGCCGAGCTGGTGTTTATTGATATCGTGTCGCATCTTGAACACGTTGGTGACCGGTGTCTGAGTATTGCAGAAAGCGTTCGCAGAGCCCGCTCACAGCGGCCAAGATTTCGAGCTCATAAGGAATGAGTTTGCGGAATACGGAGAGTGAAGGTGCTTCCCTGTCCCTCTGTGCTCTCGACCCTGACCTCGCCACCGTGAGCAATCGCAATATGCTTAACAATTGCCAGGCCCAAGCCGGTTCCACCTATATCTCGACGGCGTGCACGATCCACCCGATAAAACCGCTCAAAGACACGCTCAATGTCCCTTCGTGGGATACCCTCACCGCGGTCGCTTACATCAATCTGTAGTAGGCTTACTTCAATGTGCGACTTTACCGCGACCTCGCCTCCCCGTGGACTGTACTTTACGGCATTATTGATGAGGTTGACTAAGGCCTGCTCAAATAAGGCTGGGTTCACTCGCGCCGTCTGTAGGCCGTTGTGCGACTGATGGATATAAATCTCCTTCCGCTCGGCCTCGTCCTCACACGCCTGTATCGCCTTACTCACAATCTGGTCCAAGTCGCAGGTCTCCATGGGAACTTCGCTGTTATAACTCTCAAGCCGGCTGAGACTGAGCAGGTCTTCAATGATGAGATTCAACCGCACCGAATGCCCGTGGATAATCTCGATAAAGCGTTCGGCAGCCTCCCTGTCCTGCAGCGCGCCGTCACGGAGCGTCTCCACAAAACCGAGGATTGAGGTAATGGGCGTTCGCAGTTCGTGCGAAACATTTGCAACAAAATCCCTGCGAATGTTTTCCAGTTGCTTCATCTGGGAAATATCATTGAGCACCAGCAACACTCCGGAAGAGCCCGCGTAACTCAATGTCGTCGCGTGAACCTGGACGTGTGTAAGGGGACTGTCATATATCACAAGGGCCGCCTCCTGAGCGCCACCCCGCTCTATGGTCTGAGCCGCCAACTCGTCAATCTCAACATTCCGCAGGCCCTCGATCATTGACTTTCCGGTTACGGCATCATGATCAACCTGGAAAAGCCGTCCAGCCGCACGATTAATGGAGGAGATCCTGCGGTTCTCGTCTACCACGATCACTCCCTCCACCATGCTGCTGAGAATCATCTCCAACTCGTTCCGTTGAGCGGTGATCCCGGCAATTGTGTTGGCCAGTTGTTCAGCCATGCCGTTGAGCGTATCGGCAATGGCATGAATCTCTTCGGGCGCTCTGATAGAAATTCGATGCCGCAGATCACCGTGTGCATAGCGAACAGCCGCATCTTGAATTGTGATGAGAGGGCGATATATTCGCTTAACAACAACAAAGGTTGGTAGAGTTGTGCCAGCAATGATCAGCAATCCGGTTAAGAGAATTGCCGTGAAAGCCTCCCCCGTGCGCCGATCAATACTCGCAATCGATGCAGCGCTTCGCACAACGGCCACAGGCTCTTCGTTGGTATTACTCAGCGTCAGTGCCACATACAAGCTGTTTTCGGATGTGCTGGAACTCACCCGACTGTGAACTCCCGCGCCTGTCGACAAAGCCTGGAGTACCTCAGGGCGCTCAGCATGGTTCTCGGCCGAATCCGCATCGACATCTGTATCTGCGAGAACCAGTCCTTCCGTTGAGATCACCGTTACGCGCACCGGAAGATCCGCAACAAGCTGCAACAAGAGTGCCCCTGTGTCTCCGGCCTCTCTATCGCTTAGGTCCGAGACCGCCCTTGAAAGCTCAAGAGCCTTGATAATGAGCTGGGTGGTATTCCGCAGTTCTCTCTCTTTCTCCTCATAGAAGGCGTTGCGAACAACGCGGGTAGCAGCAAAGGTGAGTAAAGCTACCGCCAGCAGTATCGCAACAAGATAGACTGGGAAAATCTGGTAGAGTAGTGAACGTCGCATTGTGGCTACTCGTCCTTGAGTCGGTATCCAACACCACGTACCGTCTCGATATGTGATCCGTGCGCACCAAGCTTCTTGCGCAAACCGAGAATCTGTACGTCGACCGACCGCTCGGTGACCGGATAGTCCTCACCGCGTATAGCATCTATGATTCGTGTTCGGGAGAATACCAAACCCGGATTCCGTGCTAAAAACTCCAGTATCGCAAACTCGGTAGCCGACAGCGGTACAATTGCATTATCACAGCGCACTTCATGGCGTGCTGTATCAATAGCTATCCCGTGCAGCTGAAGACGTGAAGAACCGTTGGTCGGCGACTCCTCGCCATGTCTCCGTCTAAGAGCTGCGCGCAACCGCGCAACAAGCACCTTGGGACTAAAAGGCTTAGTGATGTAGTCGTCGGCCCCGACCTCAAGTCCGGTAACAATGTCGCTGTCCTCGGTTCTGGCTGTCAGCATGAGTACCGGTGTTTCTTTGAACCGCTCATCCTGCTTGATACGCCTGCATACCTCAATTCCGTCCATACCGGGCAGCAGGAGGTCCAGTAACACTGCGCCGGGAGGATTCGCGGCCATTGCCCGCAAAGCTTGCTCCCCGGACTGCACCGCCTCCACTTCATAGTCTTCCTTGCGCAGGTTGTAGCTTATCAACTCCAAGATATCCAGCTCATCGTCCACAATGAGAATTCGTTCCTGACCCATTCCGTGTCTCCCGTTAGAGGTTGAGTTCTACATGTTCGTTACGTGAAGCGTAGACAATCCACTCACAGATATTGGTTACATGGTCACCAAGCCGTTCGAGGAACCGGTTCACCATCATCAGCTCCATTCCCTTTTCTATAGTCTCCGGGTGCGCCTGCATGATACCAATAAGCAGTCTGTGTAAGCGGCTGTTCAGGGCATCTATCTCATCATCACGCGCCGCAACTGCACATGCCGCTTCCGCATCACGTTTGACGTAGGCCGTCAGGCTATCATGCAGCATCTCAATGTCGATCTGGGCCATGCGGCGGATAACCGGAAAGGCTTCCACAAACAGCGGATCTGTCACGACCCGTGCCCGACGCGCCAGGTGGCGGGCGTGGTCTCCGGTTCGCTCCAGACTGGCGGCGATCTTGATTCCAACGAGCAGCTGTCTCAAGTCCGGAGGACCTGGTTGGGCAACCGAGATGAGATGCATGCACTGGTCTTCAATCGTGGCCTGGAGCGCGTCGATAACTGCATCTTCCCGAATAACCTCGGCCGCGAGCTCATAGTCATGCAACTCAAGCGCCGCCAAAGTCTTGCGAAGTGCAGTATCGACCCGTGCTCCCATTCGGAGGATGTTCTGTTGCAGGGCGTCTATCTCGTATGGTAGCTCCATGGTAGATCAACTGAACACTATCCGTGTTAGAATTTGGTTAGGGTTACCAATTCCGACACGACGGCCTACGCATACAAGTCAAACACTCCGGAGGCCTTTACAAAGAGAATAGGTGGAAAGTCCTCGTATGCCTCGATCTGCTTGGTAAAGAACAGCTCGTCCAGTTGGAAGGCCTGAGCAACCGCTCCCATGGTTTCACCGGGCATTCCCATGAGTATCATTGCAGCATCGCTGGAATGAGCCGCAACAGTTTCCTGAAAGCGCTTTTCGTCAGGTTCGAGTATGAGCACCTCACCATCAAGGCGTGCCCCACGGATAAGTTCTGCCATTTCTTCATGGGCCACCTCTTTCTCCTCCTCGATCCTTAGCTTACGGATAATGCGAATTGCGCGGACATCCGGATTCCTGGCGCGGTCGCCCGCGTGCGAGATAATGTAGGCGAGGAGCGCCATGAGATTCCCATTTTCCTGGCCCTTCCAGTAAACATCAATTCGCCCGGCACCTATCTCTACCTTGCCATGCCTATACAGAATCACGTTCACTCTTTCTGAAATGAGATCACGGATAAGGTCGGTCAGGTTCAGCCGCGAGTCCATTGGAAGCACCACGGTGTTAAAGTTGTAGCCCCCGGGGACGGTCGCCTGCACAATAGAGCGTATGGATGTTCCGAAACGGTCCTCGGCCGTACGGATAAGGCGCGAGCCGGGTAGCTGCGGCACAGACTCGGGATCGAACTTACGGGGGCAGAGGAGATTAAGCGCCACATATCCACGATTATCACCAATCCGCAGTGCTATTCCCTGCAGACGCGCTGTCTCATCTTCTTTGTCCGCAAAGCCGAATACGCCCACTATGGGTCTCCAGTTCTTAGTACCTTGAACAATGCGCCCAAGTCGTCTCGATCCCCAGCCCACAAGTGAAAACAGTACGCCCCACCATACACCCTCAAGCATATTATGAGCCCGAAACTTGAGGAGCAGAATAACGAGAAGGGACTGGGCAGCTAAAATTGCAATACCAATCCGAAAGTCGAAAAGCGAAACAACCGCCATACAGATTACAAAGCCGTACAGGGAGACCAACCAATGTCCCTTACTAGTCGGACGGAAGCTGGGGTTCCCACTGATTCGTTCAAAAAAGGCGGCAAGGTTCATCCAGGCATATACCACCAGGAAACAGATCCCAACAATGAGTGAAGCCAGCGCAATGTCTCCTGCCCAGATAACCGGAAGAAAGATGAGGAAGGTCATTACAGTTGCCCAACGCGGTTCACGGCCGTCCTTGGTGAAATCTCTTCCAAGGAATCGGAACGGTCGAGGTATCACGCGGTCACGTACAAGTGCCTGGGCAGTCCTGGGAGCGGTCAAAAAGTACGAAAGTGCAGAAGACCCGGTTGCAAAGAGAATCCCGATCAGCAAGACCATCATGATCACTGGTTCAAACGCGAATATGTTAATTGCCGAGGGGATATATCCCTCAGAGGGAACAAGCAGGTCGTGTCGTACCAGACCAAATACCAGTGTGGTGGCGATGTAGACAACAAAGGTAACCGCAATAGCCCAGAACGTACCACGTGAAAGCGAGCGGCTCGGGTTCTTGAGACTTCCACTCATCCCTACTCCGGCGTCAATTCCGGTGACCGCCGGAAAGAAGGTTGCAAAAGCTGCCCAGAAGCCGATTCCGGGTATGAGACCGCTCCCGAGAAAGGTGGAGGTAAAAACTGGTTCGCCAGCATACTGAGGGCCAAAAAGCGGCGAGACCAGCACCACAGCGACGGCCGCAACTAACACGACGAATATGACCGACTGTAATCTGGTTGCAAAATCCGCCCCTATCAAGGCGGCAGCAAGGGCAATGAGTCCTATGCAGGTTGCCAATACCTGCTTTTGACGGAGGACGGAAACCCCGTAGGTTTGTACCATGTCGGCGACTGCTGGAATCCGCACCACAAACTGTTGCAGGGGCTCGGCAAAGCCCACTGAGTAAAACCCAATGCTCACCGCCTGGGCAATGAACAGTTGGATTCCAATTGAGCCACCAAACGCAATGCCCAGAGAGTTTTTGGACAGGGCATACATTCCGCCTGCTCCGACATTTCGCACATTGGTTGAGCTGTCGGCAATAGAAAACGCTGTCGCAAGTGTTGCGGAGTTCGCCAGCACCACAATGATCATGACGTTCCAAACACCCACCGCGCCGACGAGCAACGGCAGAATGAGAAATAGGACTGCGCCAAGAATCGCTTCAAAGGATGGAACAAATACGCCGCCGAAAGTACCAAGCTTCTTCAAGGTTGCCCCTCCTGCATGAGTTGATCAGATATTCAGTTGCTCGGTTTCCATCGGTGGGTCTTGGCCGCTCGGCCAGTGCCTCGGGTCAAACGCCTGAACCACACAACCAAGAGAGCCGCGACCAAGCGTGGAACTATGAGTACACCAACACCGGCCCCAAGTGCAACAAACAATAAGGTATCTTCGAAAAGACTGTGAGATACCGCTAAGTGGTGGTTAAGGAGATCAGCGTCTTCGAGCGACAGTTCACCGCGTTCGCGCTCCTCAAGGATCACCGCCGCGCCGTATGTTAGCCCGAGAGTATTACCGACAATCCACAAAAAAGCAGTGCTTCGCGGTAGCCCAAGAAAAACAACCACAGGTTCTGCGGCCCGTGCCACCCGCCGCAAAACTCCGGTACGTTCGAGCAAACGCTGCCCTATCATGAGCAGCACCACAATTGTCACGATCCGCAACAGGGTATGCAAGGTTCCGATGAACCATACAGAGAACGCGGAGAATGCCTGCGACCAGCCGGGGAACCCCAGTTGAAACTCCGTACTCAGAGATCTGCTGGCGTCTGCTTCCAAGCCCATGAGACGCCCGACCACAATCCCAACTACGACAGCCGTTATGACTCGGACAAGCACTATCCGAATGGGGTTAGACCCAACTCGCGCCTGCACCGCCGTCTCGACAAAAAGGTTGTGGCAAATGAGGATCATAAGCGCCATAACCGTGATTTCGCTAGCCGAGAAACTCAGGGAGGTCATGACACCAATTGCAGGGTAGATGGTGATGAGTGCGCCGGTGGCAAAGACCAGGGCGGCCTCCCCGGGAAGTCCGGCAAGTGCCATGACCGGGTCCAGTAATGCAGCAAAAGGTGTAAGAAGACCTACCAGATCCAGCAGAAACACAAAGAAACCGGCGGGCACCAACACCAGCGACAGTCGCCACGACATCTGTAGACCGACTCGTAAGCCGTCATGAATACAAGCACCAGTTTCAGATCGAGTCAGGCCACGCCAGCCTTCTTCCGCTCTACTGTCCGTCGGCCGCGCCGGGATGTTTCTCAACGACATAGGAATGTTAATCTACTCTGGAATCCAATTAGGAACAAGTTACGGAGCGGACACAATCCAGTCCTTGCCCAGGCACATGCGCCGGAAGGCACCGGTGCCGAACCCATAGTGGAAGTTACTCCTTGTAAGACAAAACGTGAGCCTCTATCCAGTCGGCATACTCACGCAACTCCAGCAGGATTCCTTTGTGTGAGGCGGGCGTATCCGACCGAGCGAGCAGGTTCTCTACCTTGCGGCGGAAGCGTTTAAAGTCCATGGCATCTTCAATCTCCGGCATCAAAAGCCGGGCCGCACAGTGGCTCATCCAGCGACTTTTGTCCTCGGCGGACAGGAGCTCGTAATGGTTCCGCGCAAGATAACGCCACAACAGTTGGGAACCGCGGGAATCTCTAAAGGCCGGAGGTGATCCAATGAGTTCCTGTGTATCGGCCTGGTGGACGTAATCAAAGGTACGACGGTCTTCATCACCAAAAAAGCCACCGGAGTAGATCTGGAGGTCCGGATCTTTTGGGTCACGCCGTTGTTCATGTCCACCTGAGTAGACTTCACGGATCTTTTGCACCAGGCCCGGCTGGGCGCTGAGAAGCTCGGCATTCCGGAGACACTCGGCAGTATCAATCCCCAACGCATGCGCACGCTGATCACTCAGTGTGTTTAAGGGCGCCAATGCCGGACATCTATTCAAATGCACCGATACAAAGCGAACCCGGTCCGACTCGTGTATATGATCCTTGGGCGCAAAAACCCTTTTTCGTATTTCTTCTGTAGGTAAATCCATCCAGCTACGAGGGTCACTGCGCAGGTCATAGACCAGCACCGCATTTGCCGAGTCCGGGTGAGCGCTGATAGGATACACAATGCTGCTGCAGGCTCCGGGCCGAGTATACAGGGCCGAGCTATGGATCAGTGGCTGTGGCGACTGCAGACTCAGAAGCTTACGCACCTCCTCTTTCTTTCGTAGTTTGAACAGAAACGCAAAAAGCTT
>SLAA01000198.1 GCA_007127105.1 Spirochaetales bacterium | reverse complement strand
GGTGGCCGCTCCTCTTGTATGAGCAGCGCATTCAGGTTTTAATAGTGTGATGTCCTCATCTATTCGCTCTACACCACGTGTCCTGCCGCGATCCCTGCTGTTTGTGCTGGGTATGCTGGCCATAGTCCTCAGCACTCCCGGCCAGACTGCTGGGGTGAGTGCATTTACCGGTCCGCTCATTGAGGCCATGAGTATGAGCCGGGCACAGCTCAGCCTGGCCTACCTTATTGGCACCATTGCAAGTGCAGTTATGCTGACACCTGCAGGCAAGGTCTATGATCGGCTTGGCAGCAGGGTTACCGGCACCGGCGTAACGGCGGCGCTGGCACTGAGCTTAGTGGGCCTTACGCAAGCACCTCGAGTGCTGGGCCTTCTTGACCTGGCTGGTGTACCGAGCGCCGCCTCGGCACTAATCATTATGTCCTTGGGCTTTTTTCTCATACGCTTCTTTGGTCAAGGTATGATGCCGCTCGTGGGCCGTACCATGATTCTCAAATGGTTCGACGACAAGCGTGGTACGGTCAGTGCCGTACTTGGCAGTGTTGTTCCTTTGGCTTTTGCGTTAGCCCCACCCGTGTTCAACGGCCTCATTTCAAACTATGGAATGACCGGTGCATGGTTACTCATTGCGGCCGTTCTCGCCCCCGGCTTTGCGCTTATTGTTGCCTTTACCTTTCGTGATCCTCCCGCCAACTACCAACCGCCGGTTGCAGACTCAGACAAGGCCACCGGCTGGGTTGTAAAACAGGCACTGGGATGGCGATCGGTGGCCGCGCGCGTTGGCCGCCGTATGGGATTACGCCCGAGCAAGGAGCCCATGCGTCCGGAAAGGGACATCAACCTTGCCGAGGCTCGACGCAGCCTGGCCTTCTGGGTCTTCCTTTTGGTAGTTACCTTGGGCTCCGGGCTTATTACCGGTCTGACCTTCCATGTAGTTGCGGTGTTCGCCGAGGCCGGTATAGGGGCAACCGCCGCACTCGCGGTGTTTTTCCCAGCCTCGTTGATATCGGTACTTGTAACGCCCATTGCCAGCATAGCCAGCGACCGCCTCCCCCTGAAGTACTTTGCCATGATGCATGCGGCAGCGCTTGCACTCTTCCTTATTGCAATTCCGCTTCTATCCTTTGGAGCAGCGGCCTATGTTCTGCTGGTAGTCTCCAAGGGCATTGCAACCTCCATGTTCGCGGTCAATCACACCGTTGTCTGGCCGCGCTTCTTTGGCCTGGAGCACCTGGGCAGTATCTCTGGATACTCAGCAGCCTGGTTCGTCGCAGGCAGCGCGCTTGGCCCCTATCTCTACAGCCTATCGGTGCAGTTAACCGGGTCTTTCTGGAGCGTCTCCTACGCCTTTGTACCGGTCTGCCTGGTTCTCCTGGTGCTGGCAACACGGGCCAACAACCCGAACCTCCGGAAGACGCCGAACTAAGCTGCGCGCCGTAGCTAGGGCGCGCAGCCGCTCGCAGCTACTCGTAGCCATGAAAGGCGCGGTACGAGAAGAGGAAGTGCTCAACAGCGGGGGCCGGTTCAAGCGCGGTTCCTGCAAGAGGGCCGGACAGCGCCCGCCCGGTAATGTCCCAGAGGCTGCCGGTCTCATTGTCGCGGAAGCCTTCCCTGTGGGTTGTAAAACTCAAGTTCTGCCCTGCCGCCTGGGCGTAATAGGCTGCTGCACTGCCGACATCGCGCCCATCTGGAATGCGGCTGGAGTCCAGGGCACTGGCGGTACCACGTTTGCTAAACACGGCAATATCCAGCCCCTCAAGCTCTACGTTTAGCACTCCATGCTCAAAGAGTTCGCTGTACGGAACCGCACGTGCAGTCTCACCATGATAGACCGTGAGCACGCGCTCCATTGGATTCTCGCCCCGCTCCGTGCGGTCCGGGCCGCGATAGAGGAAGGGTTGAGCCGAGCGGTCGTAACCCTGGTATGGATTCCTCCCGTAGTCCCGAGTGTAACCAGTAACACGCGAGAGCACCTCGGCCTCCGGAAAGGCTTCCTTGACGTCACGCCAGGCGAGCATGCTCGACGGTACAAGGCGCAGCCGGTGGCCGGTGTACTTACCGGCTATCGCAGCGCCTGTTGCCTGTATCCACCAGGTCTCACTCGGTCGGTCGTACATGATCATGTTGCTGAAAATGAGGCGTCCAGACACACCAAAATCCAGCACCTCATTGCCCAGACGCCGATCAAATACCATTCCCGTGTTGCACAGCGGACAGTAGGTAACCGCAACCGGGAACTCACCAATGCTGTCGTTCACAATCTCGTGCCAGGTAAGAACCCGCAGTGGATAAACCTTCGCCTGGCCCTCAGCCCTGACCAGAATCACCGGTTCCTGGTCTTCAAGCCACCGGTCCGCCTCCGTTACCCGCTCAAAGGATGGTTCGTCAATTGCCGGAATACCGTCCTTGGGTGGGCCCCCGGCAATAATATCGCTGAAGGAAACCGCTGCCCGGCTGAAGTCAGTGCTGAACTCCTGGTCTGCGCGCGGGGGCGGCGCTTGGTTCTGGTACTCGGGTGGCAGCTCAATATCCTCCGCCTCTGCCGACCCAAAACGAGCGCTTAAAGCAAGGAGGCGCGCCATTTCCGCCTGTTCTGCTGACGGCCCTGGAACTCTTCGCTGCGAGCGCTCGGCCTGCACAGCCTCACCCTGCGACCTTTCACCCTGCGCTCCAGCACTGCTGGCTTCTCCGCTTCCACCGGCTGCGCTCAGCACTACGATTCCAACTACGAGCGCAAGCGCCACAAGAAAAAAACCGAAAAAGACTGATAATCGGCGTGATCTACTGTTCATATCACTGGCCTCCCACGTATAGTATATTGTAACTACAAGTTATTTGGCAAATCAAGGAGCGGAACACCATGAACTACACCCATGACCTCATAATAATTGGCGCTGGAGCGGGCGGTCTCACAACTGCGGCAGGCTGCGCCCAGCTCGGATTAAAGACTGCACTGATTGAGCGTGAGCATATGGGGGGTGACTGCCTGCATTTTGGCTGCGTTCCCAGCAAAACACTCATCCATACTGCCGGACTTTTCGCGGCGGCTGCTGAAACCGGAGCATATGGGAACACCTCCTGCGCGGCGCCAGTGGTCGACATGCAGGCGGTCAATACACGCATTTCCCGTGTCATTGGGGCTATTGCCCACCACGACTCGCCGGAGCGTTTTCGCAGTCTCGGAGCCGAGGTTCTTCTGTCAGCCGCCCGGTTCCGAAACGATCACGAGGTTGAGGTTGACGGACAGGTGATTTCGGCAAAGCACATTGTTATTGCCACCGGCAGCCGTACCGCAGTACCCCCGGTGCCCGGCCTGGCAGAGTCCGGATATCTCACGAACCGCGACGTCTTTTCTCTGGCCAAGCTTCCAGGCTCCTTAGTAGTGTTAGGCGCCGGGCCTATTGGCGTGGAGCTCGGGCAGAGTTTTGCGCGCCTTGGCTCCAAGGTAACGCTTGTGGATATGGCACCCCGGATTCTCCCGCGTGACGACGCCGAGCTTGCCGAGGTTGTTGCCAAACGGCTCCAGCGCGAGGGTATAGATATTATTACCAACGCCAAGGTGACGCAGGTAAGTACCGCAGGCGGTACGAAGCAGCTCTCAATCAGCGGGCCACAAGGTGAACAACTGCTGGAAGCCGAACAGATCCTGGTAGCAGCTGGCCGAACGGCAAATACCGATGAACTCAATCTTGAGGCGACCGGCATTGAGGCCGGACGCGGTGGCTACATAGCAGTCAACAACAAGCTCCAGAGCTCCAGATCGCATATCTATGTCGTGGGTGATGCCAACGGCGCCTACCCATTCACCCATGTTGCCGGGGCTGAGGGGGCGCTGGCGGTTCGTCGCATTGCATTGCATGCCGGGGGCACAATTGATTATCGTACAGTCCCATGGGTGAGTTACACCGAGCCCGAGCTTGCCTCTATTGGACACAGCGAGGCCTCGGCCTACGAAGCAGGAATGACCGCCCGCGTGGTGCGCCAGAGTTTTGCCGGGGTAGACCGGGCCCATGCGGAGGAGGCCGCCGAAGGCCTCATGAAGATTGTGCTGGACAATAAAGACCGTGTAATTGGAGTGCAGATTGCGGCACACGGCGCCGGAGAGTTGCTGCCTACCGCCATTGTGGCGGTACGTGGTCGCCGGAAGTTCAAGGACCTCAGCGTCGGAATGCTCCCCTATCCCACCATGAACGAGGTCTACGGCAAGGCCGTGTCGGCGGAACGTTCGCCTCTACTCTTCAACCCACGAGTACGCGGTGTGCTCCGCACGCTTTTCCGCTTCCGCGGAACAGGCCCTGTTACGGAGGTCACCAATGAGTAAAGCCACAGGAAACATTCGCGTGGCTTTGGTGCTTACCGCCATAGTCGCGCTTTTTGTTGCAGGCTACCTGCTTGAGGCACCACGTCACCTGCAAGCGGCATTAACCTGGGTCGACGACCTTGGTGCGCTCGGCCCGATCGTATACATAGGCATGTACATCCTGGTATGCGTGCTGGTGATCCCGGGATCTATTCTGACACTTGGCGCTGGCGCGGTTTTTGGCGTGCTCCGTGGAACGCTATTCTCGGTTCTTGGCGCCACAGCCGGGGCAACCGTGGCCTTTCTCCTGGGCCGCACGCTCCTCCACGACTGGGTTGCCCGCAAGGTGCAGTCAAGCCCGCGACTTGCCGCTGTAGATGAGGCAGTGGAGCAGGAGGGATGGCGGTTAGTATTCCTGTTGCGTCTCTCGCCGCTGGTACCCTTTAGCATATCCAACTACGTCTACGGACTCACAAAAGTTCGCACACCACATTATGTGCTGGCATCCTTTGTGGGCATGCTACCCGGAGTCCTACTGTACTCCTACATTGGATCGCTTGTGCGGCGACTCTCCGAGCTTGGAGTCTCAAGCGGGGGCACATCGACCGCCGAGTGGGTACTGTATGCGGTTGGTCTTGTGGCTACAGTGGTAGCAACCGGGCGGGTGACGATTGTGGCCCGCCGGGCGCTTGCTCGCAAGCAGGTTGCCGTTGAGGTTCCGGACGCCGACGCTTCGGACCGAGTCTAACGCAGACTAGGTCCAGACGTAGCGCAGCACCTCTTCACGCACCTTGATGAACTCCGGCCGTGCCTTGACCTCACGCCCCAGCCCACGAGTACCATTGGTGCTGAAACTCACCGGGATATCGGCAAGAGCACGGGCGGGCCGGTCGCTGAGAACGAGCACCCGCGTACCCAGATAGACTGCCTCTTCTACACTATGCGTTACCAATACTATTGTTTTGCCAGTACTGCGCCAGATCTCGCGCAGCTCATCCTGAAGGTGTTCCCGCGTAAGAGCGTCGAGCGCTCCAAAAGGCTCATCCATAAGAAGCACCTTGGGGTCGTTCGCCAGTACCCGCGCAAGCGCGGCGCGTTGTTGCATTCCACCCGACAGCTCGTACGGATAGCTCTTTGCAAACTCGGTCAGACGAACCATCTCCACGTACTGTGCAGCAAGCCGCTTCCGCTCCGCCCGCGGTAGACCTCGCATTTTGGGTCCAAACTCAACGTTCTTTCCAACGGTCAACCACGGGTAGAGCTGCGGTTTTTGAAACACAATTCCGCGCCGCGGGTCCGGCCCGCCAACTGGCTGCCCGTCATCAAGCACCTCGCCGCGGTCCGGAAAGAGCAGGCCAGCAAGTAGGCGCAGTAATGTGGACTTGCCACAGCCGGAAGGTCCAATAATGGACAGAAAGGACCCAACCTCTATGTCCAGGCTCAGTCCGTCCACCGCGGGCACCGGACCGTTACGGCCACTGTAGGAGTAGTCAACATTCCTCAGTTGTAAAGCTGGCGCGTTGCTCATGAATGGGGTGCCTTTACTCCTCTAAGCCGCGCACTGCACGTTCAAGAAAGGACGCATCAATGGCATTGCGAAACACCTCAATCTCGGGGAGGCGACCGATAGTCTGCTGCTCCACCAGGAACTGAGCGGTTGCATGAAACACCTCCGCCAGGGCCCCCGGCGCTGTACTCGTTCCTAGATACTCACTCCCAAGCTGTTCGGGGCCGGAAAGCAGCTGCAGACCGGCCATTTGACGCGCTGCCTCGGATTCCGATATGTCAAACTCCCGAGCAACCGCTGCGGCAGCTGCCTCTGGGTCTTGGCGGTAGAGAGCAATAGCCCTCAACTGTGTCTCCAGGTAGCGGACAACGAGCTCGGGATTACGCGCGGCAAAACCTTCTCGCACAATTCCAATATCACCAGTCAGATACCCCAGTTGCGCAAGCTCGCCACTGGTAATAAGCACATCGCCACCAAGCTCCAGAAGTGCAGCGAGACTTGGTTCCCACACAAATGCAGCATCGATATCTCCACGTTGCCAGGCGGCCAGAATGTCGCCGGTTGTCATATCGAGAATTGTCACCGATTCGGGATCAACCTCGGCCTCACCCAGGGCGGCAAGCAGATGATAGTGCGTCGTAGCCCCAAAAGGAGCTGCAACACGTTTTCCTACGAGATCCGTGACCTCCGAGATACCTGATCCCGACTGCACCACCAGAGCTTCGTTCTCACCAATGATATCGTAGATGAAAAACACCCGAGCTGGCACCCCTTGAGCAATGGCGGCAACCGTGGTTGAGCTTCCTCCAAGTCCGATATCCACACTTCCGGCGGCAACCGCAGCATTCAGCTCGCTGCCGGAGTTGAACTGCACCCACTGTACCGGACGTCCAAGGCGCTCCTCATGCCACCCAAGCTGCTTGGCAACCATGGCCCCATTTGGAATGGTCTGATACCCAATGACCACCTCCTCTCGCGTTGCCTCGGAACGTCCAGCGGCATACGCGGGATGAACCGTCCCCAGGCCCAGACCGGTGAGTACCATAAGAACCCCTGCCCAAAAACCGTAACCAAGTAGTCTATTTCGAACCGACACAGTGTGCCTCCTTAATCCGTTTTCTCTTCTTTCATTTCCAGCCCTTACTCGGCCAAGCCCTTCCATGGGACGATGCGTCGTTCCAATAGACGTACAACTCTGTCGAGTGCGAGACCAGTAACGCCCATAACAAAAATGCCTGCAAAAATCACGTCGGTGCGGAGGAATCTACCTGCATCCAACACCATCCAACCCACTCCGGATGTTGCAGCGACTATTTCGGAGGAAACAAGGGTAGTATAGGTAAACCCAATGCTCACCCTCATCCCGGTGAAGATTGATGGCAGGCAGGAAGGAAATATTACATGACGAAAAACCTGCGCTCGACTCGCCCCCAGCGCCAGTGCGCTTTGCACACGTTCAGCAGGAACCGAAGCAACCCCGGACATCGCACTAATTGAGAGCGGTGGGAAAGCCGCCAGAAAGAGCAAGGCGACCTTGGATTCATCCCCAATACCAAGCCACACAATAAGCAGCGTGTAGTATGCCAGGGGCGGAAGTGGCCGGTAAAACTCAATAAGCGGGTCAAAAAATGCTCTCACTCGTCGGCTGTACCCCATTGCAAGCCCCAACGGTACCGCAGTGGGTAAAGCGAGAAGAAAACCTGCCAGGACACGCCGCATGCTGGCGGCAAGGTGGTACGGCAGGGTGCCTCCCCGATACCCAGTAAAGGTTATGTGCACGAGGGTACGCGCCACAGTCCGAGGGTGTGGCAGGAATAACTCGGGGACAACCTGCAGCTCAGCCGCCACGGTCCAGATCAGCACGACCGACGCAATGCCCACCAGACTCAACCAACGATATCCTCTATAGCGAGCAGGCATGCTGTTCCTCCAAACCTGTGCGGCGCAACCTTAGCACAGTGACGACTCACTTTGGTACACTCTGCTACACCCTGGGAAATATTGTATCTACAAGCGCCTGCAAAAGGCAAATTCTTCACTGGACTTTCGCAAAAAAAAGCCGTACTTGTATATACAAGAATGAGAGCTTTGGGAGGCTTAATGAAAAGCTGTAACGACACACGACGGCAAACACCGCGGGCGCTTCTCCTGTTTGGCTTCCTGACCCTGGCTAACGTCGCAGCCTGGGCAGCACCCCAAGCCGAACTCTGGCCACGATGGGAAGCGCACAACCCAGGCTCCACCGAAACACTAGATCATTCGGCCTGGGCCGCCTTCCTTGAAAGCTACCTGGTGACCGGACACGACTCCGGCGTGCACCTGGTACGCTACAGCGCGGTATCAGCTCCCGACCGAGAACGGCTCGACAGCTACATCGTGCAGCTTGAGTCAACCGCGGTCTCAGATCTTAACCGCAACGAGCAGATGGCGTACTGGCTGAACCTGTACAACGCTGTCACCGTACGGCTCATTCTTGACCACTACCCGGTTGAGTCCATTCGCGATATAAAGATCTCGGGCCCCGTGTTCAACCGGCACCCGTGGGACGCACAGCTGGTCACTGTTGAGGGTGAACCCTTAAGTCTCAACGATATTGAGCACCGGATTATCCGCCCAATCTGGCAGGATGCCCGCATTCATTATGCGGTTAACTGCGCCGCAATGGGCTGCCCCAATCTGCACCCGGAACCGTTCAGCGGAGAGGACTATACAAACCAGTTCGATGTAGCCGCCCGCGAGTTCATTAACCACCCGCGTGGTGCAGGCTTTGAGCGGGACAGGCTGCATGCCTCAAGCATCTTCACCTGGTACGAGGATGACTTCCGCACTCAGGGAAGCGCGCAAGGCGATATCGCCGGAGTGGTTGCGCATATGCTTGAGTATGCCGAGCCTGAGCTTGCCGAGCAGCTTC
>SLAA01000041.1 GCA_007127105.1 Spirochaetales bacterium | reverse complement strand
GCGTCAAGCCCTGGAACGTTTCAGTCAATGAACTGATGGAACTCGGAAATGGACTGCAGTTTGTGGAGCACCGCAAAGGCCTGAATGCCGTCGAGTACCTTCTGGTGTACCGACGGGTCAATGAAGTTGGCGGTTCCAATCTGAATGGCATGTGCACCAGCGAGCAGATACTGTACTGCGTGGTCAGCTTCCGTGATTCCACCAAGGCCAATCACAGGGATCTTGACAGCGCGTGCGACCCGGTAGACTGCAGCTAAGCCCACTGGCAGAATGGCCGGGCCGGACAGGCCGCCGGTTTTACCTGGCAGAACCGGCCTCAGTGCTTTGGTATCAATTACCATTCCCACAAGCGTATTAATGCAGGAGACGGCATCTGCACCCCCGGCCTCGGCCGCGCGCGCAATGGCGGTAATGTCGGTTACGTTGGGAGTTAACTTAATGATGAGCGGCTTTGAACTGAGTTTACGCAGGCGCGCGGTCAGTTGCTCCACCTCGTTCGGATCGGTGCCGAGCGCCAGGCCGCCGGTTTTGACGTTGGGACAGGAAAGGTTCACCTCCCAACCCCAAATGCAGTCCTCGCCAGCGAGCTCCTCAATAACCTTTGCGTAGTCATCGCCCCTGGCACCAGCGACATTCACCACCGCTGGGCAGGGGAGTGTGCGAAGGTAGGGTATCTTTGCCGTTTTGAACCCGGCAAGACCGTTGTTGGCTAAGCCAATAGAGTTCAGCATTCCCGCTGCCGTCTCAATGATGCGCGGTGTTGCGTTTCCGGGGCGCGGCTCTGGAGTCACAGCCTTGGTGTAGAGTGCCCCAATAATGCTAAGGTCTATGAGTTTCTCGTACTCGCTTCCGTATCCGAAAGTGCCGGATGCAACCCCTACCGGATTCGGCAAGGTACCCGGGCCAATGCGAACACTCAGGTCCATACAATCGTCCTTGAGTCGAACACAGGGCCTTCCATGCACACTCGTGCGTACTCTTCTCCGCCATGAACGCGCACAACACAACCCATGCAGGCTCCGACCGCACACCCCATGGTTTGCTCCATGGCAACCCAGGCCGGTGCGTCCAGCTCCTCGGCAAGTGCGTGTCCTGCGGCAAGCATGCCGTGAGGCCCACACAGGTAAAGTTCCGGTGCACAGCCTTCGTGACGAATTTCTTCACGCGCAACGTCAACCGCCGAACCCTTGCGCCCTGCCGAACCGTCGTCCGTACAGAGTATCGTCTGTACCGAGCGTGACAACACAACTCGTGGCAGGTACTGGGCCGAGCGAGCGCCAATAATGAGAACTCCGGGGTAGGGTGTCTGTGCAAGGCGCTCGGCCAGGAAAAGCATGGGTCCCATTCCGATTCCCCCGGCAATGAGTATTGGCCTGCGCCCGGGTTTAGGGTCGGGAAAACCGTTGCCTAGAGGTGCGAGAATGTCAAATGGATCAAAGGGTCGCTTTGCGGTCATGAGAGTAGTTGCGTGGCCGCGCCGCTGGTAAATAATACTCGCTGCGCTGTCAGCACGGTCAAAACCCGAGAATGCAAAGGGACGTCGCAGCAAAGGCACCGGCCCATCTACCGTCCGAACCGTGAGGAACTGTCCTGGCAGTGGTGCAGGGGCCCAGGACGGCCATGCCATTCTGAGCTCATAATAGTCTTGAGCGACCGGACGATTTTCGAGGACACTGGTTACGATGTGGGCCATGAGTGACAAATTGTGCAAGGCGTCCGACGAGATGTCAGAATATCCTGCCACTGCTCCTTGGTAAGATCTTGCCGCGTGAGAATTTCGTTGGTGAAATACTTAATGCTGTTACACAGCTTCTCGGCGGTCTCGGTGTCAAGCGCATGTTCCATTTTGCAAGCGATATCTGTTGCCTGTTGCGTATCAACGAGCAGGACATTCTCTAAGAAACACTGTAACACCGAGTGACGGCGTTCAATTGCCCTTGCTATCTGCATTCCCTCGGGGGTTAGACTGATAAAGGAGTTCTTCTCGTAATTTACCAGGCCTTTGTCTCGCAGGTTCTTTACCGCTCCGGTAACCGAGGGCATTTGAACACTAAGGTGTTCGGCAATATCTTTAACGCGCGCAACGCGGTTGCGACGCTCAAGAACGAGAATTGCTTCGAGGTAGTTTTCCAAGCTTGTACTAAGGTTAATTTCGCTCACCATGTCGTAAAAGGTTAACCGATATCCTGCGCTTGTGCAAGTTTAGTTGATTCAAATTGCGGTTTCAGGTTATTGTTACCATAGTAATATCAAAAATCACCCACAAGGGAGACCCCCCGCGAATGGCACAGTACTCCGATCGAATGCGAGCGCGCTTGGAAGCACTGAGCGCAAAGTTTGCGGCTCAACTCCCTGACAAGCTTGCACTCATCTATGATACCTACAGTGCCGTGTTTGCAGGGTTTATGAGTGACCGGCCGGATGCATCCGGAGAAACCAAGGCCTTGCTCGCACTTCTGCGCAATGAACTCCACAAACTGGCTGGTACCGGTGCGACTTTTGGTTTTGCCGAGCTGTCGGCAGCTGCTCGTTACTATGAGGAGTTGCTGGAACCCTTCATTGACAGCCCTCAAGGCCCTGCCACAGCCGACTTGACTCAGGCTGTCCGGCCGAGCTTCGACGCGGCATATACAGCGCTCCTTGCGGCGGTTGGCCCTTATGTTCGTGAAACCCGGCGCCATGAAGAAGACGGTGATACCAACAGCAGGGACTCCGAGGAACAAGAGGTCTCAGAACGGCATCATGCTACCCAGGAGGATAACAGCCCCCATGCCCGGGAGCTGGATAGTGAGTACGACTATGACGATACCGGAACACTACTCCCGGTTGGCCCCGAAAGTGATCTCAACGGGCAGGACATCGACAGCTTCGTGGTATATCTCCTCGAAGATAGCCCTCCCCTTATTCCGGATCTTGAAACCCAACTCGGATTTTTTCGGATGCCGGTATACAAGATTGGCTCAATTGAAGAGTTGTCCTTCAACGCCGTCACAGTAGGTCTGGGCCCCGAGATCAAGGACAAGATCATTCTGTGCGATTTTGCACTGCTCGACAAAATGCCGGGTCTTGAGGACCGGCTACAACAGCTTACCTGTCGGGCTGGTTATGGGTGTGTTGTAGTCTTCATGTCGGATCGTGATGATTTTGCAACTCGTCTGCGAGCCGTTCGTGCGGGTGGGGCGGCCTTCTTTTCTCCACCTGTTGATATCTCGGTGGTGATTGACCGTGTAGATGGGCTGCGAGGAGCCGGAAAGAACGAGCCGTATCACATCCTCATTATTGATGACGACCCGGAGCAAGTATCTCACACCGCGCTTATCTTGCAGCAGGCAGGCATGATCACCTCGGTAGTTTCCGACCCCTCACAGGTCGTGTCGGTAATGATAGAGTCGCGCCCGGAGCTCATTCTCATGGACCTCTATATGCCGAACTGTGACGGGCTTGAACTTACGCGAATCATTCGCCAGCAGGACTCCTTTGTGGCGGTTCCTATTGTGTTCACCTCGGTTGAGAACGACCGGGAGAAACAACTCGCAGCCATTGGATCCGGTGCCGACGACTTTCTGGTTAAACCGATAAAACCCGAACATCTGATCAAGGCTGTTTCGCTCCGTGCCGAGCGCACTCGCAGTATGCGTTATTTCATGGAGCGAGACTCACTGACTGGGCTTTTGAATCACTCCAATCTGAAAGCAAGTCTGAGTCTGGAAATGCAACGCGCAAATAGAATAGGTAGAGAAATGTCCTTTGCTATGATAGATCTTGACCGCTTCAAACAGGTGAATGATATCTATGGCCATTATAGTGGTGACCGGGTGTTAAAGAGCCTTGCCCGGCTCTTGCAGCAACGGCTGCGAAAGACTGACGTCATAGGTCGCTACGGCGGTGAGGAGTTTGCGGTTATTCTCTTTGATGTAGGCACCACTCAGGCGCAACGCCTTCTTGACGACATTCGGGAGAGTTTCTCGCTCATTCGTCATAGAGCTGGCGACGAGGATTTCAGCGTCACCTTCAGTTGTGGCATTGCGGGTTTCCCTGCGTGCTCCGACGCTTTGTCCATTGCCGAGGCCGCCGACGGTGCGTTGTATCGTGCAAAGGAGGCCGGACGAAACCAGGTAGTGCTGGCGCACAGTGTGGCCAGCGCCTAGATACGCCCCCGGTCCTGCTGCAGTCCCAGGGGCGCTTCGCTTGTGGTCTGCTCCGGGGCATTGTTTTCCCACAACCAAGTCAGCGTTAGCTGTATCGTTCTTGACACCGAGAAACCCCAGGTTCCGGAATCTCCCCTGCCTGACTTCGACCACGCATCCTCACCTGCAAGTCTCCTTATCTCCGGTTCGAGACGCTGGGAGCTGAGGGTCGATATACCAATCACCAGGGCTGTTTCTGTCTCTTGTCCCTCGCTAGAGCGCAGCATTGCCGAAAGATAGAGAACTCCAAGCGGATGTCGGTGTCGCTCTGCAGAAGGTGCGAGGTAGCTGACCGCACCGCGCATGTCAAGCCGTACTGGATGAGCGCCTTGCTCTGGGTCTCGTGGAGCTACCACGTGTTGCAGCGGAACAAAGGGGCTGAGGAAACGGAGCGTTGGGTCGCCGGTGAGGGAAAAAAGTCGTGCTTGATAGCTGTCGAGTTCTGACTCGATATTCCCAGGTGGAACAATTGCCCGAAAGACAAGTGCTGTGTCCGGCTGGGCGAGATTTTCATTCATCAGTGCTTGGAACTCGGTTGTATTCACGGTGTCCTCGGTGATATGATACCGAAGAAATCGGAACGAAGAAAGGCGGACCATGACCCCTAGAGTAAGAAGAACCGTTGATGATGTTGCCAGAACTCTCTCGACCTGGGACTGTGTAGATACCATAACGATTCTTGAGTCCGGCGAGGACTTTTACGACCCCTATTTTTTTGTGAGCCTTGATGTATTCTACCGTGGACAGCTACCCACCTTGGACCAACGACGCGAAGCGTTAGAGAATGCCGGGGCTTTTGAGTCGCAGGAAGTGCACCCTAAGGACCGGTTCCTGCTGGACGGAGTTCCAGTCCGTCTGGAGTACAAGGATATTGACCGCTACGCCGAGTTAGTGTCGGCTGCCTTTGAGCCGCAGGGTGCCCAACGTGATACTGGAACCTATGTCTTCTACCGGCTGCAGCACTGCCAGGTGTTGTTTAGCAAGTCCGACTGGCTGGAACAGGTTCGCAGCAGGCTCGGCGACTTGAGCGAGGAGTTCTGGGGCAGAGTTCGAAACGCTGCCCAGGCCCGGATGGAGCATTTCCTGAGTGATCTCCACGCAGCTGCGGTGCGCGAAGAGAACCTCTTCTACCTGGTGTCCAGTGCCGGATTCATTCGTAACTACTGTGCAGTGCTCTTTGCGGTAAACAGGCGTTTTGAGCCATCGGCTCGACTCATGGAACAAGAGGTTCTGGAACTACCCAATAAGCCCGACGCATTCGGCGGTCGTTTTGACAGCTTTCTGCGCAGAGATCCCCGCTTCACTCCTATGCGCACCTACGAGCTCGCCGAGCTCATGGCCAAGGCAGCAATGGCGTTGTAGGTCTAGAGTAATGACAAAACTCCGCTCGTTCCCCCATGTCCTGGTGACCGCAGCATTGTGTATCACTGTTCTGCTGTTTCTCATTCTGAGTTCCTGTGACTCCCGTGCGGCAGCTCCTGAAGCCGCAACAGGTCAGGGTTCAACCGAGACCGGTACCGGTACCGAGACCGAGGCCAACGCTGAAGCTGAAAAAGCAGAGGCCGAAAAAGCCGAGTCCGAAGCCAATCAACATGAGCTCCGCACCGAACTGCAGTTTGACCTCCGTGCTGTGAGCGCCGAGTTAGATAGGGAGAGGTTTATACCCATTCTGCGCTTCGAGTACGACTATCGTAGACCGCCCGAACTGCAGACCCCCGATGCCAAGCCAGTGGTGCATGCCGCGCAGGTGGAACTAAGAGGCGCCTCGGAAGTCGTTCGTTACGTCCTCGGGTTTAACCCCGGTCGGAACACGGTGCATCTGCATCTGCATGACCTAGACGAGCCGGTACAGGAGGTGCGTCTCACCAACTCCGAGGCTGAATTCCGCTTCCTTTCCGCTGAAGTCATTTCTCTTCCCCGTGAGTTATCGCGGCCCGACAGTGCCGAGCCCATTCCTGCTGACCTGGGGCAGATTCTTGAGTACCCACAGCGCCGCTGGCGACGGGCCGAGTTTGAGTTCTTCTCCTGGAGTGCGTACCCCGAGATCTACGTGATAGACTTTAATCAATTGGCGCATCAGAGTGCATTCTTCAAGCGACTGGCCTTTTTTGTAGAGAAGGATGAGTTTCGCGGCACCTTACTCACGAATGCTGAACTTGAGGGCAAGCATGGTTGGAATGCACACAACTACTCGGGACACGGACTGGCCGACTTCTTCAATGCGGCAGATGCGCAGCGCTTTCCTTTGAATCCCGAGGAGGAGCTTCTTCGCAGCTTGATGGTAGAGCGCGGGGTGATACTTCGCGCGTCGGACGGAAGCTACACCGCTGGGCCGGGTGGGGTGATCTCCTTCTCGCGTGAGTTACCGCATCTGCGGCGGGTATTCCTGACGCATGAAGCAATGCACGGACTGTTCTACATGGAAGAAGAGTTCCGTGACTACAGCTTTAGCTACTGGGATGCCTTGACTGCCGAGGAGCGCAGGTTCTGGCGCAGCTTCTTTCAGTTCAGGGACTTTGACCCGGAAGACGAGTACCTCATGGTAAACGAGTTTCAGGCCTACCTTTTGCAACAGGAGCCGGAACGAGCTACCACGTATTTCACTAATACCTGGGTATGGCGTTTGCGAGAAGCTCAACCCGAGGACGCAGCATGGGTCAATGAGCTGCTCCGTACTACACCAGACATGTTTTCGCGACCTGCATACGACCTGAATCAAGTGTTGTGGCGGAATAGTGGGTACCGTGGTGGGGACGTTTTGCGCCTGCGCCGGGTGGCCGACTGAGCGCATTCTCTCCATTACGCCCGCGAAAACGAACAAGGATTCGGGGTACAAAAAAAATTAAGATTCATGGCTAAGTAGACCGAAATTCTCTTTACGGACACCATATATATGGGTATTATGGGCTCTCGAGCCTAATAACCACCATATATAACATAGTCCGGGAGGCGAATATGAGAATTGAAAGAAAGTTTACCACGCGAGAATCAGGCCCATACGAGGGCATAACCTGGGTATCACGCACCTCCGAGATTCGTAACCCCAACGGCAAGAGCATTTTCCATCAGGAGGATGTAATTGTACCGGACTCATGGTCACAAATTGCTACCGATATCCTTGCTCAGAAGTATTTCCGCAAGGCCGGTGTTCCGCAGGAGGACGGCGGCACCGGTAGAGAAACCGATGCCCGTCAGGTCTTTCATCGCCTGGCCTATACCTGGACCGAGTGGGGCAGGCGCGGTGGCTACTTCGAGTCCGAGGACGACGCTCAAGCCTTTTACGACGAAACCTGTTACATGCTGGCTCACCAGATGGCAGCACCCAACTCTCCACAGTGGTTCAACACCGGACTGCATGCCGTGTACGGCATTGAAGGACCACCGCAAGGACACTACTTTGTGAACCCAGAGACCGGCAGGGTGGAGAAGTCCAAGAGCGCCTATGAGCGGCCTCAGCCGCATGCGTGTTTCATTTTGAATGTCGAGGACGATCTGGTAAACGACGGTGGCATTATTGATCTGGTCTCTCGGGAGGCTCGACTGTTTAAGTACGGGTCTGGAACCGGCAGTAACTTCTCCCGCATTCGCGGGTCGGCCGAACCTCTCTCCGGAGGTGGCGTCAGTTCTGGTCTTCTTTCCTTCCTCAAGATTGCCGACCGTTCGGCCGGGGCAATTAAGAGTGGTGGCACAACCCGGCGCGCGGCAAAAATGGTAACCCTGGACGCCGATCATCCAGACATTGAACAGTACATTGACTGGAAAATGAATGAGGAGTACAAGGTTGCAAGTCTCGCTGCCGGTAGCAGCGTCATTAGTCGTGAGGCCAAGCGCATTCTTGCTGCGGTAGAGGGCTTTAAAGGGCCGGATGAAGACCGTACCGACCCAGACCGCAACCCGGCCCTGCGCACCAGTATTGAACGAGCCGTGGCGTCACGAGTTCCCTCTCCATTCCTGTACCAGCTGCTCCAACTGGCACGTCAGGGTGAGCTCCCGGCCGAACTGCAGCAGTTCAGCACAGAGTGGGACGACGAGGCCTACATTACCGTCAGTGGACAAAGCTCAAACAACTCAATACGCCTGTCGGCCCGCTTTATGCAGGCGGTACTCGACGACGGGGAGTGGGAACTGACCGCGCGTACCGACGGGAGTTACTGGAAAAAGATCAAGGCACGACATCTATGGGACAAAATTGCGCGTGCGGCATGGTCCTGCGCCGACCCCGGCATACAGTACCACAGCACCATTAATGAATGGCACACCTGTCCTGCTGACGGTGAGATCCGGGCATCGAACCCCTGTTCGGAGTACATGTTCCTTGACGATACCGCCTGTAACCTTGCCTCACTTAACGTCATGACCTTCTACGATCAGGCCACGAGTGAGTTTGACATTGAGTCCTACAGGCATGCCATTCGCATCTGGACCCAGATCCTGGAAATTAGTGTTGCCATGGCCCAGTTCCCCAGCAAAGAGGTTGCGCGTAAGAGTTACGACTTCCGCACCCTGGGGCTCGGCTACGCCAACATTGGCACTCTGCTTATGGTTATGGGCTATGCCTACGACTCCGACGAAGGCCGCGCCGTCACCGCAGCCCTCTCGGCAATACTCACCGGTGAGAGCTATGC
>SLAA01000083.1 GCA_007127105.1 Spirochaetales bacterium | reverse complement strand
CACTGCTCAGGTCGGCCAGCGAGATTCGCTCTCTAAACATGAGGTGGTCCAAAAGGCGTTTAGCAACGTCGTGTATATCGACACTTCGGTCTCTGAGGTACTCATCGTTGCTGCTCGCAAGTTTTGACGCAAGTTTCTGGGAGTTTCTTCTCAGCACCCACTCGACGTTGAAGCGGCTGTGCTCGACCTCGCTGCGGATTTCGCCAATGAAAGATTCATCCTGTAGCATGAGGAGGTGCGAATCAAGAAACTTGGGCGCGTTGGTGCTTTGAGCGGCAGGGCCAGAACGTATGTTTTCCAGCTCTTCAAGGGCGCGATCAATAGCGGAGCGCAGTCGCTCGAACTCACCTTCCAGATCTTGCTTCTGTACTCGATAGCGAGGAATGTTTGGTGTTTCGTCGATGTACAGAAAAGCCTTCCCGATAGCAATTCCGGGGGAGACCGATATTCCGTTGAGCTCCTGCATAATGGTGCAACTATATTGCACAACAAAGGTATTCACAACCCTGTTGTGCATCTTGATCTCCGGCCGGAATCAACCGATACATAGGGTGATATGACTCGAAAGAAAACGAAGCGCAGTAGCGGATTCGGTGTGTTGTTCTGGATGGCCTTTATCCTGTTTGTGGTGGCACTCTATCTGCACAACCGAAGTGATATACAGCAGGTACTCGAAAACACCGGCCTTGTGGAAACCCTCAGTGAGCGGTTGCGTCCGAATAACGGGGATGAGGCTGCATCGGAAGCCCGCCCCGAGCAACCGCGGGATCCTGAAAACGGCCAACAGCCGGAGCGTCCGGAACCAAGCCCTGAGACACCACAGATTGAACTGATCCCCGATGATCGAGTGGGCCGGGATTCATTGACAGCACCCGAAGCCCAAGAGGGTGAGGATCTCGCTCTTGATTCCCCGGATACCCGCGGTGAGGATAACCACAGCGAACCGGACTCCCGGACCGAGACAACTCCGTCTCCCACGCCAAATACCCGCAGTCGTGACTTCCCGCTGTATTTTATTCGTGTGACCGATACCGGCACAATCTACCCCGATCGTGTAGTCCGGGAGGTTTCGTTTGTCGACACGCCTTTGACAGCCATGCTTCAGGTCTTGATCAGCGGCCCAAACTCCCAGGAGATCGAACGAGGGCTTCACCATCTCATTCCAAAAGACACCAGACTTCTATCTGCCTCGGTTCGCGGTGGTGTTGCGTATCTCAATTTCAACGAGGCGTTTCAATTTAACCCACTCGGCATAGAGGGCTACCTCGCACAGCTTAAGCAGATTGTCTACTCGACCACTGAGTTCCCCACAGTTGACGCAGTTCAAATTCTTATTGAGGGACAGGAACGCGAGTTTCTAGGCGGAGACGGCGTGTACATTGGACGGCCACTACGCCGGGACTCTTTTGGCTAAGCTGCCGTTCGATTCTGGAAATGCACTCGTCTGGATCCGTAGTGTTCGTCAGCGCCGCTTCAGGGAGCTATGCTATTCCTAGCAGCGTGCGAAGCTGAGCTTCAACCGAGGAGAGTCGTTTAGCGGGTGAGTCTTCCAACAGCAGGAACAGCTCTTGATTCCCGCTGCGTCCTTTGATAGGCGAGATGCACACGCCGCAGGTGTAGGCCCCTTCACGCTCAAGCGCGGTAATGGTGCCGAGCGCGATACGCACTACTTCATTCACATTTGTGATTACACCGTCAAAATCCTGACTGCCGAGTTCCTGTTCTTTCCCACTCTGATTCTGCTCTGCCTGAGATAGCTGGCTCTCACGTTCAAACTGCGGTTTTAGCAATGCCACCAGTAGCCCACGGGTGGTCAAGGACAGCAGGTGTCCGGCTACCCCACACAAGGAACGAAATGACAGGTCCGCAACCGCGAAATCTGCCGCTGGGTCCAGAGTCGTAACGCTCTTGATGTTAAGCCTCTCGTGCACCAAGACTCGAGGATCGCTTCGCAACTCGTAGGCAAGCTGATTGTAGCCAACGTCGACGGCGTGTACACAGCGAGCACCGTGTCTCAAAAGACAGTCAGTGAAGCCGCCGGTAGATGCTCCGGCATCCAGTACGCAGCAACCATCCGGACTGAGCTCAAATGCCTGCAGCGCCGCCTCAAGTTTTTCGCCACCCCGAGAAACGTAACGCCCTGGCGGCGCAGCCCCAGAGGCAGTGCGCGCACCTCCGGCTTGACTCAGGGTGAGGGCTGCACTCGAGGACGCGAGGGTAATGCTAACCTCGCCAGGAAAGCGCTGTTGGGGATTGCGTTCACGAACACCGTCTACATACACGTCGCCACACAGGATGGCCGCATAGAGTCGTTCAGACTCCAGATGTGCAAACCGTACACGACACAACGCGAGCAAGCTTGGGCGGCCCTTTGTGCGTTTCCCAGACTTATTCCTCTTTGTGCCCTTTGAACTACCGGACCGAGGCGCCTTAGAACTCACACCAGTGAGTCCTCCTGTATACGTTCAATTTCCAAAGCCTTTCCGCTCAACGGGTCAAGGCTGAGCACAAGGCCGTGGATCCTCGCGGTAGTGTCCGAAACTTCGTTCTTGAGCGGTAGTTGCGTCAAAGACCTGCGGACACTGACATCGGACTTAAACCCAATGACGCTATCGTGCGGGCCGCATGCACCGATATCTGTCAGATACGCCGTTCCACCCCGCAGAATGCGGTTGTCGGTAGTTTGCACATGGGTATGAGTCCCAAAAACCAGGGCGACTTCACCGTCAAGGTAAGCTGCGAGAGCCTCTTTTTCCTCGGTGGCTTCAGCATGGAAGTCGAGCACGAAAATCTTTGCCTTGCTTTTGAGCTTGCGTAGGAGGTCTTTTGCGGTGCGGAAGGGGCAATCAATACTTGGCATGCGCACGCGGCCCTGGAGGTTCAGTACCGCAACCGAGACTCCCCGTACATCAAGCACGCAGTATCCATGACCAGGGTTACCCCCCGGGTAGTTGGCGGGCCTGAGAATGCGGTCCTCGCGGTCAAGATAAGGCATAACACTTTTTTGCTGCCACACATGGTTACCAGTAGTGATAACGTCGGCACCAGCGGAAAACAGGCGTTGGGCAGTGGCCTCATCTATACCAAAGCCCTCAACCGCATTTTCTCCGTTAACAATAACCATGTCCGCATTGTGCCGCCTTTTCAGGCCAGCGCAGGCTGCAAACACGGCGCGCTGGCCCGCGGAGCCAATTACGTCTCCGAGAGCCAGTACCTTAAACTTTCGTGAAGCCACTTTAGCGAGCGTACTCGACAATCCGCGTCTCGCGGATCATCGTAACCTTAATACGACCAGGATAACGGAGATTTGCCTCAATCTTCTTGGCAATAGCCTTGGCGATCTCCTTGGCCCCTGCATCGCTGACGGTCTCGTGATCTACCATGATACGCAGCTCTCGGCCTGCCTGTATCGCATAGGCTTTCTCAACACCGTCAAAATCCTCAGCAATGCTTTCCAGGTTCTCTAAACGCTTGATGTAGTTGTCCAGGGTCTCACGTCTGGCACCTGGGCGTGACGCCGATAATGCGTCCGCAATTTGAACAATGACCGACTCGGCACAGCTGTGGGGAACGTCGCCGTGATGAGCCGCAATGCCGTTGATTACGCGCTCATCCTCGTCCATGCGCCGCGCTAGTTCGACACCAAGCTCAACATGGTTGCTGTCAGTGTCGGTCTCAATACCCTTTCCAATGTCATGCAGCAACCCGCTCCGCTTGGCAAGCTCACGGTCGGCACCGACTTCAGCAGCGATCATGCCAGCAAACACTGCTACTTCCTTGCTATGGGCGAGAACATTCTGTCCATAGCTGGTTCGGAAATGGAGGCGGCCAATTCCCCGAATTCCTTCGGGCTTCATATGGTGAATTCCAAGGTCGAAAAGGACCTTCTCGCCTTCCTCATAGATTATCTGACCAATCTCCTGAGTCACCTTCTGCACAACTTCTTCAATTCGAGTCGGATGTATACGGCCGTCAGAGATGAGCCGTTCCAGCGAACGACGCGCAATCTCTTTTCTCACCGGATCAAAACATGACACGACAACCGCTTCCGGAGTGTCGTCGATGATAATATCCACACCGGTCAGCGTTTCGAGTGTGCGGATATTCCGACCCTCGCGCCCAATAATGCGGCCTTTCATCTCGTCGTTCGGCAGGCTCACCGAGGTTACGGTGAACTCAGCGTTTACCTCGGAGGCTATACGTTGAATAGTACTTACAAGAATTTCACGCGCCTCACGTTCAGCTGTGAGATTAGCTTCTTGCTCAATCTTGTTCAGCAGACCTTGTGCGTCATGCCGAGCCTCGTCCTCAAGCGAACTCATGATGATTCGCTTGGCATCGTCGACGCTAAGACCGGAGACGCGCTCCAGCTCGGCCCTAAGTACTTCTTCTTGATTCTCAAGCGCCAATTCGCGCTCAGTTATCTTCCCCTCACGGTCAAGAAACCTCTGTTGCTGGGTCTCAACATAGGCCGTCTTCTTATCTAGGCTTTCTTCCTTCTGGAGCACACGCTTTTCATAACGTTGCAATTCATTCCGCCGTTCACGAAGCTCTCGTTCCTGTTCGTTTCGTTCCCGCAGTAACTCATCTTTCGCTTCTAACAGCAGTTCTTTTTTCTCTGCTTCCGCTTCCTTAATTGCATCTTTTTTGACTCGCTCCGCCTTTTGCTCTGACGAAGAAAGCTGAAACCTGGCGTATAGCCAACGGACTGTCCAACCTAGAATGATCCCGAAAAGAGGAAGAGCGATCCACACCACAAGCTGCATTCGCTACTCCCATCATTATTATTCGTACACATGAAATTATTCCAGTGTCAGGCTTTTGTCAAGGCGGACTTGAGACACAGTTTCACAGTATGGTAAGAAGAGACATGAATAGGAACTCATTCACACATATTTTGAACATCTTCAATGATACACAAGCACAGTTGTTAGGTGCGTATTTGGCGGAAAAAGATATACCGCACGTAATTGTGAGTAATCACGACACGGTGTACGCAGGAATCTTTCAGCCGCAACTGGGTTGGGGATACCTGAGTGCTCCGGAGGAGCACCGGGAGGAAATACTACGGATATGGGAGGATGTACAGCGACCGGAGGATGGGGAGTTTCTTCCTGAATAGCACCACGCCGGTGGTTATTCGCTTGTTGCGTAGTTCGAGCGAGGAGTATACTGAAACGAAATGAAACCGATAATTGAAAAGAAGACTCGCAAGGACAATGTATATTTCACCATTTCATGGAGCGACTTTCTGCCCATGGAAAAGCACCTTATAAACAACAAGGTACCTTCAATAGCCGGTATATTTGAGTTGTATTACCTTGACGCGAACAACACCCTTAGGTTTATCGGCCGCGACCGAGCCTATTACGGTGGATTACGTAACACATTACGGCAAATCTCTGATCCTGCACTCCCTTCGGTGGTCGCCATGGAGGCGGTACCAACCGATAGGCCCCTCTACTTCCGGTATTCGCATGTTGAGTCTCAGGATGATATGGATGACCTTTTGTACTTTCTCGAGCAGACACGCTTCAGCGAGCAGGATGTCTTTGATCACTCGGGGCGCTATACAAATATCTACGTGAACGAACACTCACCAGGCGGGTTGCACTCACTTTGAGGTCTGCATCAGAAAGGCCGCATACAGGGCATACATAGCGAGGAAGGAAAGTCCACCCCACCTCGAAAGCCGTCCACGCCAGGAAAAACCCCACAACACGAGCGTTATCACCACCATCATCGCAAAATCGATCCCAAATCCGGACTCTAGTCCTCCGAAGCCGCCGGAGAGGGCCGCCACGCCGAGTACCATAAGGGTGTTAAACACATTGCTTCCAATGATCGTACCCAGTACCACATTTGAACGGCCCCGAGCAGCAGCTACGATTGAGGTTGCCAACTCCGGCGCGCTGGTTCCAATAGCCACTATGGTGAGCCCAATAAACCGCTCCGATACGCCGAAAATTTCCCGGGCCAGGAACGAGGCATTCTCTACCAGTAAGTGCCCGCCAGCGGCAAGCGCAGCAATGGCCAGAACTACCGTGAGTATGGGTTTCAGCACCCCGTGGTTCGAGGCGCCGTACTGGGACTTGGCTTCTGTACGCGTATCAACTACGGAGCTCGCCTGAGCCTCAACACTCAGGCTTGGACTCCCTTGCTTCCCCAGGCGATATTGATACAGGACATATACCACCAGTGAACCCACCAAGAGCACACCCACAACCCGTGTCGCACCGCTTCCCACCGCCGCAGCAGGCAGTAGCAGCGCTGCTGCACAGTAAAACAGAAGCATGAGGGGAAGCTCCCTCAGGCGGATACTCCGCGGTATAGGAATGGCCGCCACAACCGCGGACAAGGCCAGAATGAGAGCAATATTAATGATGTTGCTGCCAAGGATGTTTCCAAGTGAAACCGCCCCTTGCCCCCGAAAAGCTGCAAGCACACTAACGAACAGCTCCGGAGACGAGGTTCCGAAGGCCACAACAGTCAGGCCTATCACCAGCTCGGACACCCCGAATCGGTCGGCGAGCACCACCGAGGAACGCACAAGGTTCTCGCCACCGATATAGAGAAGGGCTATGCCCAGAATGAGCAGCCCGAAAGGAATCACTAGTTCATGATGCGGTCAAGCGCCGCCCGGGCCTCACGCCGAACACCGCTCTCCCACTGATCCGAGAAAACCACCATGTTGAGATCCTCCATAGCAATAGGATTGCCGGTGTTGCCCAGGGCCATAATGGTAGCTCGAGGAATTCGGGGGCTGTCGGGTGTAAGGCCGCGTTCACGGCGTTCTGTCTGATAGCGCATGAAACCGGCAAGCGCACGCACCGAGTCGTCGTTGTTGAAGGTACCCATTGCAGAAATGAGGGCCAACATCTCGTCCTCGTCGTACAAACGATCCGAGCGATAGCCACTGAGCATGCGGGCCATGCTTGGAACGGCGCGATCCGCCTTATGCTCCAGGTCACGAATAGCCCCCAGCGCATTCATACGCAGGCTCTTGAGTGCCTGCTCTTCTATACGAGTGCGTGGACTCACGCCAAGCGCATGCTCCAGAGAACGAGCCGCAAACTCGGCCTTTCTTGGCTCCGGTGCATTTGAGTCGAGCCCGACCCGAAAAGCCAACTGTTTAACCTCAATGGATGTATTGCCACGGGTAATGTCCATGAGAATGTCGGTTGGATCCTGCACAATCTCAGGAAGTGCCTCTCGCGCCGCCGCTCGCACTCCACTCTGCGTCGAGTACCAACCGTTGGCTGCAAAGAACACCGGCTCAAAGCCAACCGGCTCCCGTAACCGTTCGAGCGCCACAACGGTGTTCAAAGCCACCGCTTCAATTTCGCGACGTTCGGTGAGTGGACTAACCTGGAGGTTCATATTTCGCAACATGAGCGCCAGTCGACCTGAATACTGTGTCGCCTCAATGCGACCCAGGGTACGTACCGCCTCGCTCATGACATTTACCTGCGGGTTTATCTCTAACATGTTCCAGACCGCATCAGCGGACTCGGTGACTCGTTGCTGTCCAAGTTGGCGCAGAATGAGAATGATGAGCTGGTTGGCCGCAAAGCGCTCGGTAGTCTCCTGGATGTTCTGATATCCCCGGAGCTGTTCCTCCAGTGCTTGCAGGTATACCGGTCCGAGATCGCGCGAGTCGAGCTCCACCATGTTCAGCATTATTTGATATCGATGTTGGTTGGTAGATGCATTCCCGTACAGACGGGACCACATGGAAGCCACTTCGTTGGCGTGGAGGAGCATCCCGGCAGGAACCAGAAAGAGACTCAACACCAGCACCGCTCGTTGGGTGTATTTCTTGATTAGTTGTGCGTTCATGAACATTTACTCCTGCACCTCACGGATGATGAACTCCCGCTCAATGCGTTCCCGTGGATTACCGGAGGAATCGAAATGAGTTTCACCCACAATGTTTCCGGCTTGATCGTACTCGTAGCGAACCGAGCGTTGAACGGCACCGGTGGCCCGTCGTACTGTTTCACTCATGAGGAGGTCGCCGTCGTATTCGTACTGAATATAACCCAGTCGCCTATCCCGCGCGTCATACTGCGTCCGCCTCGTTGGGCGCCCCTCGTTGTCATACTCAATGACGAAGTACTCTTCAAGATCGTTGGAAGGACTGAGACTCTCTATTCGAGAGAGCCGATCGTTCTCATAGCTGTACGCAGTTGAACCCATAAGTCCAGCAAAACTACTGAAAACCTGCCAACTCGTACGCCTACCCTCAGCGTCGTATCCATAGGTCGAACGAGTCTGGAACTCTTCGGCAGCGTCAAGCTGCTCCTCCATGCTCAGATTCCCATGTGCGTCATAGTCAAACCGCCGGATAGCGCGAAGTTGATTCTCTTGGTCGTAGAGCCGTTCCTCAACCGGACGCCCATCTCGTAGTTCATAACGCCGGGCCTGCATGAGGCGCCCGGTAGCGGTAAAACGAAGGTCTTCAATAAGTCCGGTGCCGGTTGGCTCGTAGCTCAGTTCGCGATAGGAATCCAACCGTCCATCTCCAAGTAAGGAGCGTTCGCGACTGAGCAGGTATACAGTTCGAAAACTGGGCTCCGGTTCCGGCGCAATCTGCGTCTCGGGGTCTGCTGGAACAGCAGCAACCGCGTCGGGAGCTTCCTCGACCGCAGGAGCCGTCGCGCATCCGAACATCAGCACAGAAAAAAGGATAACAAGTACCACGCTCAAGGATGGCGGGCGTTGTTGGAGAACTTGAAGATCTGAGCGGTACGATTTCATTTCGTACTCCTGTATGGGTATTTCGTTGTTCGGCACATGAATCGATGTTGGAACTCGGTTGCCAATTATGTTATATGCAGGAGACCGAGCGCTGAGAACGGCTCAGGACCCTACCTGCGTATAGTATCGCAGCTCATGCCTCGACACAAGTATCTACCCAAAAATCATGCCTGTGTGCTCCGGAGCCGCACGTTACACCACGCTGTGAAACGTAGCGCACGAGCGCAGGGTGGATAGGGATGTTATTATTT
>SLAA01000126.1 GCA_007127105.1 Spirochaetales bacterium | reverse complement strand
GCGAAACACGGTGGCCGGGCATAGCGCCACGCGCGACATGCGTCCACGCGCGGCATGCCGCATAGGGTGCGGCCCATCCCATGCAAACTCGGCAGAACGCTCAGAACTCGGCAGAACGCGGAGTGCGCGGGAAGGGAATTACGTCGCGGATATTCTGCATGCCCGTCACGTACTGCAGCAGGCGTTCAAAGCCCAAGCCAAAACCGGAGTGCGGCACCGTACCGAAGCGTCGCAGATCCAGGTACCACCAGTATGCGGCCGGATCCAGATCCGACTCGCGCATGCGGCGCTCAAGTACATCGCCCCGCTCCTCACGCTGGCTTCCTCCAATAATCTCTCCCAAACGTGGAACCAGCACATCCATGGCGCGTACTGTTTTTTCATCCTCGTTAAGCTTCATGTAGAACGCCTTAATCTCCTTGGGATAGTCGGTGACAATAATCGGCCCGCGTACGACTTCCTCGGTCAGATATTTCTCGTGCTCGGACTGCAGGTCGGCTCCCCAGCTGATCTTGTACTCAAACTCACGTCCGGATGACTCCAGCTCCTTCACTGCATCGGTGTAGGTCATGTGCGTGAAACGTGAACTCACCAAACGCTCAAGAGCCTCAATGAGCCCCTTCTCAATGCGGAGGTCAAAGAACTCCATGTCCTCGCCGCAGTCGCGCAAGACCGCCCCAATGACACTCTTGAGAAAGTTCTCGGCCAGCTCCATGTTGCCTTCCAGTGCACAGAATGCGAGCTCGGGCTCAACCATCCAGAACTCGGCCAGGTGACGGGTCGTGTTGGACTGCTCGGCACGGAAGGTTGGGCCGAAGGTATAGACGCGCTCCATAGCGCAGGCAAAGATCTCGGCATTCAGCTGTCCGCTCACCGTCAGATAGGACGGCTTGCCAAAAAAGTCCTTGGTATAGTCAATCTCGGCGGCCGAGGCAGCCGCCCTGGCAATGTCCAACGTGGTCACCTGAAATAACGCTCCGGCGCCTTCTGCATCGCTGGCTGTTATGATGGGCGAGTGCAGATAGAGAAACCCTTCATCCTGAAAAAAAGAATGAATAGCCATAGAAGCGGCATTACGGACTCGAGTCACCGCACCAAAGGTGTTTGTTCGTGGTCGAAGATGTGCAATCTCGCGCAGGTACTCAAAGGAGTGGCGTTTCTTCTGGAGTGGGTAGGTCTCGGGTGGTGCATCGCCCACGACCGTGAAGGAGCGCACCGAAAGCTCAACCCGCTGCCCCTTGCCCGGGCTCTCAACCAGTTCACCCTCAAGTTCAATGCTGGCCCCGGTATGCAGGCGTTCAAGCTGTGTGGCTTCATGCCCGTCCTCAAGGCTAATGACTGCCTGCAGGTTCGAGAGACATGAACCGTCGTTGATCTCAACAAAGTAGACGTTCTTGGCCTCGCGCCGTGTGCGAATCCAGCCGTGTATACGGCATGATTCACCTGGCTGGCCCTCGGATAGAGTCGTAGCAACTCGACGCAGTGTCGGGGCCGAGTCCTGGTTGTTCTTCTGTTGTTCACTCATCGATGTCTCCTTATGCTCCGTCTATCCTTAGCATGAGACCCGAGTTGCGTCAACGAAGTGAGATCGTGTAACAGCTTCCGTCCTCGGTACATCCCATGGGTTCCTCTCGCCCGTCTATCAAGCGAGTCGCGTAGATCTTGTCCGGTAGAATATCCAAGACCAGGGTAGTGCCACGGAGAGTAATTTTGAACGAAAGCTTCCGCCAGGAGCCTGGCAGATGTGGGTTCAGTTCGATCTTGTCCTTGTACAGGTTGACCCCGGCGAAACCCTTGAAGAGAATCTCAATTGTTCCAGCCATGACTCCGCAATGAATGCCTTCCATGGTAGTGCCACCCTGGGTGTCGTACAGGTCACTTCTCAACGCCTCCAGGAACCAGTTCCACTTGTCCTGGCGGTGTGTTGCAAGATAGTTCGATATTGAGGAGTGAACAACGTAACTCAAGGTGCTGCCATGACTGGTCCGTGCGGTATAGTAGTCGTAGTTTGTTTCGAGTAGCTGCCGCGGCTCTGCGGCTTCGTACCCCATGAGGCCTAGTATGTTGCTCACCTGTCCGGGTGACAGCATGTAAAAACACTGGAGAACATCAGCCTGCTTGATAGCCTTGTAACGGTTCGGTGAGACTCCCTCTGCTTTGAGAATACGGTCCAGACGTCGGATATTGCCGTACTTCTTGCGGTACTCGTTCCAGTTCAGCTCATCCAGCTCCATCCAGCCGGTAAACTGCTCAAGGAGCCCGTCTTCGCGAATAGGGACATACATTTTGTGGACGATATCGTCCCACAACTCCAGCTCACGCTCTTCAAAGCTCAACCGCTCGCGCATGTCGTGTTGGACCACTTCAGGTCGATGTTTGTAGGTGGCTACCGTTTTGTGCAGCAGCCAGGCGGTCATGATATTGGTGTATGCGTTGTCATTTAGACCGCCGTCCTCGCTTTCGGGATACCTGGTGTGAAACTCATCAGGCCCCACAACCTTGCGAATGTGATAACGACCGTCCTGCTCCTCAAACTCGGCGATGTCGGCCCAGAAGCGGGCAATCTCCAGGAGCATTTCTATACCGTAGTTATCCATGAACTCCTCGTCAGCAGTGGTATAGAAGTACTCCCAGATGTTGTAAGCAACCGCGATATTGATGTGCCGTTGCAGGTAGGTGAGGTCGCGGTCCCATTCACCACTGTTCGGGTTATAGTGCAGCGTTTGGGAGTCTCTACTCCCGTCGTCGGCCGACTGCCACGGATAGAGGGCGCCTGAAAACCCCTCCTCGCGAGCAATGGCTCGTGCCGCCTCGAGGCGGCGGTAGCGGTACATAAGGTGGTTGCGGGTTACCACCGGGAAATGCAGGTTGTAGAACGGTGAGATAAAGAGCTCATCCCAGAATATATGTCCGCGATATGCCTCGCCGTGCAGGCCCCGGGCAGGCAGGCCCCAGTCGACAAAGGTACTCTTAGGGTTAGCTGTTGTCAGCAGGTGATACGCATGCAGACGTATGGCCTTCTGTGCAAAGCGGTCACCTTCAATCACAAAGTCGGCGTGGGTCCAGTACTCGGTCCAGACCGCTCTATGGCGTTCCAGCAGCCGCTCAAATCGAGGCGCACCGTCAAGGACTTCTCGTGCCGCCTGCTCAGGGGCATCTGAGTCCCAGGCGGCAGAGGTGAACAGCCCCATGGTTTTTTCGTAGGTGTAACTCTGACCCTGCTCAAGCTCCAGAGTGAACAGCTCGGTGACGATCCCTGGCTTGGTGGTGACCTGCCTGTCCGGGAAGAACTGCTCATTCTCATGAGTGAAGCGCGATATGGCGTTCATACAGATCTTTACGTGAGACTGGTTGGTTCGAACATGCAGGTACACCTGGTTCTCTGACGCTGGTCTCGTTCCATCCCCGGGGACCTCGTTAGCGACGACTTCGCCAGACTCAATTGGCTCAAGGTGCTTGCTGTTGAGTTCACGGTATCGCTGCACACCGTAGTTGAACACCGAACCGTCGAGACTCGACCCTAAGCTTACCGTGCCGGAGTAGTTCTGCGGGGTTATGGTGTACTCAATGGCACCTATGTGTGCCTGATCCATGCTGGCTATTCTCCGACTGCGAATCGTCGTGACATGCCCGGCTCTGTCGCGGAGGGTGAGTTCACGGAGCAGTACTGCATTGCGGATATCGAGCTGTTGCGCGTAGTCAAGAATCTCACAATCCAAGGGTCTCAGTGGCGTACCGTTCTCTACTCGCAACTCAATTCCCAGCCAGTTTGGGCAGTTTACAAAGTCGTTGTTGTAAATTGTTTTGCCGTGGACTTCAGAGCCTACGCGGTTAAACATCCCGGCTATGTAGGTGCCCGGGTAGTGTGTGTTTCCCCGTATTCCTTCACCTTCGTAGGCTCCTCGAGTACCGAAATAACCGTTACCGACGGTGGTCAAGGCCTCTCGCAGTCGCTCCTCGGACGGGTTGAACCCGTAGTATCTAAGCGACCAGGCCTCTTTATGTCTGGTGTCGGCAAACCAGATATCAAGGTTATCCAGTGACAACTCCGACATGTCGGCAACGACTATATCTGCCCCGCGCGAATACAGACTCTGAGCCGAAGCGGTATGGGCTAAGCCCAGTACCAGACCAAAGTTCCCGTTTCTGCCAGCCTCAACCCCTGAGTCTGAGTCCTCCACCATTATGCAGTCGTACGGATTCAGACCAAGCCGTTCGGCGGCAAGCAAATAGATGTCGGGGTCGGGCTTGGCCCCAAGTCCCATTTCAGAGCTGGCCACACCTTCGACAACTGCTTCAAACAGATGGGATAGACCGGTTTCCTGAAGTATATAACGGCTGTTCTTGCTGAACGAGGCTACTCCTACCTTCACCCCACGTTCATGAAGAAGGTGGATGAAGGCCAAGGTGGAGTCGTAGAGTTTCACTCCCTCATCACGCACCAGTTTCCGGAAGGTGATGTTCTTGCGATTGCCAATTCCGCAGATAGTTGAGTGTTCGGGAGGATCTGAGGGGGAGCCAAAGGGCAGGCTCATGTCACGTGACTCGAGAAAGGCCTTGACGCCCTGGTAACGAGGCCTGTCGTCAACAAGTGGCTTATAGTCCCCGTCGTAGGTGAACTCACGCACCTTGCTTTGGCGCGAATGGCTGTACAGTACCTCTTCAAAGGTCTGTCTCCAGGCGTTGAAATGCAGCTCGTCGGTTGCTGCTAGTACGCCATCCAGATCAAAAACGGCTCCTTTGCACTCCATTTCATCTCCTTCCGAACTTAACATACTGAGACCGTCGGGAGACTGTCCAATAGGGGGCTTTCCTTGACGGCCGAGCCTTTGTAAGTTCTACCTGAAAGAAGGTCAACACCAGGTACAAAGTGCAGGAGATGCAGTGGAACGAGTCACGGAGTTCTATCAGCTCATGGATGAAAGCCGCATGATACGGCGGGACATGGCCACCTCGTACCTTAAGAAAATGGTGCAACCGACTCATCTTGAGTTTCTCAAACGCATTGCAGCCACCTTGTGTACTGCTCCCCGAGATCAAGAAGGTGTACTGCATCTGAGGGATGAACAGGGCCGCTCCGTTCTCGTGAAGGACGACTACGAAACCAGCGAACTGCAGAAGGATATTCTGTTTTTTGAGCAGGGAGAGGTGCGGTTTCTTCAGTACCTTTCGGAGCTGCACACCGGTTTCGGAGAAGAACTCCAACAGGTCTGCGACTTCCTTGGCTCCGAGCCCTATGATGCATTCTTCACCGACCGTGATGGAACAGTCAATAATTACTGCGGGCGCTACCGATCCTCGGTTCAGTCTGCGTACAACGCGGTTTATCTGTCTCGGTTCGGAAGGACCGTCCGCCAGACCCCGGTCATCCTCACAGCTGCACCGCTTATGGAAACCGGAATCCGTGAACTGTGCGTGATGCCCGAGCCCCTCTTTCTGCTCGCCGGTTCAAAAGGGGGCGAGTACTGCAGTTTTGAGGGCCAGCGACTATCCCGACCTCTTCCTGCGGGTGTGGCAGAGGCCATGGAAGCTCTCAATGCAAGGCTCGAGGAACTGCTGCAGCATCCGGAGAACCAGGTTTTCACCCAGATTGGCTCTGGCTTCCAGAAAAAACTTGGTGAGACAACTCTTTCGTATCAAGATGTCTTTGGATCAATTCCGGAACGGGATTCACGGCGCTTCTCTGAGGCCGTGCACAGGATCGTCTCTGACATGAGAAGTGATGGGCACAGCATCCGTGTTGAAGATACGGGTAAAGACCTTGAGCTCATTCCCGCGAGTAGTAGTGAGGCAGATGGTGGGCATAGCAATGGCGATGAACTGAGCCATTTCACCAAAGGCGATGGCTTGAGGTTCTTGGTACAAGAGCTGAAGCTTCTCCTGACCGGTAAGCGTGTCTTGGTTTGTGGCGACACAGAGTCTGATCTCCCTATGGTGGAGGCGGCATTGTCTTTAGGAGGTGAGGTTTCAACGGTATTCGCTACCAGCGATAAGGATCTTCGGCGCCGTGTTCATGAAACCGGTGCACGATGTGAGTTTGTGTCCACCCCGGACGTGCTCGTTGCCGCGCTTGATCGTTCTCTAGCTGTTTGATCCTTCGGCATCGGCTTGAGCGAGAGAAACTTGAGCATAGAGTACGGGCGTCGGGTTGGCACCGACCAAAGACAAGGAGGCTCAGAAATGACAGCGAAACTTACACGGAGTGATTTGCGACGCATCTGTGCGTCTCAAGGGTTCCCTCAAGTTTCCTTTCATCTTCCCATGGAGCGCGTTGGTGCACCGCTCCAGAAGAATCGGGTGCAGTTGCGAAACGCTATGCACACCGCGGAACGAAAACTCCTTGCCCATGGACTCGATCAGGCAGAAGCTAACGAGCTCCTTCGGCCGGTTAGGGAGCTGGCGGAGAACGACTCGGTTATGCTGCATCAGCTCGGGAGCATGAGCTTGTTTGTGAACGCCGAGGGCTACGAGCGCATTGAGTTGCCGACCTCCTGTAATCTACAGGTTGAGGTTGGAGAGCGCATGTCAGTTCTGCCGTTGTTGGACCCGGTGATCCGAAACATGGAGTACGCGGTCTTAACCTTGTCCCTTGGTGGGGCAGGACTTTATCACACCAATCGGTTCAGTACCGAGCTGGTCGAACTACCCGGGTTGCCGGAAGACCTTGCCTATGTGCTACGCTTCGACCACTTTGAGAAATCTCTGCAACAACATTCCGCCGGTTTCGGAGGGCAAGGACAGATTACTCATGGCCACGGAACAGGAAAAGATGACCGGCGAAGCTTTGTGGACAGGTTTGTCAGCGCGGTAGAGGCCGAAGTAACTCCGTGGCTGGAAAAGCACCAGGTACCGCTGCTTCTCATGGGCGCGCCGAAGGTCGTTGGACACTATCAGCGCAAGAACCGTTACCGCAATGTTATCGAGCCAGCTATTCATATTGACCCCTTCACAATTCGACTCGAGGACATTATCCGTCGTGGCTGGGAGCTTGTGCAGACTCGTCTCACATCCGCCCAATCCGGGGCGCTTGATCGCTATCATTCCGCTAAGTCGAAAACTGAGAGTGTTCATACCGTATTGCCTGCCCTCACCGGGGGGCATGTGGCAACCTTGTTCGTGAATCCAGACGAGGAGGTGCGTGGTTCTTATGACCCGGCCACGGGACTCGTGCACCTGGCCGACGGCCGGGAGGCTAAACAGAGTGAAAACCTTATCAATACAGCGGTAATTGAGGCCCTGCATTCAGGTGCCGAAATTGTTCTGGTTGACAATCAGATTACTCAGCTGGGGGCAATCACCTACTCGGCGACTGCCACCGTGGGTTAACAGGGTCGGGTCAAATCCAGCGCTTGCTGCGGAAAAAACGGAGCATTCCCAGTGCAGTGAGCGCCATCACGCCCAGAGTTGCCGGATAGGCCCAGGGCCACGCAAGTTCCGGCATATGGATGAAGTTCATTCCGTAGATTCCAGCAACAAACGTCAGTGGAATGAAAATGGTAGAGATGATCGTCAGTACCTTCATAATGCTGTTCATGCGGTTGCTAATGCTTGAGAGATAAATGTCCATGGAGCCGGAGGCAAGTTCTTGCAGACCGTCTAGAATCTCAATGACGTGAATCACATGGTCGTAGAGATCGCGCAAAAACAGGCGTGTATCGGAGTCTATTATGCTGGAGTCCTCGCGCGAAAGGCGGTAGACCATTTCTCGCGTTGGCCACAGGGAACGGCGCAGGTACAGGAGGTCGCGTTTCAGCGACTGAATCTGTACGACGACATCCGGCGTCGGATTGACCACCACGATTTCTTCAATCGGCTCGATACGCGTCTCAATCTGTTCAAGTAAAATGTAGTAGTGATCTACAATGGCATCAAGTAGACAGTACCCCAGATAGTCGGCGCCCCGGCGACGAATGCTGCCCTTTCCGGCATGGAGGCGAGCACGAATAGGGTCAAAGACATCGCCCATAAATTCCTGAAAGCAAATTACCACCCTGTCCATAATCACGAGGCTCACCTGTTCGACCTCTATGAGCTGTTCGTCCGGGGCGTGGCGTTGCTGCGCTCGTACCGTTGACCGCTGGGTTGTTGAGGTGCTGTCGTGCCGACGGAGCATTTTGAGAACAACAAAAAGGTAGCCGTCGTACTCATCTACCTTGGGGCGTTGATCTGTGTTCACAATGTCTTCCTGTACGAGGGTATGAATCCCAAACTGCTCACAGATCCGGGTCACGGTGCTGACGTTATGTACACCATCAATGTTTATCCAGGTGACGGCCGAGTTGCGCGGCAGAGCGAGAAGCTCATCCAGGCTCAACTGCTTATGGAGAGCACAGTTGTCGACACCGTACTCAATGACAGAGATTTTGACAGGCTGTTCATTCTTCTCGCCAATATGCACAGGAGTTCCAGGAGCAAGTCCCGCCTTATGCGCACGTGTGAAAAGCTTTCGTTTTATCATGTGCTCATCGTACCCTACTAATGCAGTCCTGAGAAGCTTGGCGCCACCGGCCGGGTGGTGCTACACTTCCCTGCATGCAACTAAAGATTGAGTCTGAGGTGGCCTCGCTTGAGGCGGTAATTGTGCACAGTCCTGGCGCCGAGATCGAGTCAATGACGCCGGATACGGCTTCCGAATTGCTGTATAACGACATCATCCCGCTATCGGTTGTTCAGACTCACCACCATGAACTCACCGCCTTCCTTAAGACTCAGTGTCGGGTGTATGAGTTACGCGACCTCGCCGCTGAAGGCCTGCGACAAGATGAGGAGCTGCGTGCCGCTCTGTGCCTATCAACGGTGGAGTCCAAGCCCTCCGAGTTTGCTCCGGACCTGGATATGCTGCGGAGCCTGTCTGCCGAAGAGCTGGTAAACACCATAGTTCATGGTATTCCACTTGAGACCGACACACTGAGCGCTTTTCTTTCCGAGCGCCGTTACAGGCGCCCCCCTTTGCCTAACCTGTACTTCATGCGCGACTCGGCTGCCGTGCTGCGTGGAGGAGTGGTGTCCAGCGCGATGGCCTATCCGGTGCGCGCGCCAGAGGTGTTTCTGACCCGCGCTGCTTTGCAGGCCGTGCGACCCGCTCCCGAAGAGTTTTCATCTCCAACGGGCGTATGCGCAAAGGCACCGCTGATATTTGCGGGTGCTG
>SLAA01000169.1 GCA_007127105.1 Spirochaetales bacterium | reverse complement strand
TGTTGGGCAATGGCGTCCATTCCTATACCTTGCAGATACTCCACGGCAGCGCCTAGTCCAATTACGCCAGCAATGTTTGGAGTGCCAGCTTCAAAGCGTTCCGGGAGTGGCTTAAAGCTCGATGTATCCCGTTTCACCCGGACAACCATGTCCCCACCGTACATGTAGGGATCCATGTCCTCGAGCATGCGCTCATGCCCATACAGGACACCAATTCCGGTAGGCCCGCACATCTTGTGCCCCGAAAAACAGAGGAAGTCACAGTCAAGTTCGGCGACATTAACGGTGTGGTGAGATGCATACTGAGCAGCGTCAACGAGTACCGGAACACCATGACGGTGCGCGGTATCAATTATGGTTTTTATGTCAGGCTTGTATCCGGTAACGTTGGACATTGCGGTGACCGCAACAATTTTTACCGGCATCTCAAAGAGCGCATCGAGGCCGCTTAGATCAAAGCTACCGTCTGGCTTGGCCGGAATAAACTCCAGCCGTGCGCCCTTCTCCTGCGCCAGTTGCTGCCAGGTGACGTAGTTGGCATGGTGTTCTATCTCGCTAATGAGAATGACATCGCCCTGGCCTACGTTCTTGCGACCCCAGCCATGCATAACGACATTCACCGACTCGGTCGTACCACGGGTGAAAATGACGTGTCCGTCGTCGGGGGCACCAATAAAACGGGCCACCTTCGAGCGCACCGAGTCGTACTCCTCGGTGGCAATTTCGCTGAACTCATAAACGCCACGATGGATGTTGGCGCAGTATTCTTCATAGTAGCGGATCTCGGACTCGATTACCTGCCGGGGTTTGAGCGAGGTGGCACCGTTGTCCAGGTACACAAAGGGCTTGCCACGCATGCTTCTGCCCAGATTGGGAAAGTCTTCCCGAATCCTGGCTATATCAAGGCCGGACCGCGAGGGAGTCTTGTCGACCGATAGCGTTGATCTCACGGTAGCCTCCTGTCGTAGGTATTATACCATAGCGCTTGGGTCAAGTTCCAGGCCGGTTTCCTCGCGCAGCGCCGTTGCCACGAAGGTTCGTGTCGCCTCATCCTCTTTCACCAGCTCCATTTGATCTAAAATTTCTCTGTAAAAGGCACCTACCAGGATACGTTCTGCAACCGCCTCGGGCAAGCCACGCGACTGCAGATAGTACACCTCTTCCGGGACGGTCGAGGTCATGGTTGCTCCATGTGAACACTTGACCTCGTTCTCTACAATCTCTAGCTGAGGAATGGAGTCGGCGTGCGCGTCGTCACCAAGCAGCAGATTGCGGTTCTCTTCGTATCCTTCACTATGACGTGATCCAGCCGGAATTTTAATGGTTCCAGCAAAGAGACTATGAGCGGCGTCATAAAGCACCGTCTTAACGGTTGTGTCGCTGTAGGTGTGCTCGGCGTTATGCTCCATGGTCAGTTTCTGCCCGCTGAACTGGGTGCCACGGACACTCACCAACCCTCGCACATCGGCACGGGCGTTACGCCCCATAAGGCTGTACAGCCCCTCCAACATAGTAGCCTTGGAGCCAAAAAACACTGCGTCAGAGTTGAGCTTTGCATCTTCTTCTACCAGGACGAACTCGTGAGAAAACAGGTAACTGTCATCCGCAATTTTCTCGGCCCGGAGAATGCGCAACTCTCCACCCTTAGCCACAACCGCCTTAATGACCGGAATAGTTACGGTGTTGGACTCGGTGCCCTGGTAGTCAACTACCACCGAGAGACGTGAGTTCTCACAGACATGAATGCATACGACCGCTGGCCCTACCGACCCGGGTGTGGTGTTGTGTACCGAGAGATGCAGCGGCGTGTCATGCCGGGTTCCGCGCTCACTGCGCACAAACAGGTTATCTCCGGCCAGAGCCTCGGCAAAGGAGAGAAACTTGTTCTCCCGTACATCATTGGCACGGCCCTTGTTTTTTCGGCGGCGCTGCTCAAACAGCAGCGAGTAGCGCTCGCGAAAGGCCTTGAAGGCGTCGTACGTTGCCCCGTCAAGCTCACCCGGCACCCGAGCCACGCTCAGCCCGGCCGGGAGTCCGGAACCGTTTCCGCTCCCGGTACCGACAAGCTTGCCTTCCAGACGAGCTTCAAGCAAGGGGGCCACAATGGGGCGCGACTCAAAGCCCAGGGAGTCCATGGGCACCCTGCGCCATGCCTCGTCTGGTGCTCCCGGCAACGGCAGCTCAAGAGCCCTCTCAACATGCCCCATGCGTTCCTGAGAGACGTAGTGCGAAGGGTCGGCCTTCTTTAGTTCCCGTAGTAGTTCAACCGCGTTCAGCTCGCTCAGCTTTTTCTGTTGTAGACTTTGTATCATGGCCGATTACCCGATTGATCCTTCCATTTCCAGTGCAATAAGACGATTAAGCTCAACCGCATACTCCATGGGGAGCTCCCTGGTGAACTCTTGAATAAACCCGTTGACCACCATGAGCAGCGCGTCTTCTTCCTTAATACCGCGGCTTCTGAGGTAGTAAATGGTCTCATCACTTACCTTACCCACGGTCGCCTCGTGCATGACACTCACATCCTTGCGCTCGCGCACATCAATGGTCGGATAGGTGTCGGACTCAGAGAAGTCGTCCAGGAGCAGCGCGTCACACTCAACGTCGGTCTTCACATGCGAGGCACCCTTGTTGACCTTAATAAGGCCGCGATATGAGCTCCGCCCGCCGTTGTGGCTAATGGACTTAGCGGTGATGGAGCTGGTGGTGTGCGGAGCAGCATGAATCATTTTGGCCCCGGCATCCTGACGCTGGCCCTTGTTCGCGTAGCCAATTGACACGACTCGTCCACGGGCTCCCGGTTCAGCCAGATAAACTGCAGGATACTTCATGGTTGTTTTTGCGCCCAGGTTACCGTCCATCCACTCAACCGTGGCATTCTTCTTTGCAATTGCCCGTTGGGTTACGAGGTTCAGCACGTTGGTAGACCAGTTCTGAATAGTGGTATAACGCAGGTAGGCGTCTTCCTCTGCAAACAACTCTATAACCCCGGTATGGAAGGCCGTTTTTGAGTAGGTCGGGGCGGTACATCCCTCGATGTAGTGCACCGAGGCACCCTTGTCCGCAATAATAATGGTTCGTTCAAACTGCCCTATACTCTCTGCATTTATTCGGAAGTATGCCTGGAGGGGAATTTCAACCTTTACACCGGGGGGAATGTATACAAAGCTTCCGCCCGACCAACAAGCCGAGTTCAGCGCGGCAAACTTGTTGTCACCCTGCGGCACCAGTTTACCAATGTATTTGCGAATAAGGTCACCGTGTTTCTGAACGCCGGTATCAAAGTCAAGGAATATGACGCCCTTTTTCTCAAGCTCTTCTTGAACGTGGTGATACACCACCTCGGACTCAAACTGAGCAGAAACACCAGCAAGAAACTTGCGTTCGGCTTCCGGAACTCCAAGTCGCTCAAAGGTGTCCTTAATGTCTTCGGGGACATCGTCCCAGTCATTGTATTTCTTGTCACCGGCACTTGCGTAGTAGTACAGGTCTTCGTAATTGATCTCGTCAAACACACTCCCGTCCATCCAGGTGGGGTCGGGCATGCTGTTAAAGATTTCCAGAGAGCTCAGCCGGAACTCAAGCATCCAGTCCGGTTCGTTCTTAATTTTCGATATCTCACGAATAATGTCCGGACTGACGCCCTTTTTGCTGTTCTTCAGGTAGTCGGTATTGGTATGGAAGCCGTAGAGGCGCTCGTAGTCCTTGTTGATCTCGGCTACGTCGAAATCTACCTCGGTCTTCTCACTGCTCATACCGAGGCCTCCACGCCCAGAACCGCCTCAAAGCCCTCTTCATCAATGCGTTTACTCAGGTCGGCACCGCCGGACTTAACAATACGTCCGTCACTCATGATGTGCACATGGGTGGGGTTGATGTAGTCAAGAACGCGATCGTAATGGGTAATGACCAACAGTGCATTGTCCTGGTTCGCATACTCACGCACGTCGTGGAAGACCTTCTTGAGTGCGTCCACGTCCAGTCCGGAGTCAGTTTCATCTAACATTGCCAGCGTGGGTTTGAGCAGGTGCATCTGCAGAATCTCGTTGCGCTTCTTCTCACCACCGGAGAAGCCTTCATTCAGTGAGCGCCCAAGAAACTCCTTGCTAATACCCAGTTTTTCAAGTGCCGCATCAAGCTCGCGCTTGAAAACGCGGAACGGAACTTCCTCGCTGCGCCGAGCCTCTACTGCGGCTTTGAGAAAGGTGCCCACCGGCAGCCCTCCTATAGCATGCGGATACTGAAAAGCCAAAAACATACCAGCCCGGGCGCGTTCGTCCGGCTCCATATCTTGAATTGACGTGCCGTCGAAACGAGCCTCGCCGTCTGTTATTTGATGATTTGGATGACCCATGAGAACGTGAGCCAGACTGCTCTTTCCGGAGCCGTTTACTCCCATGAGCACGTGAATTTCGCCTTTGTTTATGGTAAGGTCCACCCCTTTGAGGATGGGTATTTGCTGGTCGGTATCCTCCGAGAAAACGGTAGAACACAGGCCCTTCAGCTCTAACAGCGGACTATTCATGAATGCTTATCTCCTTAATTAGGTAACCCTAACTTAGCACAAGCGGAATTTACGTGTCAATAAACGACAGCTTGACGTCACGCATGGGCAGGCACAGAAACCGGCACCCGAAGGTGCCGGTTCTACGAGGTGTCTTCAACTTACGAGCTCGGGAGCCTTACTTTGCGGCCGCGTAATGTGCAGCGACTTGCTTCCAGTCAATGACGTTAAAGAAGTTCTCAATATACTCGGGACGTCGGTTCTGATACTTGAGATAGTAGGCATGCTCCCAAACATCGAGACCGAGAAGTGGTTTCTTCCCCTCCATGAGTGGGTTGTCCTGGTTCGGTGTGCTCATGACCTCAAGCTTGCCGTTATTCAGCACCAGCCAGGCCCAGCCGCTGCCAAAGCGGGTCGTAGCCGCAGCGGTGAAGGCTGCCTTGAACTCATCAAAACTGCCAAATGCAGTCTTAATGGCCTCGGCTAGCTCACCCTCAGGCTCCCCGCCTCCGTCCTTACTCATAACTGTCCAGAACAGGCTGTGATTTGCGTGCCCGCCACCGTTGTTGCGTACCGCAGTGCGCTTGGCCTCGGGTACCTCGTTAATCTTGGCAACGAGCTCCTCAATGGGCATGTCTGCAAATGGAGTTCCTTCAACTGCTGCGTTGAGCTTGGATACATAGGCCTCATGATGTTTGTCATGATGGATGTGCATTGTCTGCTCATCTATGTAGGGCTCGAGTGCGTTGTAGTCATAAGGAAGTGGTGGTGTCGTAAATGCCATATAATGCTCCTTGTTTTTCTCAATGTGGTCATTGTCTTTACGCCAAGATACTGCCGTGAAGAGCCGTTGGCAAATGTTGATTACCTGAATGAGGCAATGAGTTCTGCAAAAAAGTGTCCCACTGAACGAAAGAAAAGCCGCAGCGTGTCAAACAGCACCAAGACAGGCCCACCGCGCTCTACATCGACCTGAGCAATGAGCGGAGCCTCGGCAACCTGTGTCTCCCCCACACGCCAGAGAGCGCGCCCATAGCTTTGGCCACCCCGCACCGGAGCTTCAAGTTCATCTTCGTACTCCAGCTCACCGACAAGCTGCTCACGCAGCCCTTTAGGCAAGGTAATACGAGGCGCTGCAGCTACGCCAAGCTCTACTTCGGCCCGTTCTCCCTTCCAGACCCTAATGCCGGACACCTGTGGCGCACCGAGCTCCAGGACTTCAAACTCCTCAAACCCGTAGTCCAGCAGTGCCTTCCCGTCACGCGCCCGAGTTGCACCACCCAGGGCATGGTTGTCTCCCGGCCCACCCAGCAGCACAATAATGAGCCGGCGCCCATTGCGTTCACCGGTCAACGCAATGTTGTAGCCGGATGAAGGGATAAAGCCGGTTTTGAGTCCGTCGACGCCCGGATAGTCCCAGAGCAAGGTGTTGCGGTTGCGCTGGAGGATAGGCCCCTCCGCATGCGGCGCTATGAGGTTCTCAGGTGCCGGGTAGGCGTACTCCTTAAGTGAGTGATACTCACTCAGCGTTTCTGGCCAGGCAGCAAGATACTGCCGGACAAACGCGGCAAACTCACGTGCGGTCGTTTGATTCAGCGGGCTATATCCGGAAGGCTCCTGAAAGCGGGTGTGGTGGAGCCCCAAACGCTCCATTTCTGAATTCATTTCTTCAATAAACTGCGGGACGCCACCGGAAACATGATGAGCCAAAGCGGCTGCCGCGTCATTGCCGGAGGGCACAGCCAAACCCCGGAGCAGCTCGTCTACCGTGACCCGTTGCCCGGGTCCTAAAAACATGAGCGAGGATCCCGGCGGCATATTGAGCGCATAACTGTCCGGGGTGAGCAGCACCTCGTCTTCCAGCGCTATCCTGCCTGTCTCTGTTGCGCGGAGCGCAACCTGCATGGCCGCAAGTTTGGTCAAGGAGGCGGGAGGAATGACGGTATCGGCATTTTTCTCAAAGAGAAGCGCTCCGGTGTCGGCGTCAAGAACCACTGCCGAGCGAGCCGAGATCTCCGGCGGCGCTGGGTACCAGCGGCCAAGCCCCTGGGGTGACTGCAGTGAGACATGGGCACCGGGAGCAGAAGAAAGCCCGGGCGGCAAAAAGAGCAGGAGCAGTGGAACCAGGGCCCACCAAAACTGAGGTCGCTTCATAGAGCCTGATACTACCGGATAACGGCCCATGTGTTCAATTTGAACGCCACCGGTGTGACCGCGCCTCGGGCAATGCAGGTTGTCTCGACGCAGTTGTGCTGTGACGGTGGCGCTTTTCGTGCTATTCTTAGCGGTATGGTGACAGCTGAACAACATACTCCCCGCACGGTCTCAGCTCTTGCTTCAACCGTCGTCACGACGCTGGTACATCTCGTGTTCTCCATTCGTGGAGCACTTTCGCTCGTGGGTCTGGTGGCCGTAGCTCCAGCCCTGGCAATAATTATATTCAGCGGCCTTGAGCACGGCAGCATGCTTGAGCAGGATGTGCGCAGTGAGGTACGGCGTCAGGCCGAGTCCTTTGCCCAGATCCAGCACCAAATCACCGCCTCGGTGCAACAAACGCTGAGTACCGTAGCCTCGGTTCAGGCGTTCCAGGAACCAAGCCGCGAGCGCCAGGAAGCCCTGATGCAGCGCATTCTTGAGCGCAACCCGGAGTACGTGAACATATCCTACACAGATACCCGCGGAGTTGTTCAGGCCTCGCCCCAACTGCAACTCGGTACCGACCTTAGTGACCGCACGCATATTCAAGACGTTCTTGAGGCTGGCGGCTTTGCGGTTGGTGAGTACGTCATTTCCCGTTACGCCCAGGAAGAGTCGCTTGCCTTTGCCCAGGCAGTGCAGGACGAACAAGGTCGCATTGTGGGCGCCCTGGGCCTTGTATACAGACTCAGCAACTACGCCGAGGTCTTTAGGCAACTGGACTTCCCCGCCGAGAGCTCGCTGAGCCTCCTTGATCACCAGGGTAGAACACTTTTCTCTTACCCGGTTGGTATGAGTGAGATAGGCCAGCTCGGCATTCCGGCCCAGGGGGCCAGCAGTGGCCAAAGCGCCGAAGCAGCAGCAAGCGCCTCGCCCCACCCCACTGGCGCAGCACTGGCAGGCCCGGATGGAATACGCCGCTACTATGCAACCCGGCCGGTCTATCTACCCGGGGCCGAAGCACCCTACCTTACGGTTATGCTTGGCATACCGGAAGAGCGTGCTCGCGCACCGATGATAGCCACCCTGCGGCGCAATACCTTGCTTATGGCCGGGGTCATTATCGCGGCGCTGGTACTTGTGCAGATCTTTGGTAACCTGGTTTTTGGGCGCAGACTGCATCGCCTTAATTTCGTTGCGGAACAAATTAGCCAGGGTCACCTCTCTACAGATTTTGACCTGCCCAACGATCCAAGCGAAATTGGCCGTCTTGGCCAGCAGATGCAGAGCATGGCGCAGGCGCTGGAGGCCCGCAGCCGGGAACGTGACCTCACCGAGAAGTCCCTTCAGGAGAGTGTTCAGGAGAAAGACACCCTGCTGAGGGAGGTGCATCACCGGGTCAAGAATAATCTGCAGCTCATTCTCAGCCTGGTGCGGCTCCAACGGGGCCAGGAGACTGGCTCTTCAGAGGACAACCTACGCTATGACGGTTTCACTCATGGGTTGGAAGGCCGATTGACGGCTATGTCCGAGGTGCATGAGATGCTCTATGCAGATGTCGATGTCTCGGAGATACACCTTGACCAGTTCATTCCCAGGGTCAGCCGCGTTATTCGCTCCATTTACGGCAAGCTGGATCCTGATTTTCAGCTTGAGCCGGTTGCGCTGCCGCTGGAGCAGGCTATTCCGGTTGGCCTGATTGTCAACGAACTCTTAACCAATGCGTATAGGCACGGCACGACACCGGCGAGTTCCGACGAGGTAGCGCCGGAGGTGCTGCTCACCCGCGAGGGAGACGCCGTTACACTGGTGATACGCGACCACGGCCCCGGGCTGCCCCCGGACTTTGACCCCACTACCTCTACCGGACTCGGCTGCACCCTTGTCCAGTCCCTTGCCGGACAACTGCGTGGCAAAGCCAGCTGGGTCAGTGCTGCTGACGGCACTATGGCTGGCACCACCGCCACACTCCGGTTCAGTGTATAGGGGCAGCGGTGGTACCCGAACGCCGCAGTATAGTATAGGCGAGGTGGGCCTGCGGCCAGCGGCTACCAGGTCACCACTACCCCAAAAATGTTGTAGAGGGTGCTGCCAGCGCCGGTCTCGGTGTAGCTCCAACGGTAGGACACCCCAAGGTTACGAGTGAAGAAGAGGTTTGCCATGAGCGAGGCCCTCTGGTGCAGGTCGGAGGTGTCAAAGGCCAGGCTGTACTTTCCGTCAAGCTGCAGGAACCGGAACAGGGACAGCCGCAGGTTGAGGCCGCTGAGGGCCTTGGGGTCGGTGGAGTCGATATCTTCCTCTACCGCTACAAAGGTTCCTGGGGGGCCGTCCGGACGCCGGAACGAGACCTCGCCACGCTGCATAAGCAACTCAGCACCGGCCCAGGGGAAAATGACCGCCTCAAGCGGCCCAGACCCAACCTGCCACTGCTTACCGGCACGGAGAAACGGCACACTGATAAGGTTTGTGAGCTCAAAGGCCTGCAGCGCTGCGGTGGTACCATTACTTGTCA
>SLAA01000058.1 GCA_007127105.1 Spirochaetales bacterium | reverse complement strand
TAGGGAAGACGGAAGGTATTCTTCCAAAAAGATACCAATCGCCACGGGAAATATATCGTCCAAACGACCGAATCAAGGCTCTTATCTACGAAGTAAACAAGACGCCAAGCGGACTTCAGATTGTCCTCTCGCGTACTCATACTGAGTTTGTTCGCCGAGTTTTTGAGTTGGAAGTACCTGAAATTTACGACAAGACAGTAGAAATCTACAAAATTGTCCGTGAGCCTGGTTACCGTACCAAAATCGCGGTCTACTCTAACAGAGAAGACGTCGACCCGGTCGGTGCATGTGTCGGTATGCGTGGGGTGCGAATACAGTCTATCGTGCGAGAACTCGAAGGCGAGAAGATTGATATTCTCAAGTACGATATCGATCCGGTAGAGTTCATTAAGAATGCATTATCGCCAGCCGAGGTCTCGCAGGTTGTGGTGCTAGATGAAGCAAAGCGACAAGCACTCGCCATTGTCGGCGACAATCAACTCTCGTTAGCCATTGGCAAACAGGGACTCAACGTACGGCTCGCGAACCGCCTCGCCGACTGGTCTATCGACGTCAAAACCGACGTTCAGTTTGACGAAATGGACATTACCGCCGAACACAAACGTGCAGTTTCACGACTTTTCCGAGAAGAGGCAGACGAAACCCAGGATGAAGATCCTGAGATTTCGGTACTTCCCGGCATCACCGAGACCATGGTCGCAGCACTCAAGAATATTGAGATTGAGCGCATATCTGATCTAGTGGATCTGGACTTCGACGAACTCGACTCTATTGAAGGGCTCGAGGACACCGAGCGCACTGAGCTGCGGCGCATCATCACTGAGAGCGTTGAGTTTATTGAACCGGAAGATGAAGACGAAGTTGAGTACCAGGAAGAAGCTGAGGGCGCCTACGACACCGAGGTTCCGGTTGAAAACGACGGGGAACCAGCTGTTGCAGGAGATTCGCTTTCAGACGAAACAGCCGAGGAAGACGTGACTGAAGACGATACTCAGGAAATTAGCAAAGTGTCCGAGCTCCCGGACATCACTGAAGACATTGCGAACGCGCTCGTGGCGTACGGGGTAGAGGAGATTGTTGATCTTCTAGGGCTACCAAACGCTGAACTCGAACAAATTCCAGGTTTGAGTGCCGAGGGAGCAGGATTTCTCCGGCAAATTATTGCGGAGAACGTAGAAATTATCGAACAAGAGGACGAGGATGAGTAAATAATCTCGCGCCGATCACAATCGGCGTTACACTCGTACCGATACAACAGGGAAAAGGTACTATGGCTGAGGATCAGGATAAACAGCAGAAACCAAAAACGACACTCATCAAGCACCGCAAAGAGGAGCCGAAGAAAGAAGCGGCTCCTCCTGCTAGCGAGGCTCCTCCCGCTGCCGCTGAGGGTGACAAGACCGAGAAGAAGAAAGTACGTGTCGTGGTCAAACGAAAACCGAAGCCTCAGCCGAGCATTAATCCCGAGACCGGCGTTCCAACTGAGGGGCCAGCGCGCACACCTGGATCATCTGACTCGGACGACACGCGGGCAAAATCTCCAACCGACAGGCCGGCGGTAGAACGCACGCGTCTTCAATCCGAGGACGAGCGTCGACCAGGCAGTCCCACAGGCCGTGACTCCGGCACAACGCCGCCGAGCGGTGACCGTTTTCGCCGTGGACCGACCGGACGACCTGAAGGGGGACCCCGTCCTCCTCAGGATCGTGACCGTGGTGGCTATGCTGGCAGCAGCGACAGACCATCTGGCGGATACGCTGATCGTGGCCGACCCCCGCAGCGCAGCGGAACCGGCACCGGTGGTGGGTATCCCCCACGACCCGGTGGAGATCGCGGCCCGTCAGGACCAGGACAGAGAGGCCCTCAAGCTCGTACCGGCGGCCCAGGTGCACCTCGCAGCACCACCGGTGGTGGCTTTAGGCCAGGTGGTTCCGGACCCGCGCGCCCAGGTGGCCCTGGAAGGCCGGGTGGAAGCGGTCCAGGCCGACCACCAGGTCCAGGCGGACGCGGCCCAGGCGGTGGCAGTGGCGCACCTCCTTCTCCAACAGATCGTGGTGTCCAGCAAAAACGGCCGCCGCGCGGACGTGGACGCAAGGGCGACAACTACAAGAAGGATCGCTACCAAGAGAAGCAAATTAGCTTCAAGAACAAGAAGCCTATACCCAAGATTAATCCGGTGCCGAAAGAGATCGACATCATGGAGGTCATCACGGTATCCGATCTTGCGCGCAAGATGAACCTAAAGGCCTCGGACCTGATCGGGAAACTGATGTCAATGGGGATGATGGTCACCATCAATCAGCAAATTGACGCGGAGACCGCGGAGATTCTAGCTGCGGAGTATGACTGTAAGGTTCGCATTGTTTCCTTGTACGACGAGACCTTAATTGAAACTCCAAAGGACGAAGAAAGCGACCTGAAGCCACGTTCACCTATCATTACGGTGATGGGTCACGTCGACCACGGTAAGACGAAGCTGCTCGACGCAATCCGCACCACCGACGTAGTCGCAGGCGAGTCCGGCGGTATCACGCAGCATATTGGTGCCTACCAGGTCGTAACGCCGCAAGGGAAGTTGACCTTTCTCGATACACCTGGCCATGAAGCCTTTACTCTCATGCGTTCCCGCGGAGCCCAGGTAACCGACTTTGTGATTCTTGTGGTTGCGGCAAACGACGGCGTCATGCCCCAAACCGTAGAGGCCATAAATCACGCTCGTGAGGCTAAGGTTCCCATTATCGTGGCTATTAACAAAATTGATCTGCCAGAAGCAAACCCTGATCGCGTTAAGCAACAGCTTTCCGAGCATGATCTTATTCCTGAGGACTGGGGTGGATCCACACTCTACTGTGAGATCTCGGCTCTGAAGCGAGAGGGAATTGAGGAGCTGTTGGAGACCATTATACTTCAAACCGAGGTAATGGAGCTCAAGGCGAATCATGATGCCCCGGCGGAAGGAAAAGTAATTGAGTCACGCATCGATCCAGGTCGCGGTACCGTGTCAACTGTACTCATAGAGCGCGGAACACTGCGTGTGGGCGACAGCTTTATCGCAGGAATTTTCCCAGGAAAGGTTCGAGCCATGTTCAACGACCGTGGTGAGCGCGTAGAAGAGGCGACACCATCGATGCCGGTTGAGATTCTTGGCTTCACCGGGGTACCGGATGCGGGCAATCCCTTCCAGGTTACCGAGAGTGAGAAGTACGCGCGGCAAATTGGAAATAAACGACAGGAACTTCGCAAGGTTGAAGAGGCGAAGAACGTTAAGAAGATTACACTCGACAACCTCTACGACAGCATCCAGGCTGGTGCGATACAAGAGCTCAAGGTCATCATTAAGGGCGATGTTCACGGATCGGTGGAGGCGCTTCAGTCTACGCTGGAGAAACTCTCCACAGCCGAGATTCGGTTGGTAGCAATACATAGCTCAGCTGGCGCAATTAACGAGAACGACGTTATGCTGGCAGCCGCCTCAAATGCCATCATTGTTGGATTTCATGTGCGTCCCACACCCCGTGCTCAGGCAGTTGCCGAGCAGGAAAAGGTAGAGATTCGCAAGTACAACATCATTTACGACGCAGTTGAAGATATCCGGTCGGCGATGGAAGGCATGCTCTCGCCCGACATTAAGGAAGAAGCTCTTGGAACTGTAGAGGTGCGCGAAACCTTTAAGGTGCCAAAGATCGGCGTTATTGCAGGCTGTTATGTCACCAGCGGTAAGGTGCGACGTGGCGCAATGGCCCATGTAATCCGAGACGGTATAGAACTACACACCGGGAAAATTTCTTCTCTTAGACGCTTCAAGGACGATGCGCGCGAAGTGGACTCAGGTTACGAGTGTGGCGTTGGAATTGAAAAGTTTACGGACCTGAAGCAAGGCGATATCATTGAGGTCTTTGAAATGAAAGAAGTGGCCAAAAAACTTGGAGCTCCACTTTCCGACAAAAAAGAAGAGAAGAAGGCGCCTAAGGACAAATCATGAGTGGACACAGACTCGAGCGAGTTGAGAGTCTCCTCACCGAGGAAATTGGTAAACTCATTCTGAGCGGCGAGATAAAGGATCCACGAGTTGACACCCTTGCGGGTGTCAACGGAGTGAAGATTTCCAAGGATCTTACCCATGCCCGGGTCAGAATCTCCGGATATCTCGAGCCCACCGCGCTTGAAGCGGCGGTAGCAGGACTAAACAGCGCCGCCGGTTTCATTCAGAAGAGGCTCGCAAGTCGCATTACATTGCGTGTCACGCCGCGGCTACAGTTCGTGGTAGACACCAGCATAGAAGACGGCTTTCGCATCAACAAAACCATTGAGGATATCGTGGGTTGAGTAGCACGCCGTGCGGACTGGTTGTCCTGCACAAAGCCCCTGGATTAACTTCTTTCCGGACACTGACGGCTGCAAAACACGCTTTCGGCACCAAGCGAATTGGTCACACCGGAACTCTGGATAAATTCGCTTGCGGAGTGCTACCTGCCCTTGTGGGAACCGCGTCCAGGTTCAGTTCGTTTTTTATGGATCTCCCCAAAACCTATATCGCTACGATCCGCTTCGGAAGCACCACTACGACCCTTGACCCCGAGGGACAACCCGCCGGCACAGGCCCTTTGCCGAGGCCCGAGGAAGCACAACGAGTTGCCCAAAGCTTCATTGGTGAAATAGAACAGCTTCCACCAGACTTCAGTGCCTTGCATGTCAATGGTCGGCGCGCCTCGGATATTGCCAGAAGCGGAGAAAAACCAGCACTCAAAGCGCGCACCGTGCACATCTATGATGTTCAGGTGCTTTCGAGCACCGAGACCGAGTTGCGAGTCAGAGTGAACTGCTCACGAGGCACCTATATTCGGGCACTCGCGCGTGATATCGCCGAACGCCTGGGCACAGTGGCCTACCTTTCCGCGCTCGAGCGTTCCGCCGTAGGAAACTTCACCCTTGATAGAAGCGTAGATCCGGAGAATATCAACGTCAAACAGGATCTACGCCCGATTGAGGAGTTTCTCCCCGAACTGCCAGCAATTACTCTACGCAAGGTTCCAAAGAACATGCTGGATGCGGTTGCCGGAGGTGTGCCTTTGCGTCCGGAAATGTTTGTGCACCGGCCTACACAGCCGGAGATATCGGCCCTTCTATCCGAGGCAGGCGATTTTCTTGCGCTGTCGGAGTACGACGGCAAGGCTTTCCGATATCGTTTTGTAAGGGCGAGTGAAAACTCATGAAGGTCGTAGGGTGGGACGCGCTCAGTACCCGGAGCATACGCATCCTGGAGCCCCTGTCCCTGGCCTTGGGGGTTTTCGACGGATTGCATCGCGGACACCAGGCCCTGATCAGGCACGCTCGTGACTACGGCGAAGGTGCAGCCCCGGCCATTTTGACTTTTATCCCAAATCCCAAGAAGGTTATTGCACCCTGGAAGTACGGGGGTAATCTGGATAGTTACCGCATCAGGCTTGAACTCATGGAGGCGGCCGGTGTCGAGTATCTGATTGTAGTTGGCTTCACCGAGGCATTTGCACGTGTGCCGGGCCGACGCTTTCTTGACGAGCTGAAGCGCTCAGTAGACCCAAAACTGGTAGTTGTTGGACAAAGTTTCCGATGTGGACATAAAAACAACACCGACTGTGGTCAATTGGCTACTCACCTCGGACGTCACGGTATCAGGGTTGACATCATCCCTCCTGTTGTAGATAATGTTCTTCGAGAAACAATTAGCAGCACCGGTATACGGAAAGCCCTGTTGAAGGGTGACTTGGCTACCGCTGAAAGACTCTTAGGGCGTAACTACGCAGTGGATATAGTGGAACCTGGGATAGCAAGCTCAGATCACGAATTACGGTTCGCGAAAGCGAAACTCGATCAGCTCGTGCCCGCTCCCGGACGTTACGCCGCCCGCCTGCATATCGGAGACGCACAAACCGAAGGTATAGTTATCACCACGGAGGACGGCGTCATCGTTCCGACTGCCGCAAAAGAGTTGAACCGCATCACGTTTTACGCCAACAAAACACAAAAGGAGTAGTGGAATGCCGCTAGCAAAAGATCAAACCAAGGAAATTGTCTCCAGTTTCGGAGCTTCGGATAAGGATACCGGTAACACCCGCGTCCAGGTAGCATTATTGACCGCCCGAATTACCGAACTTACCGAACACTTTAAGACCCATAAAAAAGATCACGCCTCACGGCGCGGACTGCTGAAACTTGTCGGCCGTCGCCGACGCTTGCTTGCCTACCTCAAGAAAAACGATCTTGAAGGTTATCGCAACCTTATACAGCAGCTCGGTCTCAGAAAGTAGAGTAGGAGTTTATGAAACAAACAGTCTCTCTCCGTATTGGAGAACACGATCTCGTTATCGAGACCGGGCACATGGCCAAGCAGGCCAACGGTTCGGTTTTCGCGCACTACGCAGGAACTGCAGTGCTTGCAACCGCATGTTGCTCAAGCAAGCCAGTTGAAGGCCTGGACTTTGTTCCGCTTCAGGTAGAGTACAACGAGAAATACTATGCGGCAGGCAAAATTCCGGGTGGCTTCCTCAAGCGGGAAGGCCGCCCGAAGGATAAAGAAGTCCTTGTATGCCGTCTCATTGACCGCCCCTTACGCCCACTTTTTCAGAAGAGCTTCCAGCGCGAAATACAGGTCGTACCAACAGTGTTGTCGGCAGACCAGGTGAATCCGCCCGACGTTATTGCCATGGTTGCCGCATCTGCCGCAGTGACTATTTCCGACATTCCCTTCAACGGCCCGGTTGGTGCAGTTCGTGTAGCGCGGGTAAATGGCAACTTTGTAGTCAATCCCTCCTTTGCGCAAATTGAAGGCGGGGAGCTGGACATTATTGTTGCAGGAAGTGAACAGGGAATAACCATGGTCGAGGGCGGAGCAGGCCAGATAAGCGAGGAAGTCCTCCTTGAAGCCATTGAGTTTGCACGCAAGCCCATCATGGAGCTTTGCCAAATTCAGAATGAACTTCGTCAGCTGGTTGGAAAAGAAAAGCTCCCTCTGGTTGAAAAGACCGAGTTCTTAGAAAAAGAAGATGAAATCCGTTCTTACCTCTATCCCAAGTTGGAAGAAGCCTGTTTTGTTCTTGGGAAGTTCGAACGTTACGCTGCCATTAAGCAGGTTGTGACCGAGGCACGTGAACATTTCGGTGAAGCGGTTCCAGAGGAACACAACAAGTTATTCTCAGGTCTTGCAGACACCATTGAAAAAGAAATTGTGCGCAAGAGCATCATTGAGAACAGGAAACGCACCGACCATCGCGGGCCTGAAGATATTCGCAACATCACCTGTGAACTTGATATTCTTGACCGGACCCACGGCTCGGCGCTGTTCACTCGTGGCGAAACACAGGCACTGGCAATCACCACCTTAGGCACAGTTTACGACGCTCAGATTATGGACGATATCGAAGGCGACCGCCGCGATAGTTTCATGCTGCACTACAACTTCCCACCGTTCTCAGTGGGTGAGACAGGTCGTATGGGAACCGGTCGACGCGAAATTGGCCACGGGCATTTGGCTCACCGAGCCTTGATGAATGTAGTACCGAGCCAGGAAGCATTTCCCTACACCTTGCGCCTCGTCTCCGAGGTACTCGAGTCCAACGGCTCGAGCTCCATGGCCACCGTTTGTGGCGGGTCTTTGTCACTCATGAATGCCGGGGTACCCATTGAAGCGCCGGTCGCAGGTATTGCCATGGGCCTCATACAGGAAGGTGAAAAAACCGTAGTCCTTTCCGATATTCTGGGAGAAGAAGACCATCTTGGTGACATGGACTTCAAGGTTGCCGGTACAGAAAAGGGAATTACCGCCTTCCAGATGGACATTAAGGTAGAAAACGTCAGCGCAGAGATCATGACGACGGCGCTCGAACAGGCTCGTCGTGGTCGCCTCCATATTCTTGAGAAAATGAAAGAAGCCATCGCGGTACCCCGCACGACGCTTTCTGAGTACGCCCCACGGATCATTACCTTCAAGATCGATCCCGAAAAGATCGGCCTCATGATTGGTCCTGGCGGAAAGACCATCAAGAGTATTCAAGAGAAGCACGACGTCAAGGTAAACATCAGTGATGACGGCTCGGTGACCATCTACTGCCGGGATAAGCAAGGTGCTGAAGAAGCAAAGAACAGCTTCACTCGACTCCTGGAAGAACCCGAAGTAGGAAAGGTTTACGACGGTACCGTACGACGCATAGTTGACTTCGGTGCATTTATTGAGTTTCTGCCCGGAAAAGACGGCCTATGCCATATTTCCAAAATGTCCCCGAACCGCGTGAACGCTGTTTCCGACATTCTGGAAATGAACCAGGAAGTTCAGGTCCGCATTATCGAAATTGACAAGATGGGACGGGTTAACCTGAGTCTCATCTACGACGACGAAAACAAAAGCGGTGAAGGTAAGGACGGTGGGAATCAGGATAGACCCCGTCGATAGCATGAGTCCTCATGTCGGCGTAGAAGGCCGGTCGGATCTACATCCTGTCTATGCTACGGAAGGTTCGGCCGGTGCAGATTTACGTTCGGCGCTCGCCACTCCCTTGGTGCTTGCACCAGGGGAGCGAGGTCTCGTGCCGACAGGAATACGGCTTGCAATTCCTCAGGGTTATGAAGGTCAAGTGAGGCCGCGGTCCGGCCTTGCCATAAAACATGGAGTAACCGTGTTGAACGCACCTGGAACGGTAGACTCAGATTACCGAGGTGAAGTACGTGTAATCCTCATTAATCACGGCAGTAGTGAATACACCATACAACCGGGCGATCGAGTTGCCCAATTGCTGATAACGCCTGTGACGCAGGCTCAGTTCATTCCCGAAGATGTAAACGAGACGACCCGCGGCAGCGGAGGCTTCGGCTCAACCGGCCGATAGTCTAAGGCCTATGCCATGCCGCGTCGGCGTTATCGAATAAGTTACCTTTACATCACCCAGGAATTCATTTTCTCCTTCCTTGTAGCTTTTCTATTTTTCTTTGGAATTTTTTTTGTAAACCAGCTTTTGCTTCTCGCTGAGGATATTCTCACACGCAACGTGCCGCTTGGGGCGGTACTACGCCTTATACTTTACTCATTACCCTCCATTGTCGCCTTGTCATTTCCTTTTGGAGCTCTCGTAGGATCGCTCATGGCAGTTGGAAGACTCGTTGGCAACAATGAGATTCAGGCGTTCCAGGCATCCGGCGTTCCCACGGGTCGTATTTTTGCACCAATCGCCGCACTAGGACTTGTGCTCTCGCTCGGATCTTTCGTAATGAATGATTACCTGCTCCCGCTCGGCACACTCAACTTCGGGAGGCTTTATCGTGAGCTATTGTATGCGAACCCGGAGCTCGAACTCGAGCCTTACTCCATTCGTCGTTATCAGGACAGCACAATAATTACCGGGAATGTACGCGACAATAGAATTGACGACCTGCTCATTATCGAACGCGGCAGGGACGGTGAACGCATTATTCTTGCTGGCCCTTCTACCATATCTGGAGACGAAGCTGGCGGGGGTGTTATTTCGCTTGACCTATCCTCGGTGTTCACACATACCCGAAGAAATGCAGGCCGCTACGAGTATCTGCAGGCTGAACACATGCAGTACAATATTCTCTTACGAGATATTACCGTAGCTCTGAGAACTCCGGGGCCTCGTGAAATGAGTTCTTATGATGTCTTCGTTGAAATGCAGAAGCAGGAGGCGGATCTACGTGTGCGCCGTCAAGCTCAGGCGGAGGAGATTCTGCGCCGTACCAATGAGTTGCAACTCGACTACCTTGGAAAATTTGAAGCCTTGGCGCGTGGTGAGGTGGAGTCCGGTAGGGTGCAGAATGATCTCGGAACTCGCCTCCGAGAACTGAATCGAGAACGTGACCGAGTCATTTTTGATCGCGGGCTTCAACTGTACAGCATTGAATTTCACAAGAAGTTTTCAATTCCCTTTGCATGTTTGTCGTTTGTGGTTTTTGCATTTCCTGTGGCATTACGTACAGGGCGTCGGGGCAGGGCGGTTGGCTTTGGCCTCGGTCTGTTGGTCTCGGTTGCGTACTGGGCCATGATCCTTGGCGGCCAGACTCTGGGAATGGAACGTCCTGAAATATCGCCATTCTTGGCAATGTGGTTTCCCAATATTGTTCTGCTGTTTCTCGGACTGGCTATGCATGTTCGATGGATACGAAGGTAGAGATGCGATGATACGCAAACTGGATCGTATGCTGCTGGGAACCTTTGTTCCGGTATTCTTGGTAGGTCTGAGTTTCTTTGTGTTGATTATTCAACTCATTGATATCTTCGCAGAAATCGTTCGCTACATGAATCTTGAAGTGCCACTCTCGGTGATAGTTCAAGCCCAACTACTATTTCTGCCAAAAGCTATCAGCTACTCGCTACCGGTTGCTATCCTGTTCGCGGTTTCCTTTACGCTCGGAAACTTATACAGTAACAACGAACTCATTGCAGTCTATGGAGCGGGGATACCTCTGCAGCGTTTTGTGGTACCGTTTCTGGCCGCAGGAATTCTCCTCAGTTTTGCGGGCTTTGTCTTTGAGGAGCAGGTCGTCGTTCACAGCTTTCGGGACAGAAACCGACTTGACCGTGAACTGCTCAATATAGGCAGGGACCAAGGCAGCCCGAATGTAACGGTCTTGGCCGAAGAAGGGCGGATTGTGTACAATGCCGACTACTACACTCACGAGAGTTTGTCTCTGCACGGTGTTACCGTTATTGAACGCGAGCCGGGCGCTGTTTTTCGAACACGTATACACGCATCACGAGCAGAGTGGAGAGACAATGCCTGGGAGTTTATTAATGCGGAGTTGTATACCATGACCGAACCCGGAGGTTCCAACTCTCGCGTCGAGCGAAAACGACATGACCGGCTTCGCTTAGAACACTTGAACGCCGAGCCAGAGCTCTTTGGACGACTGACCCGCAGCCTGGATGAAATGCAGTTGGATGAGGCACGGGACTGGGTCTCGCGATTACGCGCGGCCGGGTTGCCGTACCGCCGCGTCTTGACTGAGTACTATTCGCGAATCTCTTTTGCCTTCACACCCTTTATTGTCGCAATGCTCGCGGCCGCCGTCGGCAGTAGATTCCGCAAGAATGTGCTTCTTCTCAGTCTGCTGGTATCCTTGTCCTTGGCAGTGGGGTACTATGTCCTGGGTATGGTTCTGAGCCTGATGTCAGCCGCGGGCCATATCCAGCCTCTGGTGGCAGCCTGGCTTCCTCTGACCTTGTTCGCTGCGCTGGGCGCTGTACTGTTTCGACTGGCTCGCAGCTAAGCTCAAGGCCTTGAACAAATAACCACTGAGAATCGTCACCATATGAATTGGAGCAGCACCAAATGAACAGCACCATTGAACAAACTCCACTATTTACCATTGAATCTCAAGACCCAAATAGCATGGCACGCACCGGGTTTCTTGATCTGCCTCACGGCCGTGTTGAAACTCCTGTATTTATGCCGGTGGGAACTGGAGCCACCGTAAAGGCTGTCACTCAAGACGAGGTTGCAGACATGGGGTTTCGCCTAATCCTCGCCAACACGTACCATTTGTATCTGCGTCCAGGGGCGGACGTTGTGTCCCAGTTCGGGGGAGTACACCGCTTCAGTGCCTGGCCACACAACATCCTCACCGATTCCGGCGGATTTCAGGTTTTCTCACTTGCGGCCAATCGCAAGATTAGTGAGGCAGGAGTGAGATTTCGAAGTCACATAGATGGTTCGGCTCATGACTTCACCCCGGAATCGGTAGTAGAGCTGCAGGCTGGCTATGGCAGTGACATTCAAATGGCACTGGACATCTGTACTCCTTATGGTATTGATCACGCTGCGGCAGTCGAAGCCTGTGACATGACTGCTCGTTGGGCCAAACGAGCAGTGACGAGACGAGCGGAACTCACGAATGAAAGCGAGCTGTTTGCATCGTACCGAGGTGAGTTATTTCCTATTGTTCAGGGCAATTTTTTTAAGGATCTCCGCCAACGGAGTGTCGAACAGCTATTGGAACTCGAACCGCGAGGCATTGCCATTGGCGGGCTCTCGGTTGGCGAACCTTTCTCGGTCTTTACCGACATGTTGGCTCACACAGCAGCACTTATTCCTCCTAAACTTCCTCGGTACGTAATGGGAATTGGTACTCCGGAATACATTGTAGCAGCTGTCGAGCAGGGTATAGACATGTTCGACTGCGTATTTCCAACACGTGCTGGCCGCAACGGTGGGGTCTTCACGAGGCATGGAAGAATTGCGCTCAAGAATGCGCGTTTCCGCTACGACGAGGAACCCATAGATACGAACTGTGACTGTTTCACCTGTCGTCGCTACTCACGAGCATATCTGCGACACCTCTTTATTGCCGGGGAAATGCTTGGCCCAATGTTGGCGACTCGTCACAATCTTCGCTTTCTTGGGAAGCTTCTCGAGGATATCCGCAGCGCTATTCGCTCAGGCACCTTCACTGCCTTGGCCGCCACGGTACGTGAGGCGTATCCACCGCGAACGGGTGTGATTGATAGCACAGAAAACACCGAGAATAGAGTGTGAGTGGCGACAGGATAACCGAACCCGGCATAGAAAAGAGTACTGTCTCAACCGTTGTGGTCATGGTTTCCACCATGGCTTCCCGGCTCCTGGGCTTTGTCCGGATTGCGGTTATAGGGGCCGTGTTTGGCGGCTCGGGACAGGCTGACGTACTCAACCTGGTGTTCAATATTCCTAACAACTTGAGAAAACTTCTGGCTGAAGGCGCGTTGTCATCCGCCTTTATTCCGGTGCTCTCGTCACAAATTGTGCGTGATCCGAGCGGATGGGGTGCTCGGCGAGTGGTTCGGAATCTTATTGCTTTTCAGTTTCTGATACTCATCCCACTCCTCACGCTTTCTGTGATTTATGCTGGGCCAATTACCGGATTCATTCTGGATTTCCCTGAACCCGAGCGTCGGTTGCTGGCGGCAGAACTGTTCCGATACTTGATTGGTTACGTACTCCTGATCAGTGTCGGTGCAGTGGTCATGGGCACCCTCAATAGTCACAACCGCTTTCTTGTCCCAGCCGTAACCCCAATATTTTTCTCAATTGCCGTGGTTGGGAGTATTCTCTTGTTGCACAGCCGCCTGGGTGTTTTCTCCATGGCGGTTGGCGTGCTACTGGGTGGTCTCGGACAGCTCGCTTTTCAATACCCCTCATTCCGGCGACTCGGTTATCGACTCCGTCCTGGCTTTGATTTCCGAAACGAAGCCTTCATTCGTATACTCAAGCAGTGGCTTCCGGTGGTGTCCGCGGCGTCAATATTTGCGGTCAATCAGCAGGTTTCATTATACTTCGCGAGTGGACTTGAGGACGGGAGCGGTTCCGCCATGACCAACGCCTTGGTATTCTGGCAGTTGCCCTTTGGAATTTTCAGTGCTTCTATCACAACCGTACTTTTCCCACGTATGAGCCGCCAGGCGGCCGCCCAAGACGCAGAAGGGCTTAAACGCACTCTCGAGTATGGGGTACGCTATCTTTTGACCTTGCTCATCCCGTCGGCAATTTGTTTAGCTCTTTTTGGCCGCGAACTTATAGCAGTGGCGCTGCAACGTGGTGCATTTGAAGTATCACACACGCTGCTTGCAAGTCAGGTGCTCCGGGGCTACTCCTTCGGTCTGTTCAGCGTTGGCCTGTTCACCTTCTGCCAACGTTTCTTTTACGCCTCGAATGACTTCAAAACGCCGGTACGCGTAGCTTTCATCACCTTCGTTATTGATGTAACGCTGTCGGTCATACTCAAAGAAACAGCCCTTCGGGTTGTGGGGCTTTCGGTGGCTAACTCCGTCGCCTTTAGTTTTGGTGCCCTTGCATTGATCTTCGTCGCACGCCGACGCCTTGGAGGTCTCAATCTCCGGGATGTAGCCCGTACCCTTGCGAAGATCTCCCTAAGCTCCGTGCCTTTGGTGCTCTTCATTCGCGGGTATCTCTTCTATACGGGAGATTGGTGGATCATGGGTAGTAGTACGCTCAACTTTCTACGAATTGGGGGGCTCGGAATCGGTTCCGTGGTAATCACACTACTCATGTATTATCTTCTGCGTGTGGAGTTAATCACAAACCTCATTCACAAAGGAAAGCCATTATGATAAAAGGAGTTCGGTCGCGGAATCCTCACTCCCCTGAGCCTCCTCAGCGAGCCCCCCACGCTACATCAGGACGCCGTATGCCGTCGGGCACCCTCGGTTTCGTTCTCCTGACGCTCGCGCTTCTCTTGCCCTCGGTTGACAGTCTTGTGGCCCAGGACACAGAGGAGGTAGAGGCAGCTCGCAGTCTCCTGGACGAGCGTCGCGATGTACTTGAGTTTGGAATTGACAGCGAGATTATTGAACTTCTCCCAGCATTGGAAGCGCAACGAGAGGATCGACTTCACGAGGAGATTGCCGAGGTTTTTGGATTCACTCTCAATACTGAGTTGCGAACCAAGGTGCTGAGTTTCTTTAGGGCTATGGAGCACGATGCCCTTCAAGATGAAGTAATACAACTGCTGGAGAATTTTCGTGACGAACCGCGAGATCTGATCTTGGAAGCTCTCCGTTACACAGAGTCTGTAATGCAGGATCCCCCAGACCGCGTGTTTGCCGCACTGGACGAAATCTCACGTTCAAACCTCCCACGATTGGCACCAACCGCAATCAGGGTTACCGGCGCAGTTGGTTCCGAACCCGAGGTACGCTTGTTGTTGGCCTTGCTCGACGACGACCTATCAAATAACGAAGTACGCGGAGCCGCGATACTCGCGCTGGGAGCCTTGGGTCATGCCGATGCGGTTGAGTCTCTCATGGCGATTCTTGAGGACAGCACGGAGTCAGACACCTTGAGGCACTACTCGGCTGATTCACTTGGAAAGATCGGCGACCCTCGGGCGCTGCCCGCTATCCGCTCCGCTCTTACCGGCGGTGATGCCGCAATGCGTGCATACGCGGTACACGCCCTTTCAAACTTCCCGGGAGAGGAAGATGTACGGCGATTGCTGACTGCAGCATTGCGTGACTCTAACTCCCAGGTTCGTACCTTTGCATTGCGGGGACTTGCCAATGCCAAAGCAGGAGAAGCCTTTAACGCCGTGCGCTATCGCGCTGAGCGTGACCCTGATCAGCGAGTTCGTATCGAGGCCTATAAAACACTCGCGACTTTTGGATCAACCGAGGCTTTTGATTTCCTGCGAGAACGCTATGAAACCCCAACGCTGTCATTTGAACTGCGCTCAGCTGCCTTAACGCAACTTGTGGAGCACGACCTTCCGGGTTCTATCGAGAGTATTCAGAAGGTAATTGCGGCAGAATGGGATAAACGCAACTCCCGGATCCTGGACCACACAGCACGAAGTCTCTCAATACTGGACACCAACCAACTGAACGAGCTTTATGTGTCGTTTCTTGATCATCCAGACATTACAATGCAGTTATACGGCATACGGGCAGTTGGTAGGAATCGCATTACTTCGCAACGCGATCGTCTGGAGACAATAGCCGAGGATGCTCCGAACCAGGCATTGCGACGCACCGCGCGCGCCGCACTTGAGTCCATGAACTGAACTCAAGCCGGAACACACCGGTAGGGCGGACGAGTTAGGTTCAGGTAAAACTCGCCCGGTTGATGTCGGTCACTTTGTAGACAAATTCTCGGTCGTTGATAACGAAGCTCAGTTCCTCACCTTTGGTGTGACTCACCAAGGCCGAACCAAGTGGCGAAAGGTAAGAAATTACGCCGTTATCAGGATCAGACTCCCAGGGACCAAGGATGGTAAACACCTCGGTTTCACCACTACCTTTGTTCTCAAGGGTAACCGTCGTACCGAACCCAACCGATCCATCGTCAATTTCATCGGGACGCATAATCTGTGCGGTCTGCAGCTCTTCCTGCAGCCGTGCTGCTGTAGAGTTCAGAATGTCCTGTCGCTCTTTTGCCGCTTTGTACTCAGCGTTCTCTTTAAGGTCACCCAGGGAAGCCGCACGACTTATTTCCTTTGAGTTCTCAGGCACCTCTACACTGTGAATGTGGTGCAGTTGCTTTTGCTTGCGCTCGTAGCTCGCCTGTGTCGTAATGAGTCCCCGTGCGACCGCAGTCCGGGGTTTCGCCTCCTCTCCGTAAAAGCGGAAGTCAGGGAAACGGTCAAGAACAATCTGCTTAAGGTTGAGTACGAGTGTTGGATCAAGATTCTTGACGTCACTGACCAGGGTAAATAGCCGGGTCAAGGAGCTTTCATCAGCAGTACTTATATGGCGTCGGAGAACCTCGTCCTTGAACAGAAACGAATGAATTTGTCGGTGAATCTTACGATTCTGAGTAGTTTCCTTCTTGTTGTCGATATCGCGTGCAGTAATGTCGAGAAGGTGCACCATGCTAATCAACACCTTTTCAAAGGGCATGGGGATACTCTCAAACCACTTGTCTTCATGACAGTTCCGCACTAGCCAAACGTAGGCTTCCCGCAGATCACGGTAGTTGTCGTGGAGGTGATGAAAAAGGTACTCGAGTTTGTCAGAATGCTCAGCACGCTCCAGATCATTAATGAGATCACGCGAAAGGAAGTAGGGGAAGAGCCGCACATAAATCTCGGGCCAGTCCTTAACCGTGCGCTTCACGTTGTTTATGAACTCACGTTTAAGGTCGGCACTGTTAATGTTCTTGAACAACTCCTCAAGGTCCGCGATTTCCTCATACAGATTAAGAAAATCCAGATCGATCCCGGGGTTCATGAACGGATAACGTGCAACGATCCGTCGAACGAGCAAGTTGCTGCAGATCACGTACTCATTAACCCCAGATGAGCCCTTGAGATAGCTCACGAAGTAATCAAACATATCCCGGAAGAAGTCTGAGTCGTTACCAGAAAGCTCTTCATTGTCGATGTAGGCTAGAAACTCGCTAATGGTCTTCACACGGTCAAAAAAGTCACGTTCGGCCTTGAACCGGTTAAAGACTTTCTCCTCGAAGCTAATTGGTTGATCTCTAACTACGTAGTGATCCAGCTTGTCGGTGAGGGTTCCGAAGTCCTTGTTCGTCTTTAGAACCTGGCGAGCCTTTGCGCTCCATGAAGACCATTCGTTCTGCGAAAGAACGGCAGGTACAAGCTCGGCTTTAATGCGCTTGATATCGGCTGCGTTCCCACAGCTCTTTATCACAGTCTTGAGCGCCCATTCGATGTCGGTCTTCACCTTCTTGTGGAGCTTTTCCTTCTTCCAGATGCTTCGAAGTACCCACAGATGATCGCGATCCAGTATTTCAAGTGAACTTACCGCCATCTTCAAGGTCATGCGGTGTTGACGTTTACGAGCAAAGTCAATGAGCAGTCCGTCGGACTCTATTCCACGGATGATCCCGACCCCCCAGGCGCGATGAAACACAAAGTTGCCAGCATCAAACGAGATGTGCTTCTCAAAGTCCGCTATGGCATCGTGAATGTTACGCCAACTCTGGGTCAGATTGGAAAGCTTGATGTATTCTTCAAGATGGCTGTGGTCTGCATACTTCTCACGGTAGCACTCAATAATCTCTTTGCGAGCCATAGGGCTGCGGGGATCATGGTGAAGAATTCGCTTGAGAATCTCTATCGCGATGTCCCACTCAGCCTCTTTGCGAAAGTGTGGATAAAGCTCCTCAAGCAGCTGGGATGCTCGTTCGGGACTGATAACCTTCGCAATTTTGCTCTCCGCATGATAGAAGAACTCGGTTTGCTCCGGCGCATATTGAATAAGCCGATGCCAAACCTCGCGTATGTTGTTGAAGAGCTTCTTGCTGATGTAGCGGTGAAGAGCTTTTTTGTAGTACTCGACGGCCTCGGTGGTGTCACCGTCGGCCTCTTTCTTCTCGGCAAGCTGTCGTACGATATCCGCTTCTTCAAAGTCTACACGAATCAGCCGCTCCCACACCTCATACATCTTCTCCGGCTGGTTCTCATTGCTGTAACACATGGCAAGCTTGCGTAGCGCATCACGGTTTTCACCATGCTCCAGAATGCGTTCACAGAGATACTCAACGATGTTCCATTTGTGGTTGTCACCGAAAATCTCAGTGAGCGCAATCAGGTTAGCGTCGTCGACCGTCTGACGTCTAACGCTAATTACTCCGGAAAGATACAGAGCGATAATGCTGTTTTTGGTATGACGGAGGTGTTCCTCTGCCTCTGCAAGTACATCGTCCTCTTTCTCGCTCTCAAACACAGCCTGAAGAGTGTCGTCAAGTTCCTTGAAGTTCTGCACGGTGTAGTTGTTTAGGGTCGCCCGTGTCCATTTTTCCTGATTTAATAGTTCGCTTATGTCGGTGACTGTTTGCTCTGACATCTCGTCGTCGCTCCTCACTTAATTTCGGTATTGCTCATAGATTTTGGGGCAGATACTTCGTAGTTTCAGCAGCACTTCCTCAATACGACTCCGATCTTCACCGCTGGAAATGTAGTGATCGATTAGCCAGAAATACCGATTTACCAAGCGCGGAATGAGCAGTGACTCACTGGCTCGCTTATCGCTATAATCCCGCTCAAGTGCGTAAATCGACTGCTTTAACTTGCCGTATTCAATTGAACGCAACTCTCGTCTAACCGTAAAAACCCCGTACAACCACCCATAGACCGGTATCCATTCAAGCAACTCTTGATCATTATAGCCCATTTCGCGGACCTTTGTAACTAGGCGCCGGATGAGTTCGCTCTCGAGAACGTCTATATCGATACGGCTGGCGCCGATGAAAAAGGCCTCCCGGAAAAAGACTTTAGCTCGCTGCACATCGTTGACAAAGGCATAACAATCGGCGAGCTCGGCAAGCACTTCAGGATCGTCTTTTTTTTGGCCATAGGCCTTATTCAAGAAGCTTAGGGCAGTGTCGTAATCTCCCTTACCCTTGTAGCACCGTCCAATGCGCAACAAAAGCTCTGGGTCACCCGCTGTACCACCATCGTTTACCGACTGGTAGAACTGCAAAGCCCGGTCATACACGTGAGTGCGCACCGCATAGAGACATTCCTCGCAGCCAGCACCGATTCGTTCGACGAACCCCTCAAACAGTCGCCACTGTGCAAGAAGATACTCACCCTGTTCAAAGCCGTTCGCTAATCGAGCCACCGTTCCTGCCCGGTCGCGCCAAAAATTCACGTATTTCAGCGAACTGAGTACATCGGGATGCTCAAAATCCACCTCAAGCGCCCGCTCGAGAGCTGTCGCGGCTTCATCAAGACGGTGATCACGAATGTGGGAATAGGCGTCGCGCAGTAGTCGTGAGAGTTCGTCATCTTTCACGGCGGTGTCTTTGTTCACAGTGGAATGCATACATTTGCATGAGTACTATAGCATTCTCCGAACCTGTTGTTCAATCGCCGGTCTGTTTTAATGCACTATCCCCAACTCCGTCACCTTTGCCAACAACGGTGCTTATCGTGTATCATACAGGAACGCCTTTAGAATCGGAGACAAACATGAGCACTCAATCACACACAATTATTGCTCCGTCACTGCTCGCGGCCAACTTCTGCCGTGTCGGTGAAGCAGTTCAGACAATACACGACTCAGGTGCCGACTGGATTCATCTGGATATCATGGACGGTAGTTTTGTTCCAAACATTACCTTTGGTAAGAAGATGGTTGCGGATGTCGCCGCAATTACTAACCTGCCACTGGATGTCCATCTCATGATCGAGAACCCCGAACAACACATACGAGATTTTATTGATGCCGGAGCCGCCTTTATTACTCTCCATGTAGAAGCGACAGTTCATGCCCATAGGGCGATTATGCTTATTCGGGACGCCGGTATCGGGGCAGGTCTTGCTATTGTGCCTTCAACGCCGGTGTCCGCGCTCGAAGAGATGATGCCGGAACTCGACATGGCACTGGTCATGAGCGTGAACCCCGGTTTTGGCGGACAGACGCTCATTCCACTCTGCTTAGACAAACTGCGACGTCTCAAGGAACTACGGTCTCACAAGGGAACTTCAACGCTTATTTCGGTGGACGGTGGTATCAATTCGCAGAACGCAGCTGCAGTTCGTGCTGCCGGTGCAGATATTCTTGTGTGTGGTTCGGCCTTCTTTAACGCAGCGGATCCCTGTGCCGAGGTAGGGCTGCTGCGGGGCACCACTCAGAAAACGGTGTAGATTTCTCTGAGGAGGTCGACATTTGAAAAGAGGTAGTATATTGATGCAAACACGGCAATTACAGGTCTTTCGTTTTCTCGGCTTGGCTGCTCTCCTGCTCGCCGGTTTAACCGCGCTTCTTCCGGCTGCCGACTCTGATCGGGCCGCGCTGAACGCCGGTTTGCGCGCCTACGCAGCCGGTGAAAACAATGAGGCTATCCTCCGTCTACGAAGCATCCTCCTTGACCATTCTGACTCGCCCCTAGCACCGGACGCGCACTACTGGATTGCACGCGCCGCCATGAGTGAAGGCCGCCTTTCCGAAGCTGAGTCCAACCTTGAGAGTTACCTCAGTGAGTTTCCTGAACACGAGTATCATGAAGAGGCTGTGTATCAGAAGGGAAGGCTGTTATACCTTCAGGGTGACTATCAGGAGTCCATTCGGCAGTTCCAGCTGTTCAACGAGTCGTTCCCTCACTCCCAGTTCCAGGCCAACGCATTGTTCTGGACAGGTGAAGCTCTTGTACAACTTGGGCGACTTGATGAAGCCGAACGACTGTATCGTGCAGTCATAACCTACTATCCAAGCAGCTTTCGCGCCGAGGCCGCTCGTAATCGCCTGGATGTAACCGCGGCTATGCGACGCGAACACCGTATGGCAGAACTCCTGCAATGGAGTCATACGGAACTCCTTCGAGCGCGCAATGAGTTCTCAGCGCGCGAGCAAGCCTACGAGCTGGCTTTACAAAGGTACCGTGGTCTTGACGATGTCGCAGTCGAGGCCGAACTACGCCAACAGCTTGACGACCTCTTGGAAGAAGTGCGCCTGCTTGAGGCGCAGCTGCAAGAAGGCGTACGACCTAGCGAGGCTGAAACCAGTCGTCTGCGTGCAATCACCATTAAGGAACGGGCACTTGAGATGAAGGAACGCTACCTCGAACAACTCATACAACAACTCGAGGAGGGCTAAGGGTGAACTTCATAAGCGACCGAACTGCCCGCATAAGCTTGTTCGCGCTCGGAATACTTGCAGTCGCAACCCTCCTGCCTGCCGCTCTATCCGCCATGGAGCAAACAGCGGGGTCGTTGCGGATTGAACTACTGCCGTCCAGCAGTTCGTTCCGGCTCTATCTCCGAACCCAAGGCAACAACGAAGACAGGCTCGCCGGGCAGAGCTCCGAAATCCAGCGATCCATTCCATTACTGTATTCCGAAGATCCGACTACCAGCTTTTTCTCGCTGCTTGAGGACGGCCGAGTTTATCAACCGGCCGGGGATCGCGACTTTCAACGCACACGTGTAGAGACCGAAGACGGGTATCCTGCATTTGTTTTCACGTCGCGCAACCTGGAGATCCGGCAGATATTCGTACCCCGCCCCGGTCGCCGCATATCCGCAGATGCCTTTGAGATACGCTTTGAGATACACAACGCCTCAACGCGAGCCCGTACAGTAGCTTTACGATACGTGCTGGACACCCATTTAGGGGAAGCCAAGGGAATACACGGCGTTTTGGAACAGCGCGACGGGACTCAGCAGTTGCCTTCCCGCGAAATTGGCTTCGATCCGAGTCTTGTTCTGGCGGTGCGGACGACGCGTGATTCGGCTGCGCCTGACGCATTGGGACTTCGCATTCCCTTGAACGCCGAGACGACCGAGACCTTAAGGCTCACTCCACCTGAAAAGGTTCTCATTGCTAACTGGAGACGTATCGCGGAGTCAGGTTGGGACTACACCCCAGTACCCGGGCGCGGCTTCTCTTATCCACCTTACTCCCGGAACGACTCGGCTCTTGTCCTCTATTATCCAGAAATGAACATACAACCCGGTGAGGAACGCCATATTTCTCTCGTGCTTCAGGCGACACCCAGCGAGTTACTGTTGCAGCGAAGAGAGGAACCAACAGAGTCACCGGTAGTCGAGGCTGCCCAGCCTGAAGCGGTTCGTGTACTTGAGCAACGTGTTTCTGCATACGAAGAAGCCGAGCTGACCGAACCCCAAAGTCTCGAGCGACGCCTTGAGCTTGTTGATGAAATCATCGCCGAGATTGACCGGCGCCTCAGTGAACCAGGCGAGTTCAACGAGTCCGAGCTACGTGAGTTTGAACAACTACTCCAACGTTTGGAATAAGGCTACGGGCTTAGGCCTCAGAGAGGAACGGATCTACCGACTCAACAAGATGATACATCGCTTATGAAGAAAAAAGGCGGGCTTGAACGAGCCCGAAAGCTATACAATGCACGCAACTACGGCGAAGTGATTCGCTTCCTGGAGCCACAGGTCTTCCTGTATCGCGAGCGCCCTGAGTTCTACCGTCTCCTTGGGATGTCATGTTTGTATGACGGCGACTTTTCGGGAGCATCCTCGTATTTGCAACGTTCACAACAACTTGATGATGACGATACCGAAACTCGTCTTGGTCTCGCTCTCATTCACGTGCGTCGCCGCGAAACACAGAAAGCTCTGAGCCACTGGTTGTACGTTCTTGAGCGTGAACCCGCTAACCGGCAGGCCAAACGAGGACTGGACTTGGTGCGTGCCGCCGACGATCCGTCTGAGTTCATGGAACTGTTCGAGGACGGCTCTTACCTCCAGCTGCTCCCTGCACGCAAGCTCAAACTGCCCAAGGCGGCAGTTCGCGTGAGTGTCGCGACAGTTGTTGTGATGTTACTCATTGGTTTGACGCTTCACATACTGCAACGCTTAGACAGCCCCGACACGCCTGACCGCGAAGGCGTAGAACTTGTGCGATTCGACACACCACCGGCGCAGGTTGTGGAGTACGATGGAGAGTACCGCTATATTCTTGGTACCGAGGAGGTTCGGCGCAGCTTCAGCCAGGTAGGGGAGTACTTCAATGAGCGTCGTGACAACCGGGCGATAATTGAGATCAACCGCCTTCTTAACTCCAACGCCTCTCAGGCTTACAAGGAACGAGCACGTATGCTTATGAGCTACATGTCGCGTCCCAGTTTCACAGACTTTCGGGACAATATTGAGTATAGACAGGTGGAACGAGAACCCTGGTTGTACAACAACACCCATGTGCGCTGGAAGGGGCGGGTAACAAATCTCAACATTGGAACGGACAGCATTACCTTTGATTTTCTCGTTGGATATCATGACGAACGAGTTCTGGAGGGGATTGTGCCGGTTACTCTTCCTTTCGCAGCCGCACTCGAGGGCGCAATGCCAATTGAACTCATTGCGAGGCTACAAACGAACGACACAATTGAGCGCCTCGTAGGTGTCTCTGTTCGTAGGATTGCGCCGGAGTTTGGTATGGACGCGACGAGTCGCAGCAACTCTGGTAACTAGCCTGTGCGTGCCGTAATTCAACGCGTGTTTCGCGCAGAGGTAAGGTCTGGTGGCATCAGCGTCGGAGCCATTGGAGAGGGACTCTTGGTCTATCTTGGTGTCTCGGAACGCGATAACGACACCGACGCGGGCTATATCGCGGATAAAGTACACCAGCTGAGAATATTTCCTGACACAGAAGGTCGAATGAACACCTCCTTATGTGAGCACCGCAGCCCGGCGGCACTCGTCGTGAGCCAGTTCACGCTCTATGGAGACACTCGCAAAGGGCGCCGACCGTCATATAATCATGCAGCTGCTGCCGAGCAGGCAGAGGCCAGGTACCTTCAGGTCTGCACACTCCTGCGCAATAAAGGAGTAACGGTCGCCACCGGGAAATTCCAGGCTCTAATGGAGGTTGAGAGTGTCGGGGACGGGCCTGTGACGATCCTCGTAGACTCACATAAACAGTTTTAGTGAAGCCAGGTAACGTCGGGCGTCAAATGCTTCAAAGAAAGGGGACAGCGATTTCTCTTCATGCATCCGCATGATGAGCTCGGCAGAAAACCGTGCCGAAGACACCACATGCAGAAAGGGGAGTTGCCTGCGCAGCTCGCCCGAGCAGTCAAGAGTATCGGTAACGACTACGGCGTCGAGCATACCGTCGTTGTACAACTGCTGCAGCCGTTCTACAGCAGGGTCCGAGAACACCGGATGCACCGCAGCGATGCGAATTTTTGCAACATTTCGCTTGTGTAGCTCCTTTACGAGCGCGTGAACCGATCCTCCGGTATCGACCATGTCGTCCACGATCCAAACCACCTTGCCTTCAATTGGTGTTGCGGTCAGGATATTAATGGACTCAACGGTGTTAGCTTTGTGATAATCCCTTTGCTTGTGAGCAATTACGAGTTTCGTACCAAACGCAATAGCATACTTCTTGGCTATACCTTCGCCACCAGCATCGACTGAACAGAATACCCAGTCATCTTTGACCTTCGTCTCAAGATAGTCCTGCGTCTTAATGAAGTTATCTGCAATGTACTCTTGAAGGAGAGTATTTGCCGGGACATCATCAATACCACATTCATTGGGATCGATAGCAGTTTTGCTTTTGTCCGAGTGCAGTTGGTAGGTAATAATGTGGTCTACACCAAGACTAATGAGGGTCTTATGATGTACCCAGAACCCAACTGAGTTTCGTCGTGTAGTCCTATCGGACCGTGAAGAGCTGGAGTAGGGTTCAAACAGCGTTATTCGACCGGCGGCAGCCCGTTTGAGGGCGTCAATTGTGTGGTACAGTTCGAGCTTGTTCTTTTCCACCGTAAGACCATGGGCGTTGCGCCCCGCCTGAGAGAAGAGGAAGACGTCCTTGCCCCGCAGCGAACTGTGAACCTCAACTTCCATTTCTCCGTCGGCGAAATCTACAGTGCGTAGTTCGCCCATACTGTTCTCACTGTTCACGGTACTATGGAAGTCCGGGAAGGTTTGCAGCTGGTGAAACACCCGCTCCATATAGCCGCTCATAGAACGAGTCGCGAGTAGTACCAAATCTCCTCTCATGCGGCCATAGTACCGAAAACACCATGCAAGGTCAAAGCATTGTGCTCATTACTCGCTGGTCGCTCCCAGGTTAATTCCTGTTGCCCGCGCCGCACTTCGTGCGGCCTGTACAAGCTCAGGAATACGCGCTTTTTCTGCAATGAGAGCTGCGCCGAGTGCGGTCGAAGGATGGGGAAAGCGCTGCGCGATCTGACACATGACCAGTGCCTCTTGCAACTCGGCAGGGGTCAGATCTGCACCTCCCTCGTTCAGTCGCATAAGCACCCGAGCAAATCCATGCTGCACCATTTTCCGTGCCTCGTTAGGATCACGCTCAGCCGTGAGCAACAACACACGGTAGCGTAAGGATGGGTCCACAAAGCTATAGTACCGCTCCGCCAACCTCACAAAAGCGTATGCGTTAGCCTCAAGCAACTCCGTCCGTGGCATGCCGTTTCGATGAAGCACGAACAGGTCCATAACCCGAATGAGAAGAAACTCCCGTTCCTCCGACTGACGTCGCTGCAACACGGAAAGCACAAGGGGCTCAATGAACGGCGCATTCTGCAAGGCCGGATCTCTGAGAATGCGTTCCGCCTCCGCCAGTGAGGAGCGCCGCAGTCGCTCGGCAGTCACCTCGACATATGCGTTCCTTACCTGCACCCGCGCGTTCAAGTCCCCATTGCTACCCGCCTCACGCGGCAGGTCAGCGGAAAGCGTTTGAAACGGGAGAACCGTGGTCATCATGCATACAGCCCACAGCATAGGGCATTGGAACAGCCTGCGCTTACACCTCATAGTACTGCTAATATCGGCACAACTTCCTCTTACTCGTAGATTCAACCCATGAGCTTGGGTTTCCCCGTATTGACCGCGGAAAATATGGGATGTAGTATGCGAGACGACAATCAGCGTGCATATTTTCCGGTAGTAGTATGGTATGGAGCATGTCTCCCAATTCGCACGCAAGGATATTCCATGGCAAAGAAAGAAACACAGGTATTTGCAAAAAACAGCGACCTCGCAACCGAAAAGGCGCGCGCCATTGAGGCTGCACGTTTACAGATTGAAAAGCAGTTCGGGAAGGGATCACTCATGAAGATGGGTGATGGAACCGACATCAAAGGGATTGAGGTTATTCCGTCCGGGTCCATCCTGCTGGACGAGGCTCTCGGTTTGGGAGGCTACCCAAAAGGACGGATCATTGAGGTGTATGGCCCTGAGTCGTCAGGAAAAACCACTTTGGCGCTCCACGCCGTGGCCGAGGCCCAAAAAATGGGGGGGATCGCCGCCTTTATCGATGCCGAGCATGCGCTTGACCCAACGTATGCAGGCAAACTTGGCGTAAATATCGACGAACTCTGGGTATCGCAACCGGATACCGGCGAACAGGCACTGGAAATTGCAGAGTCCTTAGTTCGGTCCGGCGCGGTAGATGTAATTGTCGTAGACTCGGTCGCCGCCCTTACACCCCGAGCGGAGATTGAAGGGGAAATGGGTGACTCCCACATGGGCCTGCAGGCGCGCCTCATGAGCCAGGCACTCCGCAAACTCACCGGCACCATCTCAAAATCCGGCACCTGCCTTATCTTCATCAACCAGATCCGCATGAAGATTGGTGTCATGTTCGGCAATCCAGAGACAACTACCGGTGGTAAAGCACTCAAGTTTTATTCCTCAGTCCGCCTTGAAGTTCGCCGAATTGAAACAATTAGTAAGGGAACCGACGATGCCATTGGGAATCGCGTGCGAGTGAAAATTGCTAAGAACAAGGTCGCGCCGCCATTCCGTAAATGTGAACTGGAAATCATGTTCGGAATTGGTATCTCAGCGGCCGGAAGCCTCCTCGACGCGGCTTTGAAATATGAACTCATTCAGAAGAGTGGTAGCTGGTACTCATTTGGTGAGGAGCGTATTGGGCAGGGCCGCGAAAACGCCAAGCAGTTCCTTGAGGAGCATGAAGACATCGCGGCAAAGCTTGAGTCAGAGCTGCGGGAGAAAATGTTCCCAAAGGCCGAACCTCGAGTCCCGAAACTTCCAGCAGACGAGGCCGCAAAGACGGATAAAGCCACCCCAAAATCCAAGACCACCAGCTCGGCGTCATCAAAGAGCAGGCCTGTGGAAAACACCAAGGCCGAGACAATGCCTGCAATGCCTGTCGAGGACAGCGATCTCGATGATCCGGTCGATCAGAGTCCGGTCGATGAAAACCCCAGCGACGACGAGCTGTTTTGACAGATACGGGCAGTGGAGCCAGTGAGTATGGCCGCAACGACACCTCAGATGCCTCGCACCACGTCTTTCTGGGCATTGGTTCAAATCTCGGTGACCGCCTGGTGTTCCTGCGTGACGCTACCCAAGGTCTCGCAGGCCACCTGAGCCAGCTCACCGCCTCACCGGTCTACGAGACCGCACCCATGTATCTTTCGGATCAGCCCGCATTCCTGAACGCGGTGATAGAAGGATACTTCGCAGGCAGCCCGCATGAACTGCTCGCTATTTGTAACACTATTGAGAGCAAACATGGCCGTAACCGCAAGCAGGAGCTACCAAAAGGCCCGCGCAGTTTAGACATCGACATACTTCTCTTTGGTGATCTTCTGCTGCACGAACCGAACCTGAAAATTCCGCACCCAGGTCTGCTGGAGCGGGCCTTTGTGCTGGCTCCACTGCTCGAAATTGCACCAGAGCTTGAACACCCGCAGTATAAACGACCCATTGCCGAGTTAGTTCAGATAGATCTTTCCGAGGGTATTTACCGACAGGAGCACATTCTCGTATAATAGGGGTTCGGCATCGTAACCACACCGGACTACTATGGAAGAAATTACAACAAACGAGGCGCCTGAACACCCCGAGAACGAGCACAGCGGAGCCCGCTTTCGTTTAGAGGAGTTTGAAGGACCGCTTGATCTCCTCCTCTTTCTCATCAAGCGCAACGAAGTGAACATTTACGATATACCGATCTCCCAAATTACCGAGCAATACCTCCAGTATATCGCCTATTCTGTGAAGGTTGATCTGGAGAACATTACCGAGTTCTATCTGCTTGCGAGTACCTTGCTCTATATCAAGAGCCGTATGCTTCTGCCACAGGAGATTACGCTTGACGACGAGTTTGACGACCCCCGGCGCGAGTTGGTTGACCAGCTCATAGAGTATCAAAAGTACAAAAAGCTAACCGACCTCATTCAGGTAAAAGAAAACGAGACCGAATGGATGTTGGAGCGCAAAAAGAAGCAAATTGCGTTGCCGTTTCCCGACAGTGACGATCTCTGGGACGAACTCGAGGTCTGGGATCTCCTTAAAACCTTCAGCACGCTCCTCTCAGGGCTCAGCAGTGAACGGATTATAGACCTCTATGAAGAGGTTTCTATTAATGAAAAAATTGCGCTCATTGACGAACTATTGGATGATCGGGGTGAGTTCACCTTTACCGACCTCCTCATTAACACCAACTCGGTTATGGAGGTGGTCTGTGCCTTCTTGGCGATTCTGGAGTCGGTGAAGGTGAAAAGAGTGAAGATTTATCAAAACCGCCTGTTCGGCGATATACGAATACGGAGGCCTGCCGATGCCGCTTGACGACGAAGCAGCTCTGATCGAAGCCGTACTCTTTCTTGAGAACGAACCGGTTGAACCGGCGACCTTGAGCAAGATAACCAAACTCGGTCCTGAGGTCGTAACTCAGGCTCTTGAGTATCTCACCAGCAAGTACGACGAGCCTCATCACGGGCTTGAACTGATACACATTGCCGACGGTTACCGTATTCAGCCGAAAGAGCACCTGCTGGACGCACTTAGAGACCGTTACGGCAAGAAGAATGACAGTCGCCTCTCACGTGCAGCTCTTGAAACGCTGTCCATAGTGGCATATTCACAACCAATAACACGGGTGGAAATCGAAAATCTGCGTGGCGTTGCTGCCGACGGTATGATTCGTCTGCTTCTTAGCCGCGACCTCATCAAAGAGGTTGGTCGTAAAGAAACGCCAGGGAAACCTGTGCAGTACGGCACCACCAAGCAGTTTCTCAAGTTATTTCGTCTATCAAGTATTTCCGAACTTCCGAAACTTGATGAGCTTGAAGAAGAGCGATTCCGATCAAACGAGGAAGGGGAGTCCGAATTATGAGTGATAAGAAAGCGCGTTCTAGCTCCGAGCAGGAGAAGAAACTACGCCTTCAAGTATATCTAGCCCATGCTGGGGTCGCATCACGTCGCGCGTCCGAAGAAATAATTCGCTCGGGTCGGGTTCGCGTTAATGGTACCACAGTCACCCAAATGGGTACCATTGTGGAGCCTGATGATGTAGTAGAGTTCGACGGTCGCAAAGTTAAGCCGACCCGCACCAAGGTGTACATAGCCCTGCACAAGCCGTCCGGTTACGTTTCTACCGTGAGCGATCCACAGGGCCGCCCGGTTATCCTTGACCTCATTCCTAATCACGTCGCCGACCGGCTCTATCCTATAGGTCGTCTCGACTTACTCTCAACAGGTCTACTTTTGTGCACGAACGACGGCGAGTTAGCCGCGCATGTTATGCATCCTTCTTCAAATATTGAGAAAGAGTATGTGGTGGAAACCGACGCTCCAATTCCAGAGGAGCGGCTGCTTCAGTTTCGGCGCGGAATTATGATTGAAGGTGTGCAGTATCGCCTGCGCCATTATCAAATTCGTTCACCCAGAAGGGTACACTTGGTGCTTCAGGAAGGAAAAAACCGTGAACTTCGCCGGGTCTTCTCTTCCTGGGGTCTTGAACCACGCCGGGTGCATCGAGTCCGGATCGCCGATGTGCATATAGGCAAATTGCCTCCCGGAGGCTATCGCAACCTGACCCAGGCCGAAATTGCATCGCTCATGAAGAGCTCTGCAGCCGGTAGGGAGCGCCCGAGGCGCACGGCCGAGCCGACACGGCGCAGGAGAACCTGAAATGGTCATAGCTATAGACGGTCCCGCAGGCAGCGGAAAAAGTGTCGTCTCGCAACGTGTGGCGCAACGACTTGGGTTTCATCACTTAAATAGCGGCAAGCTTTATCGGGCAATCACCCACCAGGTACTGCAAACCGCTGGCACCAGCAACGACAGTTCCACCATAGTTGCAATAGCTGAAGGCGTAGAGATTCTCCCGGCCGACGGTGGACTCCGCATATCGGGCAGCTTCGTCCCGGATGCAGAACTCCACGGCGAGCTGGTTGACCGTCATGTATCCGCCGTCTCAAGCGTGCTTCGCGTACGTGAAATCGTAAACGCTCTACTCCGGAGCACGGCCACCAAAGGCGATATTGTCGTTGAGGGCCGGGATATCACGACCGTTGTGTTCCCGGATGCCGAGTTCAAGGTCTACCTGGATGCCGATATCGAGTCGCGCGCCCAAAGAAGATACGCCCAACAGGCCGAGTCCACTCCAGAAGAGCAGCGCAGCAGCTATGAAGAAATTCGCAACGCCATTGCAGAAAGAGATGAGGCCGACCGCACAAAAGAGCATGGAGCGCTCGTCATAGCTCCCGACGCTTTGTATTTGGATACATCGCACTTGACCATCGAGGAAGTTTGTGACAAAGTAACCACCACTATTCAAAGTGATAAAATTCAGCAGGAGAACTAGTTTAGTATGACTGATAATGAAGCGCACAACGCTGAACCGCTCAACCCGACTCTTCAGGAAGATATGCAAGAAGAGTTCATGAAGAAACTTGATGAAATGGAGGTAGGGCAGCCCGAGGTTGGTCACTTAGTGACCGGAACCGTGGTTCAGGTTGGCACGGAGAACGTCTTCGTGGACATCGGCTACAAGTCCGAAGGCAGAGTGCCGGTAGACGAATTTACTACCCCTCCGCAAATCGGCGACGAAGTAGATGTCGTGCTTCTCAGCAAAGAAACGCGCTCAGGCGGTATATCTGTTTCCAAGAAAAAGGCAGACGAGAAAGCCTATTGGAAAGTCCTCAAAGATGCCTTCCAGGATCGCACCCCGGTGGACGGAAAGGTCGTCCGCAGTGTGAAGGGCGGCTTTGAGGTTCAGTTGATTGCAGATATCCGCGGATTTAACCCCATCTCCAAGATGGATAATCGCCGTATTGATGAGCCGGAAGAGTACGTAGGACTTGATTCCAAGTTCTATGTAGAAAGGCTCTACAGTGAGAACCGAGTAAACATCATTCTTTCACGGCGTGCATGGTTGGAAGAAGAGACCAAGCTTGCCAAGGAAGGGTTCTTTAAGAATATCGCAATTGGCGACGAGGTCGAGGGTGTGGTTAAAAGCTTCACCTCCTTTGGCGCTTTTATCGACCTTGGCGGCTTTGATGGTCTGCTGCACATAAACGACATGAGCTGGGGCCACGTAACTCGTCCCAAAGATGTCGTGAAGAAGGGCGAAACGCTCAAGCTTAAGGTGATCCGGATGGAACCAGAAGACCAGAAGATCAACCTTTCCCTGCGTCATATGACTCCCGACCCCTGGAGCACATTCGAGGACAAATACCGCGTCGACGATATCGTGAGTGGCAAGGTCACCAAGTTGACTGACTTCGGCGCCTTTATTGAGATTGAGGAAGGAATTGAAGGCCTCGCTCACATTTCTGAGCTTTCTTGGGTTAAGCGCATTAACCACCCGAAGGAAGTTCTCTCTCCCGGAGACGAGGTTGAGACAAAGATTCTCGACTACGATCTCGCACAAGGTCGGGTATCGCTCGGTATTAAGCAGGTGCTACCCAATCCTTGGGAGGATCTTCCTGAGAAATACCCTGTGGGCATGCGCCTTAGCCGTGTTATCAAGAAGATCACTAACTCCGGTGCCTTTATTGAACTTGAAGAAGGCATTGACGGCTTCCTCCATGTAGACGATATCTCCTGGACAGAGCGCCCTCGCCATCCGTCTGAACTGCTCGAGGAAGGTCAGGAAATTGAATGTGTCGTTTCCGCGTTTGATGTAGAGAACCGCAACATACGGCTCAGTCTGAAACAACTTGATGAAGATCCCTGGGCAGGTCTCAAGCGTGCGTACTCTAACCGCACTATTCTTGAGGGCGAGATCACCAACATCACGGACTTCGGCGTGTTCCTCCGGGTTCCCGGTGGCGTTGAGGGCCTTATTAACAAGAATGCACTTGTCGACCCCCGAACCGAGTCCTTTGAGCAGGCGGCTGCGAAACTGAAGATTGGCGACAAACTCTCGGTGGTTATTACCGAGGTCAATCCGCCCAAGCAGCGGCTTGGTCTCTCGGTCCGTGAAGTGGAACGAAAAGAACAGCGTGAAGAGCTACAAAAGTACATTCACGACAATGACGACGAAGCAACCTTTACCCTCGGTGATTTTCTCAAGGACAAGAGCGAAACCTGAGGCAGGTTCGGAATGAGCAATGTTCAAATCGGACCTCGACCAGCGTCGATTCGAAACTTTTATTGAGATTAACACCCTCATTAACTCGGACTACAGCAATGCGCGGGAGTTACTCCAGCGCATTGTTGAGTCTGCGACGCGTCTGACAAGTGCCGAAGCCTCGTCTCTCCTTTTGCTCAACTCCGAAAACAACAAGCTTTACTTTGAAATTGCGCTGGGCTCCAAAGGACCAGAACTCTCCCGGTACTCACTGCATTTAGGTGAAGGAATCGCCGGGTGGGTCGCACAACATAACCGATCCCTGATTGTCGACGACGTCGCAGAGGACCCTCGCTTTTTCTCGGCTATCAGCAAGCAGATCGGCTATACCACCAACTCAATTCTTGCTGTTCCTATGCGCGTAAAGGATCGGTGTGTCGGTGTGCTGGAAATGATCAACAAGCGTGACGGCAAGGTATTTGACCAACACGATCTGCAGTGGTTAGAAATATTCGCAAACCAGGCCGCACTGGCACTCCAGAATGCTCGCTCCTTCCAACGGGCAAGGGAGGAGATATCACGCCTCCAGGACCAAGTGAATGCCGACCAGGGGTACCATCGGCTGGTGTATCGTAGCCCGGCAATGGCAGAGAAGCTTGAACTGGCAAAACGTGTTGCAGAGACTGACTCATCTGTGCTGATCATGGGTGAAAGCGGTGTAGGTAAGGAGTTGTTCGCCGAGCAGATCCACCGTCACAGCCACCGGTCGGCGGGGCCGCTTATTCGAGTCAACTGCGCAGCACTGCCTGAGTCACTCCTTGAAAGCGAGCTCTTTGGTCATGTGAAGGGGGCCTTCACCGACGCACATGCCGACCGTCAAGGTAGATTTGAGTTGGCGCACGGGGGTACAATCTTTCTGGACGAGATTGGTGAGTTTCCTCTCAAATTACAAGCAAAAATGCTCCGTGTACTGCAACAGCGCAGTTTCGAACGAGTTGGTTCGAGTGAGCAGATTACGGTCGATGTACGCATTATTGCGGCCACCAACCGAGACATTGAAAAGGCAGTGCAGAACGGAAGCTTTCGGAGTGACCTGTATTATCGCCTCAACGTACTCCCCATTGTCGTTCCGCCGCTGCGCCGTCGACCCGAAGACATTCCGGCACTGGCCGAGTTTTTTCTTAAGCAACTCAACGGTGAAACCAAGAAGCAGGTGCGTGGTTTCACCGACGAGGCCATGGAGAGCCTCTTAGCCTATTCATGGCCAGGTAACGTTCGCGAGTTGGAAAACGTTGTCGAACGCGCGGTTGTGATTTGCCGCGACGACTATATCCAACCTCAACATCTTATGCTTAGCGATCATGATGCAAGTACGGAGGAGCACTATCACGGCAAAACTCTCAAGGACTCAATCAACTTGTTCAAACGCAACTACCTCCGTAACGCCCTCGAGCAGCACGGCTGGCACCAGACCGAAACAGCAAAAGCGCTGGGCATACAACGCACTTACTTATCGCGACTCATGAAGGAACTGGATATACGCCGCTAAGAGCGGCTGGTTGTCCCTACCACAAATGGGGCAGTATTGATGTTAACGACCAATATCGAGCATCAATGGACATAGCTTTTCAAAACTATACGACAAGGAGCACCACCGCATGACAGCCGGTACCGAACAAAAATTAAGCTTTCCTGAAAAGCTTGTAGAATTCCTTCAGAGAAACAGACGTACGCTGGCCATACTCTTGGCTGTTTTTGTGCTCGGGAGCGCAGGACTCTTCGGGTTCTTTGAGTACAACTCGCGCAGGGCCGAACAAGCCCTCCAGAAAATGGAACAGGGCCTTGAACTCTATGAGGAACTGCAGGTAGCCGATAATGCGGCTCAAGAGGAGCTTCTGGCAGAACTGCAGGGGATTCTCAGCGATATTCGCAATAACTACTCCGGAACCTACGCCGCAGCGCGAGCAGCTTTCATTTCGGCTGAGCTCGCCTGGGACCGAAGCGACTTTGAGGCCGCCGCCGATGACTTCCTCAGCCTGGCGCAGCGCAGCCCCCGTTCACATCTGGCATCCAGGGCGCTCCTGCTTGCTGGCCTCGCTTTTGAGGAGGTCGGAAACAAGGAAGCTGCCAGGGAGTCTTACCAGAAGCTTGTGGACGACCACGGTCGTGAAGCTCCTGAAACACCCCGTGCATTATTTGCACTTGGGCGACTCGCCGAGCAAGGTGACGATCCCGACGCAGCTCGTGGGTATTACGAACGATTAGTACAGGATTTCTCCGGTGCGGCTTGGACAAATCTGGCGCGAAACCGTATAATCTACTTCGAATCGCAGTAGCGAAAAAGTGCGAGCCGCCGAGACCTCCACCGGGTTCGGCGGGTTGTCGGCCGGGCGGAAAGACCGGGCGCTCTTAGACCGACAGGAGCCGCCCGCCCGTATCGGCAGTTCACATTCCGGAGTGCCGACATGAAGAAAAAAATTCAGCTTTCCGCCTTGCTTGGAAAAAGAACCGGAATACTCATTGGTATTGCGATAGCTGTTTTCCTCGTTTTACTTAACATCTTTACCGCCATTCCTGAGCGTTTAGAGCTCAAGATGCTTGATCTCCATTTCCGTCTCAAGAATCCTTACCAGCCTGAGGCCATTCAGGAGGGCGTCGTCGAGGTTGAGCGTAACCCGCGCTTATCCCAAGACATCATCATTATTGGAGTAGACTTCCAGACGCTCAATGAGCTTGGTCAATGGCCTTTTCCACGCGCGGTGCACGCCGACCTGGTGAACTCGTTTTCTCGAATCTCGGATCAGAACCGCCGGGAGTCCTCGATTTTCCTCGATATATTCTTCATTGAGCCAGCGACAGCACCCTATAACGACGCCTTACTCATCGACAGCATGTACGAAAGTGACAGGGTATACCTCGAAACGGTGCTTGAGTACACACCTCCACCAACTCGCTCTATTGGGCAGGAGCTATACCAGCGCCATTTCACCTTGTTCGACAACGTCGGAACAATTCCCAGTGTCGAAGGGAATATAGACCACATGCCCAGCAATTTCGGCCTACAACCGCCGCTCATACCGTATGGGGAGGCGGTTCGTGGATATGGGCACGCAAATTACTACGAGGACTATGACTCGGTGTTTCGTCGCCAGGCGCTCCTGGCCAAGTCTTCAAAGTATCTTGGGGAGATCCTGTTCGAGGATCTCGACACCGACTTCCGACTGGATCGCTCAGCGAATGAACGACTCGTGTGGTTTGACCGGTCCGGTTCAGACCACACTGTCGAGTACCCAATAACCGAAGACTCATTGAACCGCTTGCGAGCTGATCTACAGCGTGACGGCGTACCGGTTGGCGGGGGTGAGTCAGCCGACGGGCAGGGGAGTTACCTTCTTCGCGTTTACCAGGATCACATTATTCCTGCTGTGACGCTCTCACTTGCACTTGAGTACTTCCACCGCGACTACAGTGATCTTGAAATTGTTCTTGGAAGCCATATTACTATTCCGGCACCCCGTGTCTTTGACCGCAACAGCGGGCAGTTGGTTCCGTATAGGTTACAGACCCGGCCTGCAGAGTATCACTCCGAGGGAGCACTGCGGCGTGAAGCAGAATACCGTGATGTTCCCCAGATCACCATTCCTATAAACAAACGTGGAGAAATGCTCATTAACTTCATGGGCCCACGATCCGGATCAGGTCGTGACGAATATCAGACCTTTCCGGTACGGTCATACTCCGGGTATATCCGGCGCGTTCCCGGGCTCGATCCCGGCAGCTGGCCCGCAACACGGGGCGTTGAAAACAAAATACTCATGGTTGGTGCTTTTGCGCCCGGAATGGCTGCGGACGAGAAGTTGACCCCTTACGGTCTTATGTACGGTATTGAGATGCATGCAAACGCGCTCAACACCATACTCATGGACAATTTCCTGCAATACGCTCCGCGATCCGTAGATATTGCAGTCTTGTTCGCTCTTGCCATTGCGACCGGATATCTTACAGCCCACATATCCACCATATGGGCCTTCGTGCTCTCTCTAGGTGGCCTGATTGTGTACTTCTTCACAGTCACCATTCTTTTTGACACCAGAGCCTACCTGCTGAATTTCTCTACACCCGCTATTGCGGTTCTCGTTACCTCGGTGGCGGTGGTCATTTACCGCGTCATGACCGAGGAACGTGACAAACGTCGCATCAGAGAAATGTTCGGCAAGTATGTCAGCCCCGATGTAGTATCGGAAATACTTGAGAGTCCGCCGGAGCTGGGTGGCGTTGACCGGGAACTCACCGTATTCTTCTCAGACATTCGTGGTTTTACGACCCTGTCGGAGTCCATGTCTCCTCAAGAACTGGTGAACCACCTCAATATCTACTTGACCCGTATGACCGACATCATTCTTGAGTACCGAGGAACGCTCGACAAGTATGTTGGGGACGAAATCATGTGTTTCTGGGGCGCGCCACTTCCAGAAGAAGATCACGCAATCCTGGCCTGCAAGTGCGGCCTGCGGCAGATGGAAGCCTTGGCTGAGCTGAACGAAGGTTGGCCTCCCGAGAAGAGAATTGATATTGGAATAGGCATCAACTCAGGTATTATGACGGTTGGTAACATGGGATCAGCCGGGCGCATGAACTACACCTTGATGGGGGACAACGTTAACCTTGGTGCACGTCTGGAAGGTACAAACAAAGAGTATCAGACCCACGTACTTATCAGCGAGTATACCTATGGTCTGGTGGCCGACCGTGTTACGGCCCGTGAACTCGACAACATTCGAGTCAAGGGCAAGAACAAACCAGTCCTCATATACGAGTTGCTAGATGTTAATGAAGGCCTTGATCCACCACATCCACGCTAACTCCAAGCGTGGTGTCTGGAACGCAAACCGGGGTACGGCCAGGGTGAAGTGGAGTACGGCCACACTATGGGCCTGCCTGAGCATTTTCGCACTCAACAGCTGTGGACTCGACGTTGTTCCTTTCCTGTATCCACCCGATAGCCCAAGTGCTATAGGTTCGGGGGTACAGTTTCTCCACGATACACGTAATAACGACACTCCGCAGAGCGATAACTTTCGCGGATATGAGGTCTACTACAAGTTCTATGACTTCAGTGGTGCTGGCAACGGTGAAACCCAACTCCAAAACGACCGCAACGCTATAGAGGCCGACCCCATACCTCCAGGGACCTCGCGGCTAACTGCACGCAACTATCGCCGCCTGAGATCCCTCCGTAATGACGGAAGCCTTGAAACCCGGCTGCCGCTCATCCCGGTAGCTATAGGGAGCACACCTTCTCTGCAGCTACTTTTCAGCGGCTCAGCAGGTATTGAGGGTGCATTCGTACTTCGTAACAATAACGATGCCGACGCCACGCCACTGGTGAGGGCAATCAACGATGGGGAGGAACGCCCGCGTCTTTTCTACGGTGTTGAGGAATACGCGGCCAACCATGCCGACATTCCAAACACCATCAACCTCCCAAACGACAGCGCCGCACTTCGCATTGCGTTCTATGCAGTGGCGTACGGGGTTCAGCCTGACTTTCGTCCCTTGTATAGCATACCGAAGTTCTTGGCCAATGAGATCCCACTTGACTTCCAGTAGTGTTCCTAATTCAACAGAAAAGCAGACAACCGCTGGACATTTCGGCAGTTTTTACGCAAACTACGCCACATGAGCACCACGTACTACCTCAATATTGCATTGACATACATTATCATTGGCTTCGGCACCGCGCTCCTGTTTTACTACGGCCTCCGCAAGCCGGTGCTCGGTAGATTCTGGGGAGCTCTGCTCATTGGCCTCATTGGTTCCTTTCTCGGTGGGGTAATAGAGTTCTTTCTCGCCGACATCATTGAGATGCTCACCAATCTGAATAATGTGAACATCTTCCCGCCAATCTTCACAGCCGCACTGCTGATATGGATCCTTTCCCGGATTAGCTCCGCCGCAGATTAATAATTACCAACTCGGTTTTGACGGTTGCGGCCAGCCAACCTCAACCTCTGCCAGCTCTGCCAGCAACCAAGGGGTAACACGTAACACCGGGCATCGACAACCAACCGGACGGGACCTTATGATGGAACGCGAGAGACCCGTGGGTTTACTCACCAGTTATCCACAAGGGTTATCCACAATCTACTAACATATACAACCCAAACCCACAGGCAAGCCTCAGGTACCAGTGCATCCAGGCCACACCAGACCAGCTCCCGACCAGCCCCTGACTGGAAATGAGTATTCCTCAACTCGGGGAGAGGCCACAAAGCCACATGAGCCACTCAATTTCCAGGCTCAGTTTTACTTCCGATAATGTATATTCGGTCTACTCGGATGCAGTATGAACAACCTCTATGAACACACCTGTACCTTTTCGTTAAAAGACTCCTGGCATTGATTTCTGGCTGGCTTTTGCTGTACTGTTTGGACATGTTCACCGAAGATGATATTCAGGCCGGAATGCTTGATACCGAGTCTGAGCCAGCGATTAAGGGCTTTGCACGGCTATACGCCATTATTCGTATTCTCTATGGCCCAGACGGGTGTCCGTGGGATCGCGAGCAAACCCCTAAAACTATGCGGGAGCACCTCATTGAGGAATGCTACGAGGTACTCGACGCTATTGACAGAGATAACCCAGCGGACATTCAGGAAGAACTTGGAGATGCCTTCCTCGTACTCACAATGATCGCCCATATGTATGAAGTGAGCAGCCCCAGAGGACATTCTGAGAATCTGAAGGTTTCTCCTGCTGGAGTCTTTGCTGAAATCTGCGAGAAGCTCATACGCCGCCACCCCCATGTCTTCGCCACCTCATCTCCTGCCGGTAATGCTCTCGACTCAGCGGCCGTCCTTTCTCAATGGGACGCAATAAAGCAACAGGAGAAGTCTAACAGGACAGACCACGGGACCGAACAGCAGGACGATACTGGCTCAGACCCACTCTCAGTTGGCAGACCGAACAGCGCACCGCCTAGTTCGGCACTGGATGGAATAACAAATGGCCTCACTCCCCTTGAGCGTGCCGTAAAACTCCAAAAACGCGCCTCAAAGATCGGTTTCGACTGGCCGGAGATCGCGCCGGTATTTGGGAAAATACAGGAGGAACTTACTGAGTTGTCCGAGGCCATTACGAGCCAGAACATACCATCCATAGAGGACGAGGTCGGAGATCTCCTATTTAGTGTGATCAATCTCGCGCGGAAACTGAACACACATCCAACGCCAGCACTACATAACGCGAATAGAAAATTCGAAACCCGCTTCCGACGCATTGAGGAGTTCATGCACCAGGACGGAAAAGACGGAGCGCAACTGGAACTGGACCTTCTCGATGCCTACTGGGAAAGAGCCAAGAACGGGCCGTAAACCTGCCCACTCGTAGCAACCTGCCCACTCGTGGCGATATTGATAAACATTCTAAGGAGGTGCACATTTTCATACACAGACACGCTCTTGGGTTCGCTTTATAGGTACCACAGTGGGCGCAGTGATCGTATGGTGTGCTCAAAGTCCTGATTGGTGAATATGCCATGAATAATAATGTTTGCGGCTTTAGGTGCCCACCACTCCCAGTCGTTAGCGGCATCGACCATTACCACAACGACAACTTGGTCTTCAGGATTCTGGGAATTGTACGGCGCATAGGCCACAAACCAGGAATGGAGGCGTTCTTCTACGCCCGTTTGGCCGGTTCCGGTTTTTCCTGCTACCTCTACAGCGCGGGTCGTAATGACAACATTCGCTGTTCCATTGGTAATTACTTCGCGCATAGCCCGTCTGGTTTCCTCAAAGGTCTCACGACTCATCTCAGCGGTCTGAGCGACCTCAGGCTCGATCTCGTGAATGATCTGACCGGTGATGGGGTTTCTTACCTGCTTGAGTATGTGAGGACGATACAATACCCCGTCGTTAACAATCATCGCGACCATGTTCGCCATCTGCAGCGAAGTAGCCTCTATAAAGCCTTGTCCTATGGACAGGTTGACGGTATCACCGCCTACCCAGGGCGTCTGGAAGGTGTCGACCTTCCACTCAGGACTTGGCACCAATCCAGCAACCTCCCCCGGAAGATCAATTCCGGAACGCTGACCTAGGCCCAAACGACGTGCATAGTTGATGATGTTTCGTTCGCCAAGATAGTCGGTACCAACGGTGTAATAGTATATGTTGCAGGACTGTGCCAGTCCCTGGTAGAGATTCAGGCGCCCATGTCCATAACTCACATGACAGTTAAAGACTCGGTTTCCGTATGCCCTCGAACCGGTACAGTTAATGGTCTGGGTCGGAGAGAAGGTCTTTTCCTCCAATAGCGCGGCAGTCATAACTACCTTGAAAGACGACGCTGGCGATGCACTCGATTGGATCGCGCGATTCAGGAACGGCGCCCGACGGTCGGCGCTCAGCTGTGAAAAAGCTCGCGACCGGTCAGTGGTTGAGAATACATTGGCGTCATAGCGCGGATATGACACCAACGCCAGAACTTCACCAGTATGTGGACGCAGAACAACTACCGAACCAATGCGTTCTCCCAGAGCCTTCTCCGATAGTTGCTGAATAGTACGGTCGATAGTCAGCACCAAGTTGTTTCCGAGCTCGGGAGGAATGTCGTCACGACTGCCCTCACCTACCTGCCGCCCACGGGCGTCGACCATGCGAAAACGGCGCCCATCGGCCCCGCGTAGAAGTTGGTCATACTGCTGCTCGATACCGCTTTTACCCAGCACCGAATTTGCAGTGTACCCGCGGTTATACAGAACCTGCAGCTCTTCCGGTGTGATGTCACCTACATACCCAAGTATGTGTGCCATAGAGTCACCATTGACATAACGTCGCACAGGCTTACTCTCCCAGAACACACCAGGGAAGGCATCTATACGTTCCGCCAAACCGGTAATTCTATCGTAAGGCACCCCGCCTTGTATCTCAATCGGTTGGTATACACCATACCGCGAGGTCGGAACTCGCCGGTGAATCTCGGCTGCGCTGATACTGAGGAAACTGGCCAGACGCTCGAACACCGCGTCGTGTTCGCCACGCGGGATATTAAAAGGGTTAATGTAGACCGCGAAGGAGTCGACGTTTACCACCAAAGGTTCGTCGTAATGCCGGTCAAATATCTGCCCGCGCACAGCTGGAATAACAGAACTCCTCTGAGTGACCTGTTCGGATCTCATGCTGTAGAAATACCCATCTACAATCTGCAGTGAGAATAGGTAGCCTATGTAAAGCAGAAACATCATGATGAAAAACACGAGCAGTGCGACCATGCGTATGCGGGATACAGAACTCGTCCCAGGAGGATAGAAGGGTGCCATTAACGGAAACCTCCACGTTGCTGAGTGCGAAACAACCCCATGGCAGACATCAACGCAAAAGCCAGAGGGCCTAGAAGCGCAGTCAATCCGATCTCAATCCAAGCACGTGCGCCGAGCAGTCCAATACTCGCGGTGTCTATCGAAAACACCCCGGATATGGCTCCTGCGGTAAGAATTTTCACGAGTGTTGCTAAGAATAATGCCACAAAAGGAAGAACAACACCATCAAGCACAATTCGGTCCTTCGTGGCACCAAAAACAAAGCCAACTACCGTGTAAATAAATGCGAAAAAACCCAAAGGAGCAAGACTCACAAAATCCAGGATAAGGCCAGTGAAGAACCCGGCAAACTGCCCCGGAAAGGAACCATTGCGATGCGCAAAATACACAAGAACAATGAGTGCCAAATCCGGAATTACAGCTGCTGGTGATACAAAGCGCAACGCATTCGTTTGGAGCACACCCATGAGGCTGGCAAGCAGAACCGCACGTACGATTTTTCCAAGCATTACTGGCTGTTACCAATCCGGCTGTTCATTTCTGAGCTATCGTCACTACCTGGGACTATCACCAGTACGTACTCCAAACGAGAAAAATCGACCACTGCACCGAGCTCAAGCTCCAAAGAGGTTTCATATGGTTGTGAGCTAATTGATCTGACACGACCAATGCGTATTCCTGAAGGAAAAATCTCACTCATACCACTGGTGACGACAACATCACCGTAGCTAATCTCGCCTCGTGCCCCTTCAGGCACATAGCGCATAAGCAGCACGTTGTTTCCAATTCCGCCACCTGACACCAGTCCCTCGTGCCGCGAACTCTGAAGTCTCGCGGCAACGAATGAGGCACTATCAAAGATTGGACGAACAATGGAGCTGGTAGCGCCCACGCGCGCAATACGCCCCACCAAACCCTCGCCATTATCCTGAACCGCGATTACAGGCAAATCAACCTGCATTCCATCTCGGCGGCCCTTGTTGATGCTAATGGTCGAAAAGAAGTTGCCTGGATCTTTACCAATTACGCGGGCGGGTATATTGCGTGTTTCAAGCTGTTCGGAAAAGCCGAGCAGCTCTCGTAGGCTCTGCAGCTCCTGTCGTAACTCTGCCAGGTCTTGTTGTGCCGCCTCATACTCAAGCAGCTGCTCAAGGAGCACCTCGTAGTCGCTACGAAGGTTTCCAAGCTCACTGACCGAGCCAATGGTTGAAGAGATTCCTCCAACAACCCAAGCAGTACTCTGCTGAGCCACACCGACTATGCTGAGACCCAACTCACCAAAACCTCCTCGTGTGGGGCCACTCTGAAACACCAGCATCAGAGTGGCGCTGAGAAGCAACGTAGTCAGTGATACGCCGGTACCGTGGTTATGGATGAGTTCACGAAACCTACGCACTATTAACCAGCCTTAGAGTCGGTTGTATATGCTGTGCCGCGCGCTGGCATTTCTGCTGCGTTCACGCTCAAAGTACATTCCAGCACCCAGCGCAACACAGTTTAGTGGATCTTCGGCTAAAAAGCAGGGAACGCCGGTCTCGTTGGCAATGAGGGTATCAAGACCTTTTAACAACGAACCGCCACCGGTCATAACAATTCCGCGCTCGACGATATCGGCAGCCAACTCCGGAGGTGTTTGCCCCAACGTGCGCTTAATCTCCTCAACAATCGCGGTGATGGGCTCCTGAAGCGCCTCTCGAACCTCAACGCTGTCAATTTCAAGGCGTCGCGGCAACCCGGTAATAGCGTCGGTACCCTTGATCTCCATCTTCTCGATCTTCTTATCCGGAGAAGCATTACCGATCTTCTTCTTGAGCTCTTCAGCTGTTCCTTCACCAATAATGAGATTATGCACGGTTCGCACATGCTTAATGATGGCTTCATCAAACTCGTCACCACCAAGGCGAATAGCGTTTGTCACTACCATCCCGCCCAAAGAGATAACAGAGATTTCGCTTGTGCCCCCACCTATATCGCAGATCATGTGACCTGCCGGTTCATAAATTGGGATATTCGCCCCAATTGCCGCAGCGAGAGATTCTTCTATAACCTTGACCTCACGAGCGCCTGCCTTATAGGCACTTTCCTCAACGGCGCGGCGCTCAACCTCGGTTATGCAGGAAGGTACACCCACTACCATACGCGGTTTCACAAGCCAACGCCGCTGTACCACCTTAGCAATGAAGTAACGAATCATTTTTTCAGTAGTCTCAAGATCCGCAATAACACCGTCACGTAATGGTCGTATCGCAATTATGTCACCCGGCGTTTTCCAGAGCATACGCTTGGCTTCTTCGCCGACAGCTACGACCTTCTTGGTACCGCGCTCCACGGCGACGACCGATGGCTCACTCACCATAATTCCCTTACCTCGGATATAGATAAGAGTGTTGCATGTGCCGAGATCAATTCCAATATCCGTAGAAAACGCATCAAAAAGGTTAGCCAGTCCCATAGGACCCTCCGCTATTAGTTGTTCTGCAAACTCTGAAGTGCATCTACATGGCGTGGTTCGATACGAACCGCCTCCCGCCACTCGTAGCGAGCACGCTCCCTATCACCCCGGGCACTGTATATCTCACCGAGAACAAAGTGCGCATCTGCCGACTTGGGATTGTCCTGCAGAACGAGCCTCAATTGCTCCTCGGCTTCATCGTAGTCTCCGCTCAGTTGCAGCAGTTCACCCAGCCGAATACGTGCCTGTTGTTGCAGATACTCGTCAGAGCTCACGCGGACAGCCTCACGAAAGCTTTGGAGAGCGTCCTCATTACGTCCTACCTGCATTCTCGTAGCACCGAGGGTGTAATACAGAAGGTCGTCCGGATTCAACTCCACCGCACGTTCAAGATGATACACACTGTCCTCATACTCATGCCGCCGTGCATGTGCAAGGGCCAAATACTCATGCGTATCGATGGATTGGTAACCACCATCAAGACTTGAGCTCAAATAGTCAATGGCAAGATCGTCGTAGTACACTCCTTTGTGAAAGTAGGCCTTCCCAAGTATATACTGCAACTCACTTTGCATTTCATTTCGGCCGTGCAGTTTGGCTTTCCGTAGCCGCACGACCGCTTCATTCATATAATCAAGCTGGATCTCGGTTTCGATTTGATCTATTCCCAGGTAGAAATACGCAAACCCTGAAAGCAGCAAAGATTCATACTCAAGTGGTCGCTCCTCAAGCCGACGATCAGCCAGTTCAATGAGATCACCGTAAGCCTGTTCCTGCCAGAGGAGCATCAGCTCACCGTTACCACCTATCCTGACCGAGGGCAATGACCCTATACGTCCACCCATAAAGATAAGTGCGGCCAGAACACCGATTAGGAGAACTGCAACTGCAAGGAACACAGTAACGGGTGCAATACCGTGTGGGGCCTTTGTTCCGGCCTCTGAAACGCGAAATCGGCCTTCGGGGTCTCTCATGCTGAATCCACCGCCATTTAATTACAGTTTCGGTAAAAAGTCAATCGAACCTCAGCCTTCCGAGCGGCGGAACAGTGCGAAAGCGCGGACCTTGGGCGGTTCGGAGCGAAGCAGGCCTGTAAGCCGGGTTCTGTACGGTCATTCGGGCATCAGCCCAAACGACCGCAAACGTCATCTCTCTACGCCAGCCGTCACCAACTGACTCTAGCAACCTACCCGCGGGCATATGAGCGAGCAACTCACCCGCTGCTTGGCCTTGCTCCCGACGAGGTTTACCTCAGCACGATGAGTTGCCTCATCGCCGGTGAGCTCTTACCTCACCATTTCACCCTTACCTAAGACTCCCGAAGGCGTCGAAGGCGGTATCGTTTCTGCGGCACTTTCTATCCCGTAAACGGGTCCGGGCGTTACCCGGCGTCGTGCTCTGCGGAGCCCGGACTTTCCTCCCGCCACAGCCCACTTGCGTGAGCGTAGCCAGCGACGTTCCGGCCTGCCTCGCTCCGAGCCGCCCGAAAATGGGCGACTCAATCTGAACGGAACGGGTGCTAATCTTCTTCGTCCTCTTCTTCTTCCTCTTCATCTTCGTCGTCGAACTCTTCATCGTCCTCGTCGAAGTCATCGTCATCGTCGTCATCAAGGTCTTCATCTTCTTCAAGTTCTTCTTCGTCGTCTATGTCGTCGTCGTCCGAACTTGTCAGGTCAAGAGGCTCCTCGTCTAGAACATCTGTATCATCTAGACTATCCTCGTCGTCTTCGCTCAGCCGTTTGCCGGGCAGTTCATCATCGTCGTCCATGTCCGCGAACTCGTCCATAAGATCGACCAGACCCTCGGAGTCGTTACTCTGATACAATGCTTCGTCCTCGCCCAGGTAGAACACAATTTTGCTGCAATACGGACAGAAGCGTATCTCATCGCCGCGGCGAACATCGTTAACGAATTGATTCGAAAGAATCATTTGACACCCGGTACACACACCCTTTCGGAGGGAAACAATGCCTTCACCTTCCTTACTTCGGATAATTCGCTCAAACTTAAAGAGAAGGTCGTCTTCCAATCCAGGAGTAAGCTCCTTCTCTTCCGCCTCGAGCTCGGCTAATTGCTGTTCACGGGACTCAATGTCCTGCTTAATCTTCTCTTGTTCCTCGGACAGTTCCTGTTCCTGGCTTTGGATCATTTGCTCTTCGCGTTCTAACTCGGCACTCGTCTCGGCAAGCACTTTTTCTTCACGCTGAACATCCTTGCGCAGGTTTTGCTCACGTTCAGAGGCCTCACGGATCTCTTTATCGAGCGCCTCGTACTCGCGCTGGGTCTTGATCTGATCCATTTGCTGTTCATGCTTCTCTCGATCACGCTCTGCCTCTTCCATCTGCAGTCGCAGATCCCGAATTCTGTTCTTGATCTCTTCATAGTGAGCGTTCTTCTCTATATAGCTACGCTTGAGCCGACTCACGAGCTCTATCTTTGTAGAAAGGGCCCGCGGAAGATCCTGGATCTCCGACTCAATGCGAAACTTCTCGGATAATACGCTCTGTAATGAACGTAGTCGCTCGATAACGTCTTGTACAACCACCCTAATTTACTCCTCTATCGGCCTATTGATCTAAGTAATCTTTGAGGCGTCGGCTGCGTTTCGGGTGTCTAAGCCGACGCAAAGCCTTTGCCTCAATCTGACGAATGCGCTCGCGCGTGACGTTGAAGTACAAACCAACTTCCTCAAGCGTGAGCGAATATCCATCTTCAAGTCCGAAACGCATCTTGAGCACTTCCTGTTCACGTGCTGGTAACGACCCCAACACGCCGCGCAATTGTTCCTGCAACAGCGTGAAAGCCGTCTGATGTGCCGGATTCTCGACGTCTTTGTCCTCAATGAAATCTCCCAGTGAGGAATCTTCTTCTTCACCGATAGGAGTCTCAAGCGAAATCGGCTCACGCGCAACGTTTTTAACCGACTTAACTCGACTCACTGTCCAGCCGAGTCGCTCGCCAATTTCCTCGTCGGTTGGCTCACGGCCCAACATCTGCATGAGCTGTCGAGACTCGCGAACGACCTTGTTGATCTGTTCAATCATGTGAACTGGAACACGGATCGTCCGCGCTTGGTCGGAAATTGAACGAGTTATTGCCTGACGAATCCACCATGTCGCATAGGTTGAGAACTTGTATCCTTTTCGATACTCGAACTTCTCAACCGCCTTGATGAGACCGATATTTCCTTCCTGCACAAGGTCGAAAAAGTGCAAACCACGGTTGGTATACTTCTTGGCGATACTCACTACAAGTCTCAGGTTTGCCTGGATCAGGCGATCCTTGGCGTTCTGCATCATGGTCTTGCCGCGAATAATCTCTTCCGACATCGATTGAATTTCATCAATACTGTTTTCGAAGTCGATCTCAAGGGCCTTGAGCTTCTTCTCCGTGATCTGGATCTGGCGAATCTTCTCCTTGATTTGGTCCGAAGTCAGCCCCAACTCCTCTTCAATTCGTAGGCGATCCGCCGTCATCGCGAGGCCACGGCCTAATCCACGGAGCTCTCTCATGTTCGAAACGCGCAGCCGCTTTTCAATGCGTTCCTGCTCACTCCGATACTTTTCTATTTTTCGGGCCGCATTAATGAACTTGTCGCTGAACTGAAGAATCTCTTCCTGTTGGATCTCGATGTCTTGAATGCGAGCCATAAGGGCTTTTCGCCGCTTCTGAAGCTGTACATCGGTAAGCACATCCTCACCTTTTGCAACTATTCGATTCTTGACTTCAAAATAGCCTTTCAGATCCGCGACCACCTCACGGAGCGCATCTCTATAACACTGCGAGAGTCGCCTTCGCTCAGCAAGAAACTCCGATATCTCCTTCTTGGACATGTTCATCTCGCGAGGATCCCGCTTTGAGAATGCCCGCTGAGCCAAGCCAAAAAGCTCCGGAATAATCATACCCGAGCTGCGAATAACATCCTTTATGATGTTCTCGCCCTGCTCCATCAACTTTGAGAGTTCGACTTCCTGCTCCGCCGTGAGCAGGTTCTCCTTGCCAATCTCCCTCAGGTAGAGACGAATTGGATCATCTACAACGTTGTCTTTGTCAGATACGACAACCTTCTTCTTCTTGGTCGGTTTTTCGGTTACGGTGTCCACAACATCCTCATCGACCACTCCGACCTCCTCCAAATGCACATTGTGTTTAGCTAGTATATTGATAACTTCCTCAATTTTTTCTGAGTTAACGACTGAGTCCGGCAAGAAATCGTTCACCTCGTCATAGCTGATGCCATTTTTGTTCTTTGCGTATGCTATAAGCTTAACTATAGCCGGGTCATTTTGCAAATCGCTCATCCAATGATGTCCTTCACACGGGCCAATTCTCGGTCAATATCAATCTTTTTTTGCAGCAGTTCCTGTTCACGTTCGCGACGGTCGCCTTCTCGACTTCGCTGCAGTCGTCGCAACTCAACATCTATGTGCTGTTGTTTCTCTTTGAAGCTTCGCTCACGTATGCTTCGCGCACCCTCGGCAAGTAATGTGTGCCCTTGGCCAGCGAACTCCTCAGATGCAAGTTTTCTCACCAGCATACGTCGCAGGTCTTCGTCTCGAATGCGTTCGAGAAGCCGTTCAACTGACTGTTCTTCATTACGATACGCTTCCTCAAGAGCGATATAGAGCTCCTTCGCCCGATCATCCTTGAGGTCCTGGAGATTGACCACCCGGCGCAAAAAACTAAACTCATCTCTATGCGCGGCCGCTGCCAAGAGTACGTAAAGATCAAGCGAGATCTGATCTGCGCTTGAGCGTTCACCTATTTTCGATGGTATGGGTTGAACGTCCGATCCTTTCCTCCCCCGTTGAAAATCCGTGCGCACCGCCTGTGGGTCTACTCCAAGGGCGTCACCTAGCGCGCTAAAGAAGGTTTCGCGGCGCACCTCCGAACGTACCCTCTCAATATAGGGGAATACTTTGTTTAGGGCAATATCCCGGCCGCCCGCCTCCTGTACGTCTATGCCGCTGACTGCGTACTCCACCAAGAAGTTCATGATATGTGGAGCCTCGTTCAGTTGCGCTCGCAAAGCGTCTCCCCCTTGTTCTAAAGCGATATCGGCAGGGTCTTTTCCCTCCGGTAGCAACACCGCACGGCAGTCGAGTCCAGCTTCTTCGCACACCGTTGCTGCCTTGACTGCAGCCTCGACACCCGCGGTATCACCGTCGAAACAGATGAGGGCTTGATCGGCCACTCTCGCAAGACTCTTTGCTTGATCAAGGCTGAAAGCGGTACCCAGAGGTGCAACCGCGGTTACCAATCCTGCCTGGTGCAGAGCGAGCACATCCAGGTAACCCTCAACAAGGACAAAGCGCTTGTGCTTGCGGATCTCGGGATAGGCTTTGTCGAGTCCATAGAGTAACTCACGCTTGCGAAATACCTCCGACTCAGGTGAATTCAAGTATTTTGGCTCACTGCCGTCCAGTGTTCGGGCGCCAAAACCGACCGTCTCACCAAGCCTATTGCGAATGGGAAAGATGACTCGGTGCCTGTAAACCGCATAACGCGGATTCTTTCGGGAGAACAGCCCGGTTGTCGCAAGAAACTCCTCGGTATATCCCTTGCGTTTCAGAAATTGGAACAACCAGGCGCCATCGCTCGGGGCATATCCAAGAGCAAACTCCTGAACTATGCTCGACGACACCCCGCGTTCCTCCAGGTAACGTCGTGCTTCCTGACCCTCATTCCGTTCGGTCAACAAATAATGGAAGCTCCCAGCAACTCGTCCAAGCAAGTCCTTGGTTGAACGAACGATGCGGTGCGCCTCATCTTGTTCCGGGCTCTGTGCATCGAGCTCGATTCCGGCCTTCTCGGCCAGTTGACGCGCAGCCTCAGGAAAACTCAGCCCCTCCAGTTCCATGAGAAAAGTGAAGACACTGCCACCCTTTTGACAACCAAAGCAGTAAAAACTACCTCTCTCTGGGTTGATCGTAAATGAAGGTGTTTTCTCATGATGAAACGGACAGCAGGCCCAGAACCTGCCGCCCTTGCGTGTGAGCTGAACGTACTCACTCACGACAGCGACAATGTCGGTTCGAGCACTAATCTGTTCAACCAGATGGTCAGGTATTCTCACACATTCCTCGATTCTCTGTACAACGGCTGTCCGTTACGTTTCCAACCACAGTTATCGAGTTCCACGGAGGTAGAGAACGGCGGCTTCGCTATGCTCATACAAGCTCCGTGAGAAATGATGTCGGTCCGCTCCCGGCCCTCGCAGGACAAAAAACCAGTAGTCGCTTTCCGCCGGGTGAAATGCGGCATGGAGAGCCGTCCTGCCCGGGTTCGAAATTGGGCCGGGCGGCAGACCAGCATTCCGATACGTGTTGTATGGCGAAGGACGCTCCAGATCCCTATAAAACAAACGTGACGGATGAGCGAGACCTTCTTCCTCTGTCATCACGTAAACGACCGTGGCACAGGACTCCAATCGCATATTCGCATCAAGACGGTTTTGGAAGACACTCGCCATGAGAGGCGCTTCATCGGGGCTAATGTACTCCCTTTCAATTATGGAAGCCAGCACTACTCTTTCATGGATGTACTCGGAACTCAGCGTTCGATAATCTGGATATACTTCGTCAAGCACACTGAAGAACCTCTCTACCATGTGTGTGGCCACCCGCTCGGCAGGAAAGTCCTCCACAAAATAGTACGTATCCGGATACAGATATCCCTCAAGTGAGTTTGACGTGATGCCAAGTGATGCTGTAAACTCCTCATCATTCACAACTGCCACGAACTCTGTTGCAGAGAGAATTCCCTGCTCTTCCAGCCGAGCAGCAACACGCCTCGTTGTCCACCCTTCCGGGATGGTGACTCTCTGTAGCACCTGCCGCCCGGTGGTCAGAATTTCGTGAATTTGCACTGCGCTCAGATCGTTCGAGAGTTGGTAACGACCGCTTTGCAAGCGACCATCGGTACCACGAATCCGGCTAACTATTCTGAGTATTTCCGGGCGTCGCAGAAGACCATCGTCGTACAGTCGCGCAGCTACTCCTGTAAGAGATTCTCCTGCCTCGACCCGAAAACTGAGTTCTTTAGGCATACCTCTCACTTGTGGAGTGTTGAGGTAATAGAGTCCACAGAAAGCCGCTGCCCCTACTACAATCAATAGTACAAGCGAAACACCGAGTACTCGCACTACATTACGCATAGACTAAACCCAAAAGCACCAAACTCACACCTTATCGAATCAGAATAAACTCGACCCGTCGGTTCTTCCACCGTTCATCCAGGTCGGTGTGGGGCACTATGGGTTCGGTGCCGCCTCGTCCAACAGCGGTAATCCGCCGCGATGCGATTCCCCTTTCCACCATTGCCTCCTTAACCGACTCTGCCCGGGCCAGGGACAGGGGTTGCAACTCCTCGCGCTCCTCACGCTCGGTACCACTAAGATTCACGGCGTGCCCCTCTATCTGTATGCTGTACATACTATAGCGGGTGAAGATTTCTGCAAGCCGATTCATTATGGCCAGGTTTCGCGCACCACGTTCATCTATCGGCTCAATGATGAGTTCCGGACTGTTCGGAGCAAAGGTGATGTTGGCAATTTGCACCCTCAAACGATCACCATCGCGAATAACAAGGATGTCAATGGGAATAACGCCCTCAACAATGCTCGTCTTTCCGAGCACATCGGTCACCGTCAGCACATATGGGTAGTCCTCAGCCGATATAACCAGTTGACCAGACTCGGAGCGTCCATCCCAGATAAGGGTATCTGAGGGGCGACCTCGCCCACTAAACTCTCGGAAGAATCGATCGTTACGATCAAGGATCTCGAAACTCCAGAAGGCGATGTCGCTTCTGTTCTGTATGTCAATTGAAATCCTGAGCTCGTCATCCACCCCATCGTCGTCGGGCGAGAAGGGTACTGGATCCAACTCGACCCTTACACGAGGCGGGGAGATATCCAGGAGGAAGCTTTCACTCACCGCACGTGGGCGGTTGCCCTTCTCGTAGTTGACAGACACCCGTGCAGTGTAGCGCCCCTCTACAATCTCACCATCGGCACCACGTCCGTCCCACTTCCACTCGTTGATCGGGCCAAGCGAATCTCCACCCCGGCGAAGAACGGTCTGCCCGCTCTCATGTACGAGTTCCATCTCCCAGGAAGCTATGCCCTCCGGCAGTCCCACATATGATGTAATAGTAAGTGCGTCGCGAAATCCGTCTCCATTAGGAGCAAAGGCGCCGTATTCCGCTGTTAGGAAGAGCGGGGTCGGGCGAGTATCAACGCGAAGCGCCTGAGTCTCGACACGAGTAGTGTTCCCCGCCCGGTCGGTTGAGCTCACCGAGTAGCGATAGTCGCCATCGGGAACCCGGTTGCCAGCTTCATCGGTAGCGTCCCAGACAAAGCTCTCGGGTGTGCCTTCCCAGAAAAGACTCTTGACCAGCTCACCACCCGCAGTCCGTATTTCGCCTTCCCAGACCTCTTCAACAGACCCGCTTTGACGTATCTGCACGGTATCCCGGTTGCCGTCTCCGTCGGGAGAGAACAAGCTGTACTCCGGCTCAACCGTCACCCGAGGATAGACGGTGTCAAGTTCAAAACGTGAGGTGTGGGCAGTTTCTCTATTGCCGTTGGCATACAGCATGTCAAGTCGTGTCCGGTAAAGTCCGTCGCCTACCGGCAATCCGTCGGTATCACTCCCGTCCCAGACGTAACTATCCCGCATGCGATCCTGTCCGCTGAAGCTGCGGACAATTTCCCCATCCTCGTCCAACACTTCCAGACGGTACCATACTATGTCTTCATTGCGCTCAAGCCGTGGAAAAAACCGGATCGTATCTCGTATTCCGTTTGCATTTGGACCAAATGCACTAAACTCTGCACTGATGTAGACCTCGGTCTCGGCGGTGTCCAGCCGCACGACCACTTCGTTTGAACGCCCGTAGTTACCGGCTCGGTCAGTGGCCTCAATGAAGTACCGATAAAGCCCGTCAGGAGCTGGCGTACCATCTTCTGCACGGCCGTCCCATTCAAACCGGAAGGCCGCGCGGTCTCGCCAACGGAACTCCCGCACTCGCTCTCCTGCCTCGTTAAGAAATACTCCCGTCCACTGTGGCTCAACCGAGCTCTCCTGGAAAAACAAGGCGGTATCAAGCACCCCGTCGCCATCCGGCGAGAAGACCGGCGTCTCCACCTGAACAGAAGCGCTGGGAGGAGTAAGATCCAGCACAAAATCAGGAGTCGTTGACTCCGGACGATGTCCGTTTTGGTAAAAGGCCCTGAACTGGGCATGATACGCTGCTTCAGGCAAAACGTTGCCCGATTCATTTCGCCCATCAAACACAATAAGATCTGGCACTTCGGTTCGCCCATTCCAGGAGCGCACAGTCCGTCCTTGAGTGTCCCGGATCAGAAGTTCCCAGCTCTGTAGGGAAGCGCGTATGGGTACCGACAAAGAAATCCGCACAACATCGTTGCGACCATTATTGTTTGGCGAGAAATATCCCGTATTAATTGAAGCAGATATCGGAGTCGGCGTCGTGTTCAGAAGAATGTTGCTAAATCCCTCAGCCGTGGCGTTACCAGCGCGGTCTGTGCTTTGAATGCGATAGCGGTAGATTCCATCCGGAACCAGTACACCATCTTCGTCAAGCGCATCCCAGGTGATGTTCGCTGGCGCTTCATTCTCAAAAACGAATCTTCTGACCACCGTATCGGAGTCATCTACAAACTCGGCTGTCCAACGGTCTTCGACCGACCCACTCTGCTGTATGGTGAACTCATAGCTCAGTCCGTCGTCACTGAGCACAAAACGCCGATCCTCGGAACCAGGGTACTCCAGTTCCAGTTGCGGCGGCGTTGTATCAACGGTCACGAGCTTGGGACCCTGCTCATCACGATTGTCGTTATCGTCCCACGCCGAAAGGTACAACAGATAGTCTCCATCAGGAGCCCGCGCGCCAGCATTCGTGGTTCCATCCCACCGCAAGGTCTCCGGAATCTCCACCCCAGCACGTGCGGCAAGGAGTTGCTCGGTAAAGGTGCGGAAGTTTCTCTCCGCAGGACGCGGATCTCGATGTTTTATCTCACGAACGACATTTCCATCGACATCTTCAACGCGGAGCACATAGCCCATGACATAGCGCTCGTCAGTGATGGAAATTCCGAGATCAAAGTAGTCGTTAACTCCATTGTTGTTGGGAGAAAAGTACACCTGATCACGGTAGTCGGTACGAATTACCGGTGGGTTGCGATCAATAACGCCTAAGGGAACATTCACACCTGCAGAGAACGCCCACACATCTTGATACAAGGGTGCGGCCGAGGTCCTCGTCCGAAGTTCTCCGCGTTGATCTGCGTCGCGGCTTAGGCCTTGCTGAGCTGCATCATTTTCAGCAGCCGGGAGGCCCAGGTTAATACCTACCCCGAAAGATGGCAGAAAACTGCGCCTTTCAGCATCAGGGAAGTCCACAGTTTGACGAAGGTCTATCTGCCAACCTGCAAAAATATCGACCACCTCACCAAAACTCACGGTACTGCCAAGATTCAGCCGCGCATTCTGGAAAAAGGGAAAGCTCAGGTCGCCCGAAAGATCAATCTCAAGCCTGTCGGTACGTAAAGGCGTAAAGCCAATGCCAAAGGCCGGGGTAAATGAGGAGGGAAACCCAGTACGACCAGACACCGGGTCGTAGAAGTTGCCCAAGTTTTTTAGTGCGGCGCCAAATCGAAAGTTCGGTAACGGAGCAAAGGGTCCGCCATACTGAATAAAGCCGAGATCGAGTCCACCTGCGACTCTGTTTCGATCTGCAGTGCCAGCGTAAATGTTGACACCTGCCCCCACGAGCAGATCATCAAACACCTCTTTCGCAGCCGAAAAATGTGCCGCGCCACCTGTCCCGAGGCGCATATCGTCAAGCTCGCTCCTCAAAAACTGGGCTGAACCAGAAAAAACTCCGTACCGGTTAGGAAAGGCCGCACCGGCCGAAACCACATGCCCGTCCAGTCCCTGACCCCCAAAATCATTGAGTCCGACGTAGGCGAGGTCCAGTGTGGTTCGCTGCGTGCGTGCCCCGGCAGCAGGGTTCATAATGGAGGCCGTTGGACTCTCGGTACCGGTTACGCTGAAGCCGCGACCCAGAAGAAGCGGCGAGATGAACTGGTCGCGATCCTCACCACCGGTTGCAGGTCTATACTCCGCCGACAGCTGTGGACTCACGAGCAGCACGAGTGCTAAAACAAGAGCCGCGCCAGAAATCCGACGATACATTGAGTTTTGATTCATTGAGCATCTTCCTATGGCCGAGAGTTTACCCTTGCCTGGTGTTGGAACCATCACCACGGGAACCATCGGAATACGTGTGTCTTAGCTGTTCCATCTCTTCGATTGAAAGCCGTCGAAATAATTCGCGTTCCGCGCGGGCGAAAAACTCTTCCAGACATTCGTCAAGTTCAGCTTCACGCTCACGCAGGAAAAGATACAACCCAACCAGTTCGCGAAACTCCAGTTGCATGGAGCTGTCGCGACTCATTTGGTTCGAACTCATACCGTGATTCGACTCCCCTCACGGCTCAGCTCAATTTGAAGCTCGTGGCTACTCGACTTTATGGCGTAGGCGCGTGCCGACTCAAGATTCTTCACAAGTCGCTTGTCGCTGTATCGAGGTTCATGATGAAACATGAACAGCCGTTTAACCTTCCAAGTCAGCGCAAAATCGACCGAAAGACTAAATGCACTGTGCCCCCAGTTGTACTTCTCAATGGCCTCACCAAGAGTATACTGCGTGTCCAGAATAAGAACATCGACACCTTCAAAAAAGTCACGATTTGCCTGTGATCGTTCAAAGTCCTCGTTCTGAAGTTCCGCGTCACTGGCATAAACAAAGCTTCTACCCCGATAGTCCACGCGATATGCATAGGCACCACCAGGATGATTCATAAGACGATATCGAACTCGAGCACCAGATACGAGCAGTTCTTCCTCTCGCAGCACGTGAAACTCCATGCGCTCGGTCATTTTACCTTCCATAGTTACCGGAAAAAACGGGTGCTGCATGTGTGAGCGCAAAGTTGACTCAAACTTTTCAACCGGGCTGAAAAAGCGAATGCGAGATGATGGGTTGTAGGCTGGACCAAAAAACGGTAGCCCCTGTACATGATCATAATGGAAATGGGTAAAGAAAAGATTAATGCAGTCTTCGCTGTAACCGCGACGAGCCCAGTCTTCGGCAAGCTGTATAATGCCGGTTCCAGCATCAAACACAATACACTCGCTATCACTGAGCCGTAGCTCCACACACGGCGTATTTCCACCAGCTGGCCTAAAGAGCCAATCAGGAAGCCCCAGCAGAAATCGCTCTCGACTGTGTGGGTCCTCAACATCACTCGGCTGAATTCGGTGAACCACCGTTGATATCTTACTGCGGAGCTCGTCAGGTGTCATGGGACGGGGATGAGATCCTCGGGCTCCCCAAAATCGCACTTCCATCTCAACCGCCTCTATAGGGAGGATCAAGCTCTATTAGACGTCTTTGTCGAGCCTGAAGCAACCAGTCGTCAATCTCGTCTGAGCTATGAAGAGCCCCGGTGTTCATCCCAGGGCAGTGTTCCGACTCAGCTTGCCAACTCTCGGCCGAATCAACCACCGAAGCCCAAAATGGATAGCTTCTACACTGCAAAGGCCGCACCTCGTAGATCTCACAGCCACTTTCCGACCAGAACACACAATCGTAATTGGGTCGCTCATCAATCGTTATTCGCCGCACAGTACCTATATCGACATGGCGACAATATCTCGCTAGAAATTCAGCTCTCCCTATACGAAGATAACGCGGGATACGGATGATGTCTTCTTCCGAGAGAAACACCAAGCCCGGATCATGTCTACAGCAATGCGAACAACGGTTGCACTCAAATCTGAGTCCGTCGCTGTGGAAAACCTTCCCGGAACCTTGTTGTCCTGTATTCATGTGTAGTTTACTCAATAAAGCCGGACGAAATCCGGTAGGCGGGTGTACAACGGCCCCGAGGGGCCGTGCATACGAACCAAAAAAGGTCTCAGGTTAATGGGGAGTGAAGGATTCGAACCTTCGAAGGCTGAGCCAACAGATTTACAGTCTGCCCCCTTTGACCGCTCGGGAAACTCCCCTGGTGAAGCGACACAATACCAGCAACGAGCCGCTCCGTCAAGCCATCTGTCGGATTCGAACCGACGACCCCGAGATTACAAGTCACGTGCTCTGACCAACTGAGCTAAGATGGCGTGCTGATGTGCGAGCGAAAAACTACACCATTCCGGCTTATGCTGTCAACCCCGCAGCCTAAACTACCCCGCCGAGTCCAACCATAGTGCGTCGAGTCCAGGCAAGGGGACGCCGCCAGGGACGGAAATGAGATGCGTCGTATCGGCCGCAAGTGCAATCATGTGTTCAAACTGAGCCGTCGGCGAACCATCGCAGGTGACGTAACCAAATCCATCCTCCATCAGCTCAATCTTGCCGCTCCCGAAGGTCACGACCGGTTCGATTGTGAGCACCATGCCGGGTACCAACGGAACCCCAATATCCATCTCACCCGAAAACCGAATAAGCGGATCCTCGTGTATCTCACGACCAATGCCGTGTCCACATAGGCGTTCCAGAACGCGACAACCTAGTTCATCGGCACGCCGTTGTACCGCACGCCCAATGTCGTTAACCCACCCACCAGCACGTGCCGCCCGAACCCCTGCCAGACTGCATTCCCAGGCTGCGGTGACAAGATTCCGATCGGCAGCCATCGCTGGCTCGACCACATAGCTCCACGCGGCATCTGCATACCAACCGTCATGTTCGGCCACTACATCCACAGTCAAGACGTCTCCCGGCGATAGCTGGGAGTGATCTGGAACCCCGTGCGCGGCAATTGCACCAATAGAGACCGAAACCGTCCCGGGAAAGCCTTTGTATCCCTGTTGCGCTGGTTGCACCCCGTAGGCTCGGAGTCGTTTCTCGCAAAACTCCGCTAGATCGTTTATTCTCACTCCCGCCATAACGCGCTCACGCAGTTCGAACAGAACTTTGCCAACCGCTCGCGCAGGACGCTTGAGCCGCGCTATCTCTGCTGAGGTCTTCAGTACCGGCTTGTTCAAGTTCATGGCGCCTACACTCCTGGGAGAAACAAGATCAGCAAAAAAGAAGCAACCAGCGCCGCAACTGCAGACGCACCGCCTATAAAGATCGCCACCAGACTCCCAGATATGAGACCTCTCCGACGAAACACCGCACGCACGAGCACACCTAGTTGAAACCAAATAGCAAAGAGCATACTGAGAGGCGCTGTTACCCGCGCACCACGCAACAAACTGAGTAGCGTTTCGTCTAGAAAGCTCTGGAAGTTGCCAAGTGCGTAGAGTCCTATCAGCAGAACCGTAAGCAACCAGAAGAACAGAGAAATGGCCGAGAGGGAGGCAACGTAGAAGCTCAAGAGGTCACCGGACACAGCCTGGCTACTTTTCTTTTGGACATTGTGTATCAACATTCGGTATTCCATAGTCTATCACACCTAAGACTTGCATCATGATAGTGTTGCTTAGTATGGTAGTCTCTCATGGGTATATCGGCGTTAATGCCCACGGCATACACCGTCCTTGCAAACGGCGGCCGGGAAAGACACCACGCCGCAGGAATGGGGAGGAATCAGAGTGAAAGTGCGAACCACAATAACGATCCTTTTGCTCCTATCACTAGCTGGCACCGTTTTCTATTTTGGCTGGGTGCAGATCCTCCTTCCTGAGGACAGTTACGCGGTGGCATTCACCAAAACTGCCGGTTGGGATGAAGAAGCCATGGAGGCCGGTCAGTTCAACTGGCGTTGGGAAAGAGTCATTCCAACCAACATGAAACTCCACATTTTCCATCTACGCCCTCGCAGCGCGGTTGTGGGACACTCTGCCGACCTTCCCTCCGGGCAGATCTACAGCGAGTTCTTGGATAACGGAGCCGAATTCCGCTATGAACTTGAGTTGAGAATACGGTACACTATAGATCCAACGGATCTTCCGCAACTCGTTTCGGAAGGTGGGCTACGTCAGGACTCGCTCGACGACTTCTACGAAACGCTCGAGTCGAGTCTCCATGAGCAGATTGTTGAACGTATTCCAAGCCTCGTAAACACCGCTATCCATGACCAAGCTGCCGATCGCAGTGTCCTCGCCGAAACACAAGAGCGGCTGCGTCATGAGCTTGAGTCCTTCCGTCCTGATATCCGCATCCTCAGCCTTGATATAACGAAACTCTCGGTGCCTGACCTTGAACTCTATCACGATGCTCGCAGGAACTTTGCGGCGGTCCAGAGTATAGTCACTGAAGCACGCGGCGAAGCGCAGGCCGTTGCCGTACGCAGAGAGATTCTGGAACGTAGTCGTCTTGAAATTCTTAAACAGTACGGAAGTGTACTGGCCGACTACCCCGAACTCCTCGATTACTTCCGGCTGCAGGGTGAAAGCGGTATCGATATCCTTAACCTCGGAAGTCTACAGGTGACGGTGGACGACTAACACGTGGAGTATTTCTTCAACTTTGAAAAGCTTGCTTACGTCACAGGAAAGAAGCCCGACGGTTGCATCCTCTGTCTGATCCGTGACAACGCACCAGAAGTAGTCAACCTGACGGTACACGAGTCCGAGTTGTTCATTGTGTCCATAAACCTATACCCCTTCAACCCTGGGCACCTCATGGTATTCCCCCGCAGGCATTTGACCGACATCAGAGAACTCTCGGCTGCTGAGAATCTTGAGCTTTCGGTGCTCATTAACCAGACACTCACGCTCATCGACGGGCTCTACAATCCGGCCGGGTATAACATTGGGTATAACATGGGGGCTGCGGCAGGCGCCTCCATTGACCATATCCACATGCACATCATTCCACGCTATCCGCGCGAACTTGGTATAGCGGACCTGCTTGCCGGTCGAAGAGTTTTGGTCGAAAGCCCCTTAGACTCGGCGGAACGCGTCCGCAAGGCTTTTCTCAGTTCTTCTGACTCCGCTTCAGGCACCACAGAGGTCTAGTGCCCCTCTTCAATAGCTACCAGCTGAGTTATGAGTTTCCTGAGCATTTCCAGTTCCTCTGTATGCTTCTTAAGAACCGAATCCAGACTACTGCCGGGAGCGGCGAACTGTCTGTACTTCTCGGCCATGCTTGGCGACTGATTCCGCTGAAGCATCTGCAGGGCTGATAGAACTTCCTCAAGCAACTCGAGTCCCTTGTCGATGAGTGTCCGCGCTTCCTTATCTCGCTGCAGAACCATGGCACGATAGGCCCTTTGCTGAGCCAGGTCCTTCTCCACCGCATAACGCACCCTGAAGAAGGCTTTCCCTTCGTCCGCGTCCGGTGCGAAGGATTGGTCAAATTTCTCGATCTTTTCGGCGATATCTTCAAGGCCAGCCGAAACAAGTAAGAGGTCTCGCCCGCCACTCCTCAGGCGTATAGGAGTAATCCGATTCAAGACCCTCACAAACTCCTGTAGTCCACCCCGATATCTCCGGACAATGAAGTGGTACAAAATATTGAGTGACTTCATGTACTTGAAGGTTGGTAGACCGAGTTTCTGAATTGATGCGTGGATAGTGCTGCGATAATGCTCAAAATCCGGGGGCTCTTGCTGAAAAATTCGGTGAATCATTCGACCCACCACGCCCAACCGGACGTCCTGGAACCGCTTGTCCAGCCGGCCAAGAACACGAATCTTCAAGGCTGCATGATAGAAGGTCTTGAGATTCAGTTTGGGAAGATATACCAAGAATCGGTAGTATGGATCTTCGTGATACCATTTTATGAGGTCCACAAACGGAAAATCCTTGTCAAGCTTAATGGCCGCGTCGGCAAGTTGATTCAGCGAGTCCTTGAACTGCTTGACCGCGTCGAGGTCTATGGCTTCGACACCGTCTTCAATCTCTTTGTAGCTGTCCGGCTCCGCACCGTCTTCATGGTTCACGGTGAGGCTGTAGAGATAGTAGCGAATCAGCTCATCGTGCAGTTCAAAGGTGCTACCGGACCGTTTGGCGTTATACAGCGCAAAATACAGCTGTTCAAGAGTCTCCATAACGGTAGCGAAGGAAGCCGAGGAAAACTTTGGTGACTCCTCCCCGGGAGGCGCTAAACCAATATCGGCCCGAAACAAGGCAAAAAAGTCTGAGTATGAGAACAGACCTATATCTCGCATGTAGTACAGCGGCCAGATACCATCTTCGAGATGCTTAAAGATATCCGGGTGTATCCCATTGATGTAGGCGTCCAGTCGCGACAGGAGTTCGCGCCGTATCTCTCCACGACTCTCCTTTTCCAGAAAGACATCCTGAATATCTTTCATTGTCATAAAATCATGAAGATCGGTCTTGGAATCCGGGATACGCTGTCTCAGAAGGTACTCTACCATGCCCTGGAATCGCGCCACGTTCTTCCAAATGCCCACAAAGGCCGGAATTACCGGATAGGCACTGCGATACAGTTCGTATACGCGTGTCGCACCATCGGGAGTGATGGCACGGTTCTCCATATCCAGATACTCTCCGCCCCGGTTCTGAACACGAGCGCCCATTCGGTCCAGCTTCATCTTCAAAAATACAACATCATCGGTCTTGGTTGAAGTGAGTCGGCGAAACCAGAAGACGAGTCGATCCCAGAAGCCTAAACGTCCCATCTCTCGTTCAATAAGACGTTTGCGTTCGGTGCTTTGTAACTCTGCAGCATAACTGCTCGAACCGGTTTCATCGCTCAAGCTGAGGCTTTCCCGGATGCGACGTTGAAGGGATTTCCTTTCGTCCTCATCGAGACTTCGTGCTAATTGTTCAAATCCCGGCATCGGACTCATCTAGATTCCCTCACGGTTCCTGGCTTCCCTCCACTATTCTCGGCAGCATTACGCACCGCCGCAAGTCAACAGCGGTGCGGCTTACCCATTTTTTTGTGTTTTTCATCACCAACATGCCTCCTCAGCTCTGCTGCATCAGAGATTTTTTTAGCTTTCCAAGACTTTGACTAAAGAAACGGATTGAAACTCCGAGGATTAATACGAAGCCCTTAGAGAAGGGTTCAAATTCTCCGGACACGGATGTCCGGACACGCGATTCCAAGGAGGAGTCATGATCATCAATCACAACATGAGCGC
>SLAA01000188.1 GCA_007127105.1 Spirochaetales bacterium | reverse complement strand
GCCCGAGGTCGGGTTTTGCACGATCTCCGCTCATATTCAATCATATTCTGCACGCCTCGCTAAAACTCCGTCAAATAAAGATTGACAGCCATCAAAGTTGGACGTAACGTAAAACTACTATGGGTGATATTGCAATTGGTATTGATATTGGAACGACAGGGGTAAAGGCAATTGCCGCAACAGTCGGCGGCGATGTGGTGTTTGAAAGCTCGCGGTCTCACGACCTCGTATCCGATCAGGCGGGCTTTGCAGAGGAGGACGCCTCAGTTTGGTGGGAAAGCACCAAGCTTCTGCTGAAAGAAATTGCGGCCGAGGTTGACTGTACTCGAGTTGTTGGGGTTGGCTTCTCAGGTATGGTACCTACCCTCATACTCGTCGACGAGTCGGGTGAGCCTATTCGCTACTCCATACAACAGAACGACGCACGAGCGACGAAGGAAATTGCCGAGTTCAAGGAACTCCTGGATAACGACGACTATTTCCGCCTGACAGGCAACTCGGTAAACCAGCAGGTCATATTTCCAAAGTTCAAGTGGCTCTTAGAGCACGAGCCGGACGCAGTTCGACGGGCAAAGTACGTTATGGGCTCCTACGACTACTGCGCCTTCCGGCTTACCGGCGTGCCTGCCCTGGAAAGGAACTGGGCCCTTGAGAGTGGTATGTGGCTCATTGAGGAGGAACGCTGGCATGAGGAGCTCCTAAGCCAGATACCGCTTTCGGCAGAGCTGTTACCGCCGGTGTATGCAAGCGGACACATAGTCGGCCATACCAGTGAGGCCGTGGCCAAGGAAACCGGCTTTCCGGCGGGTATCCCGGTAGTGTGCGGAATAGCCGACCATGTTGCGTCCGCGCTCGCGACCGGCGTTCGTAACGAGGGAGATCTGCTTCTCAAGCTCGGCGGTGCTGGCGATGTGCTCTTTGCCACCGACTCATTGCGACTCGACCCTCGGCTGTTCATTGACTACCACCCGCTGCCGGAAAAGTACCTCATAAACGGCTGTATGGCCGCTAGCGGGTCTATAGTGAAATGGATCACAAATCTGACTCAGGATACGGACTTTGCCCGACTCACCGCAGAGGCGGAGAAGCTCAAACCGGGTGACGGCCAAATCATTATGCTCCCCTACTTTCTCGGGGAAAAGACCCCTATCTTTGATACCGATGCTCGCGGGGTAATTTTTGGCCTTTCGCTTAACCATGATCGTGCAAGTCTCTTTCGAGCCGTACTTGAAGCGGTAGCCTTTGGGTTCCGTCACCATGTAGAGGTGTTGGCCGAGCTAGGCTACAATGTGGAGCACGTGTACCTTTCCAACGGAGGCGCACGAAGTCCGTTGTGGAAACAGATCGTACTTGATGTAGTGGGCAGTGACGGCACCTACGTTCCGAATCATCCCGGCTCCTGTATAGGCGCGGCCTTTATGGTGCTGGAGAATATGGTTCCAGGGCACTCCTGGGCGGCACTTGAGGCCTTTCTTGCACGCGGCGTGCGGATCAGCTACTCTCCGGAGAACCACCGGCGCTACAGCCACTACTACAGTCTGTACCGTGATCTGTACGAGCAGCTGAAACCGCTCTTCCCTCGACTGCAGTACAAGCCTGAGTAGACGAACACACGTGTTGACACCGCACACCGTGTATCGGAGCCTCGCCAGGAACTGGTTCCTGGTTGGGCTCCTGCTGGCCCTTGTCTTAGGCATGCTTCTTCCGGGGGCTGCCGCCGTGCTTAATCCTGGAGGCCGCACCAGCACCTTCGTGGTGATTGTGCTCTTCCTTGTAGCAGGCTTCACACTGCCAGCCGAGCAGATCAAAGGCGGACTCACCAACTTCAAGTTACACATGTACGTGCAGCTCTTTATCTTTGGTGTTATTCCGCTGTACTTCTTTTTCACCGCGCCGTTTTTCCGGGGATATCTCGACGGGTATCTGATCTATGGGATGTATGCGCTTGCAGTGCTTCCTACCACCATTTCTACCTGTGTTGTATTCACTCAAACGACGGGAGGCAATACCTTCGGCGCCTTGTTTAACTCAGCCGTAGCAAACGTTGCCGGAATTTTCCTGTCACCCTTGTTGTTAAGCTTGTTTCTTGCCGGGTCTGGAGCAGCCCTTCCGCCGGAGGAGATACTTGCCGTGCTTTTGACGCTGACCTATACAATGCTCATTCCCATTGGCCTTGGCCAGGCCTTGCGACTCCGTTTCACTGCAACTGCCCGGCGCGTCAAGAAGCGTCTATCTGAGGCGAGCAGCGCGCTCGTCCTCGTAATTGTGTTCCTGACTATCTCGCGAACTGCATCAGACCCGAGTTTCCTCGGGCGACTGCCGCAACTCAGCGTGCCTTTTCTCTTTCTGGCAGTCTCCCACGTGCTGCTTGTTACGCTCGCATATTTCGGAGCGCGGGTTATTGGACTCTCGAGGGAGGACCGGATATGTGCAATGTACACCGCACCTCAAAAAACCATGGCTATGGGCATTCCACTGTTGACGGTCTACTTCGCTGCACGCCCAGAGGTTCTTGCCCTTGCTTTGTTCCCTTTGCTCTTCTACCACCCCTTTCAACTGCTGACTGCTGGGGTAATTCGGGGCCTTCCTGCCTTCCGTAACGCAGTATCCTCGCCTACTCCTTCAATGCTAAGGTAAGTGAAAGCACATGAGGAGAACGCTATGAAGGATGAGCAAACACCTTCCCGAGCTCGTAGTAGTGCAGACTTCCCCACCGGTTTTTTATGGGGCGTTGCTGCAGCAAGTTACCAGGTGGAAGGGGCGGTGAACGAGGACGGCCGCGGCCCAAGCATATGGGATACCTTCTCACGGACGCCAGGCAAGGTGCGCCATGGCCATACCGGTGATGTCTCGGTTGACCAGTATCACCGCTACCCGGAAGACGTTACCCTCATGCGGCAGCTTGGTCTGGGCGCCTATAGGTACTCTATTGCATGGCCGCGGGTCCAACCGGACGGTTCAGGAGCTTTCAACCAGGCAGGATTCGACTACTACAAAAGACTGAGCGATGAGCTCCACCGTCAGGGTATAAAAAGTGCCGCCACGCTGTATCACTGGGATCTTCCTCAGGCTTTAGAGGATGCAGGTGGTTGGCCGGAACGCGACACCGCATACCGTTTTGCAGAGTACGCCGCCGCCTGTTTTGCAGAACTCGGAGACTATGTGGATATGTGGATTACCCTCAACGAACCCTGGTGCAGTGCGGTGTTGGGGTACGATATTGGCGAACACGCCCCCGGGCATACCAGTAAAAGCAAGGGTTGGGCCGCTGGGCACCACCTCATGCTGGGGCACGGTCTGGCGGTGCATGCATACAGATCCTTGAGTGGAACTGCAGGACAGCCTGGCGCAGGTGCGCGCGCAACGGCACCAATTGGTGTCACCCATAACTTTGAGACACCCCGGCCTGCCACCTTGCATCCTGAAGATATAGAGGCTGCAGATAGAGGGGCGGATATGCGCACCCGTTTTTTCCTGGATCCAATGCTGGGGCTACCCTATCCCGAGCGGCACTTTGCCGCGTACCCCGAGGAGACACCTCCGCCGGTGTTGGAGGGAGACATGGAAATTATCGCAACTCCAGTAGATTTCCTGGGGCTTAACTACTACTTTGAACCGGTCGTGGCGGCCGATCCCGAGCACCCGGAAGGCTTCTGCGTGGTCGACAGCTACCATGAGACCACCGATATGGGCTGGCCAATTACACCCCGAGGCTTGTCCCGGCAACTGCACTGGATTTGGGATCATATAGGAGGTCGATGTCCGCTCTATATTACCGAGAACGGATGCGCCATGCCGGATGATCTCACACCCGACGGCATGCGTTGCCATGATCCGCTACGGGTTCAGTACCTGCGGGAGCATTTCTCGGTTGCCCTGGATGCAATTGAAGAAGGTATAGACCTACGCGGCTACTTCGTCTGGAGTCTGATAGACAACTTTGAATGGTCGCTCGGCTACGCCAAGCGCTTTGGCCTTGTGTATGCTGACTACATAAACCAGCGGCGGGTTCCCAAGGACAGCTACTTCTACCTGCGAGAAGTAATCTCGGGGGCTGAGGCCCTGTAAATCAGGCAGCGCCACCTGTCAGACAGCGCAACCTGCTGGGCCTACAGAAAGTTACCGGGAGTCCGGACTACCGGGAGCCCGGAAGCTGTACGATCTCGCGCACGGTCTCGTTCCACAGCCCCTCTTGGTACCAGCGGGCCATTTCCTCAAGGAACTGGCGGTAGAGAGTGCCAAACTCCTTGGCCGCCTGCTTGTCGCCTTCTTTCTGCCGCAGGTATAGCCTCTCAAAGTTCGGATGGGCGGCCTTCCAGGTTTCCTTGCGCTCCTGCACGGCCTCTGGCGCCTCAATCCAGCGCCCCAACTCCTTGCCTGTACCGTCCCAGAGCGAGACAACGGGAATGTGATCGTCACCGTCGTTTTCATACATCGCCTTGAGGTCTTCTTTCTCCGAACCTCGAAAGACGCGAAACTCAATTCCTGCCGCTTCGAATAGCTGTGCTAACACTGGCACGTTACAGGCTGAGTCACCGCACCAGTCCTCGGTCATCATGGTGGCCCGCACCGGTTGCGCATACTCACCAACTGCGTCACGCAGAGCAGAGATGTGTTCGGCCTTAACCTGTGCCGTCTCCATAAGCTTTTTTACCAGTGATCTATAGTTGCGTAGATTGCTCACATAGGACTCGATGTCGTAGCCTTGCTGAAACTCTTCTTTGTTCATGGTGCTTCCTCACTCGGTCCAAGATACGGCGGACAGCGCTGTTAGGGCAATTCCGCGCCAACCACGCCATGCTTGAGGAAGAGCTCTTCTAAGAGGCCGAGTTTAAGGGGCTTGGACAGATAGTCGTCCATACCGGCAGCAAGAAAATGCTCACGGTCGCCAGCCATTGCGTGAGCAGTTACTGCAAAAATAGTGACGTGCTTACGGACACTTAAGGTTTCACTTGCACGAATGGACTGAGTCGCCTCTACACCGTTCATGACCGGCATTTGAATATCCATAAGAATGCAGTCAAACTCGAACTGGGCAAAGAGGTCTACTGCTTCCTGGCCGTTGCTGGCCACCTTCACCTTGTGGCCACGCTTCTCCAGAAGTCGCCTAAGCGCAAGTTGGTTGATTCTGTCGTCCTCAACCAAAAGAAGATTCAGAGGAGCGTGGCCTGGTTCGTCTTCGTGCGAATCCGGAAGGTCGGTAGTGGCAGCCGTTGTTTGTGGGGTAACGGAGCACGCATTAGAAGGGGTAATCTCAGCCCCTGCGGCTTCAGGAACAAGAAGCGGCACCTCCACATGGACGACGGTACCCAGGCCAACCGTGCTATCCATGCTCATGCGACCTCCCATGAGCCGCACGAACCGGTGTACCAAGGATAGTCCGAGTCCTGCCCCTTGATAGCTTCGGCTGTAGGCACCCTCGGCCCTATAGAAGGGCTCAAACAACCTGCCGAGATGCTCCTCGGCAACCCCTATACCGGTATCCTCAACTGAAAAACGTATCCAGAACGGCTGTGTCTCGTCGCTCAACGGCGTTATGTTCAGCCTCACCTCACCCCGCTCCGTGAACTTGACCGAATTACCGACGAGGTTGTACAGCACTTGACGCAAGCGAAGCTCGTCGCCAATCAAGCGCTCAGGTATTGAGGGCTCCAACGTTGGACACGCAAAACTGAGCCCCTTGTCCCGTGCCAAACGCGCATACTCCGCGCAAACTGTTGCACACAGCTCGCGAAGACTGAACTCAGACTCAAGCTTTTCAAGCCTCTCGGCCTCAATTTTTGAAAGGTTCAAGACATCCGCCAGCAGCTGGTTTAGCCTGTCAATAGAGCGGAATGCTGAGTCAACTGCATCGGTCTGCTCCTCATCCAACTCACCCGACTCCAGAATCTGCAGCATACCCAATATCCCATTCAGCGGTGTTCGCAGCTCATGACTCAGGTTTGACAGGAACTCGGACTTGGCCCTGTTAGCGGACTCGGCCTGATCCTTGGCCTTACGGAGCTCGTGCTCATGCTGCTTTTGCTCGGTAATGTCTTCAATTGCTGCCATAAAGCCAATGATATCACCTGCCTCATTGTACATGGCCGAGGCCGAGAGGCTGATCTCCACCGGCTCTCCGTTCTTCTTGCATCTTGTTAACTCAAGACGCGAAATACGTTCGCCTGCGAGCATGCGTCGCCGCGTTTCCATGTGTTCCTGCATTTTTTCTTGCGTCACAAATGGCAAAGGGAGACCCAGAACCTCGTCCGCGGACCAGCCAAAAACCTGTTCGGCGGCCGCATTCCAACTCTGCACCTTACCCTCAAGATCCATGCTGATAATTGGCATAGGCGAGCAGGCTACAATGGCGGCCTGAAAGGCTTCACTACTTTGCTGATGCACCATGACCCCGCCGTACTATTTTCTTACTCATTGTCGTGAGTATAGCAGCTGATGACTGGATCGCAACAGAATTCCCCTGGCGGAGGGCCTTGGTGGAGTTAAGTACCGCGACAAGGGCAACGCCCATGTCACCAATCACCGCCAGCCACATACCCGCAAGGCCAGCAGCACCAAGGCCTATGAACACGGCCTTGGCAAGAAGCGTGAACCATATGTTTTGCTTGACTACTCGCTGCGTGTAGCGGCCAGCCAGAATTGCGGCTGGTACCCGGTCGACCCCGTCATCCATGAGAACAACGTCGGCCGCTTCAATGGCAGCATCCGATCCAAGGCCTCCCATTGCCAGGCCAACATCGGCCCGTGTGAGTACCGGAGCGTCGTTAATGCCGTCTCCAACAAAGGCAAGCTTGTGCCCGGCTGGCAGTTCATCCTGGAGAGCCTCAATCAGCCGTACCTTGTCCTCGGGCAGTAACTCGCTGTGAACCTCACCTATACCCAGTCGCGCGGCCACCTCTTCCGCGATACGGCGGTTGTCACCGGTGAGCATGACAATGTGTTCGACTCCCATGGCACGCAGTTGGGACACTGCCCCTGCGGCCTCCGGCTTCAGTTGATCCGCCACGACCAGGTAACCAGCGTAGAGTCCGTCGACCGCAAGGTACACCGTAGTCCCAAGCACATCACAATCACCATGTGCAATTTCATCACGGTGCATCATGCGGTGACTTCCTGCAAGAACTCGGTGTTCCCCCACCTGTGCCGTTACCCCAAAGCCGCGCTCCTCGCTGACAGCCCCAAGCAGGCTGCCGTCTATCTCCTTGCCACACGCCAGATACGCGTCTTGAATTGATCGTGCAATTGGATGTGTCGATACCGACTCAGCATGGGCCGCAAGTCGCAGAAGCTCGTCTGCCGGGATAGATCCTCGCGGCACGACCTCACTCACGGCAAAGGCACCGCGGGTAAGTGTTCCGGTCTTGTCAAAAACCACGGTATGCACGTCGTTGAGGGCGTCAAGGTAGTTGGCACCTTTGACCAATACCCGGTTCCGAGACGCCCCACCAATGCCTGCAAAGTAGCTGAGGGGAATAGAGACGACCAAGGCACATGGACATGAGATAACCAGCACCACTAGGGCCCGGTAGACCCAGTCCGAAAACATCGCCCCCGGAATAAGAAGCGGCGGCAGCACCGCTATCGCAGCCGCAATGCCCACTACAATGGGAGTGTAAACACGAGCAAACCTGGTGATCATTCTTTCGGTTGGGGACTTGCGCTCAGCGGCCTCCTGAACCAGCTGGAGGATTCTGGAGATAGCCGACTCACCAAAAGGCCGCGTGACACGGATGCGAACTCGCCCCGTCTCGTTCACATAGCCCGCGCTCACTTCGTCACCCGGAACTACGCTTCGAGGCATAGACTCACCGGTCAAGGCCGATGTATCCATTCCCGTCTCGCCCTCGGAGACCACACCGTCGAGTGGAACACGCTCACCTGGATGCACCTCAATAAGCGCCCCAGGCTCCACGGCTTCTGGAGAGGTTGCCACTGCCGATGCTGTTTGCGGGTCAATGACTCGCACCTCTTCGGGACGCAAATCCATAAGGGCTGCAATACTGCGCCGCGAGCGCCCGACCGCAAGATCCTGAAAGTACTCACCGACGGAATAGAAGAGCATGACAGCAACCGCCTCAGGAAACTCCCCTATGGCAAAAGCCCCGGCGGTGGCCACAGTCATGAGGAACATCTCATCAAAGACGCGTCCCCGGACTATGTTGCGCAGCGCAGTTGCAACGACGGTCCAACCAACCAACAGGTATGCAGTCAGAAAGATCCCAGCAAGGCTCAGTGATCCGACGGCCGGGAAGTTGGGAATGCGGCCGGGGGCAAACATGCCAAGCACAAGCAAGGTCAGGGCGAGTCCAATACGAGCAAGGCGCGGGAGGTTTTCCTTGAGGGCGGAGCCTGCAGACGCGGCCTGCATGGGCTCGGAACCCGGGAGTCCGGCCGGAATTATGGGCGCGGTCGCTGCGCTGCAGTGGCCACAGCCACAGCTTTCTGAACCATCCATGATGCTCGCCTCTGTGCTCTGAGTACGCTTTGTGGTGTTCTCTGTTGTCATGATTCTTCTTGATAGTGTTCCTGAGCTGTACGAATGATCGTGAGCACATGCTCGTCATTCAGGGTGTAAAAGACCTGTTTCCCCTCCCGTCGACTGCGAACGAGGCGCGTCATGCGCAAGAGACGAAGATGGTGCGAAACCGCCGGGGCGGTCATGTCCAGTAGATGGGCAAGATCACAGACGCACAGCTCCTGCTCGGAGAGTAGATACAGAATGCGAGTACGCGTCTCGTCCGCAAGCACCCGAAAGAGCTCCGAAAGCCCAGCCGCCTCATCTAGTTTGGCTCTGAGTTCGACCTCGCTACCGGCGCAACTCAGTGAGTAGACGCCACACAGGTCCGGCTCAGAGACCACGGCTTCTCCAGGCGTGTTGAAACGCGATGATACCGCAAACGATTGTGCCACGATGTCCCCCTGACTTCAATTAAACGTATGCTTAATTGTTATATCGTAATGAGCGCGCTGTCAAGAGGCTGTGGCAGATTGTACATCGCGGGCAGAACTAGACGTGCGGATCGAGCACTATTTGGAAAAGCAGCTCGGTTGCAGCTTCAAGCTCGCTAAAGAGTGCGTACTCGTCGCGACTGTGAATGTTGTGCATCCCAAGGCCATACACAATGCTCCGCAGCCCTTTCGCATTCAAGGCGTTGGCGTCACCACCACCGAGTGAGGACATGAGTGTTGGCTCCCGGCCGCTACTTCTGCAATGATCCACGAACATTCG
>SLAA01000215.1 GCA_007127105.1 Spirochaetales bacterium | reverse complement strand
GCGTGGTCAAAGACGGTGCCAATTACCGGTATGTCCCATACTTCATGAAAGACACCATGCTCACCGCGAATTTTCTCAAAATGTCGGCTTGAGCTTCTGGCCTTGGCTGCATTCACCATGTCCAGGGTGGCGCGATCGAGTGCAAAAGGGTTTCGGCCAACAAGTATGCCAATATCCTCAACAACCGGTACATCGTTGGCTGGCCAGCAGTCACAGTCTGGAGTTATGTTCATGGCAAAATTGATGTACAGAGCGTTGGAGCCAAAGTAGTCGTAGGCTGAGTATGCATACTCGCTCACCTTCTCAATGAACTCCGCCGTCTCCGAGGCCGACCCCGCGCTCATAGCGCCGTAGTTGCAGGCAGCCACGCACTGACCACAGCCAATGCAGACATCGTAATCTATGACCGCCTTGCCTTCTACCATGGAAATTGCTTCCACCGGGCACACGCGGTAGCACTGCCTGCAGCCAACACAGGCCTTGATCTTGACAACCGGTTTGGCCGAGGCATGCTGTTCCATTTTACCTGCAATTGAGGCACAGCCCATAGAGAGGTTCTTGAGGCTCCCGCCAAAACCAGCCTCCATATGGCCCTTGAAGTGCGTGAGAAAGATGATTTTCTCGGCCTCAAGCACACCATTTGCAAGCTTGGTTTTCTGGAAGTGCTTGCCCTGAACCTCCACCTCGCGATACGCAAGGCCACGGACACCGTCGGCCGGCACAAAGGGTGCGCCAACAGCAGCATAGCCAAAACCGTGCTGTTCCGCGGTAATGCTGTGGTCAACACCGTTATGGCGTCCACCGGAGTACAGGGTATTGGTGTCGGTGAGATAAGGACGCGCGCCACGCGCCTTGAGCTCCTCAACTATGACACGTGCAAAGTTGGGGTTCACATAGCCAAGGTTCTCACGTTCCCCAACATGTACCTTGAGCGCAACAATCTGCCCTTTGGTTATCTCGTCAAAATAGCCGCTTGCCGCCAGAAGCTTGCGGAACTTCTTCTCCAGTGAGTTTCCATACTCAGTCTGCATGTCGCAAAAATAGATGTTGTCCATGCCGACAGTTTACTCGCCAAGGGCCTGCCTTAGCAATGCTGCGCCATACTCTATGTCCATAGCGAAAGAGAGGTTTGACTGCAACGAGACTCCTTCCGGTGGCGACAGGCCTTCCAGCTCAACTGGATCAAACACTCCACCGACCACACCAATCACCTTAGCGCCGCTGCTGCTCACAAGAGGCCCTCCGATATCGCCAAACTGAACTCGTCGGTCAAAAATGATAAGACGTGTCCCTGGGCGCGAGGTTATGCGGCCAGCAAGAATGGACTGGGCGGCAATGACGGTATGAATACGATAGTACCCAAAAGGCACCCCCAGTGACATGAGCGCGGTCCCGCGTGGATCACTTTCGGCCGAGCCCATGACCTCCTCCGGCATGTTTATATCAAGCTCGGGAACCAGCTTCAGCAAGGCAACGTCGTGAGGCACATCGCGCGCAACAACCTCTACCGGTACCGGCGCAACCTCTTCCCGCGTAACGGCCGGAAAAGTCTGCGTCCAGTCGGGCGGGACAACAAACAGATCACCGTCATCTGCCACCGCTCGGGCGGTTGTCAGAAGATAGCCCTCGGAATGCACGAGAAAGCTACTACCAAGAAAGGCTGCCTCATTACCTTGGCGGCGCATGACCATCATGCAGCTACCTTGAAATCTTTGTGCTATCGCCTCAAGCATTGTCGCTCCTCTCCTTCGCCCGCTACTTCTTGCCCTTCGCCAATTACCTACTCAATATCACGCACCCACTCATCAACGATATCCGCATTTGTTCGGATCCAGCGCAGCGCCTGGCGGTACGCGCCACCTGCGGCATCATCATGTATCCAGATCATGAGGCGCTCAAGGTCCCTCGGCTCCCACTGCATGCGCCGCAGTGTCTGGTAGGCATCTGGCATGTCCTCGGCAAAGCCGCTGCGCACCATGGTATGAATAGACTCCTCACCCCCAAAGATCCCTTCTGGGTCATCTAAAAAGCGCATATTGTAGCGCTCAAATGACCAGTGCGGCGTCCAGCCGGTGAAGACTATCCAGCGCAGGTTACGGATTGCCGCATCCACCTCCGCAATCATGTGCTCTTCGTTGGATTCAATGAGACGGAAGCGCCGCTCAAGGCCGTAGGCCGCCAGAGCCTCCTCCGCCCTGGTCATAACCCCTGCCCCGGACTCAATCCCAATTATGCGTCCCTGAAAGCGCTCCGCATGCTCGGCGAGTTCCCGAATTGAGCTAATGGTCACCAGATCACGTCCGGTTTGTCCGGTATCTCCCGTTTGCCGGCCCGGCGTTGCCGTTGGAACGACCAAACCAATTCGGGCACCCTGCAGGTTCGGGCCCAGATCTTCGAGACCCCCTTGGTACTCACGGACGTACTCGGCGTGAGTCACTGGCAACCAGGCGCCCGCAAGGACATCTGCCTCACCCTCTGCAACCATGCGCCACATCCCCTCGGCGTCGGTCTGCACAAGCTGCACCCGGTAACCCAGACGCTCCTGGAGAACAGTCTGAATGAGATGTGCACTGGCAATCTCGGAGCTCCAGTCGGGATATACCAACCGTATTGTTTGTTCGGCACGCGCGGCGCGCCGTGCCTCCAGTGCCGGTTCATCTACGCCGTCTTCCGGCATGCATCCCATCAGAGCGACAACTAGTACTATGCCAAGGTAGAGCAGCCTCACCGCTGTGTGCTTGGTCATTTGTCCTCCTCCCTGCCGCTGTTCTGCTGTTCCACGCCGCGGCCACTCGCATCAGGCCCTCCTCCAGCAGCCTTCTTTTTGGAGCCAAAGAGGCCCGCAACTCGGGTGGCAAATCCAGTACGGTGTCTCGGTTCCTGAGGCTGAGGCCGCCCTGGGCTACGCGCCTTCTTGGCCTTCCCAACCCAACTAATATGCCCATGCACCATCTCAGGTTCCGGGTGACTTAAGGCCGTGCGAAACACTCGACCGTGGTCGTACGGCGGCATGGAGAAGCCGGGGCCCTCGGTATAGGTGGCAAGACCCTTACGAAGGCTGTACATCATGAACAGCAACACCAGCGCAAAGGGCAGGCCGGTAGTTATGGCAGCCGTTTGCAGAGCTACCAGGCCCCCACCCACGAGCAAGGCAGCAGCCACTGCCCCTTCTAGTAAGGCCCAGAACAAGCGTTGCAGCTTTGGAGGGTCGGGATTACCGCCAGCAGTTATGATATCGATAACCATGGATCCGGAGTCTGAGGAGGTTACAAAGAACGTAACAATAACGAGCACCGTGAGTAGTGAGGTGATCTGTGACAAGGGGTAGTTTTCAAGTAGCAGGAAGAGAGCCACCGGAATGTTCTCTTGCACAGCCCTCGCAATTCCACCACCACCAAGAAGCTCTACATGGAGCGCGCTATTGCCAAAAATGGTGAGCCAGGCAAAGGTGATGAGAGTTGGAACCAACAGAACACCAAGAATGAACTCTCGAATAGTTCTGCCATATGACACGCGAGCAATAAACATCCCGACAAAGGGTGACCATGCAATCCACCACCCCCAATAGAAGACGGTCCAGCTCTGCTGCCAGCTGCCAGCCTCGTAGGTCTCGTTCCAGGTTGACAGTTGTGGCAGATACTGCAGGTAGTGCCCCAGATTCTCGCCAAAGGCATTGAGAATGAAGATAGTCGGCCCAAGGACCAGAACAAAGAGGCAGAGCAGCGAGGCCAGTACAAGGTTGATCTCCGAGAGCCGCCGTATTCCTGAACTCAGTCCGGCAAGTACCGACCAGGTAGCTAGTGCGGTAATCCCGGCAATGAGAATAACCTGAATGCCGGGGCTCTGGCCTATACCAAAAAGGTGATCCAGCCCCGCATTAACTTGCTGTACTCCCAGTCCCAACGAGGTAGCAACTCCAAACAAGGTAGCTACCGTTGCTAGAATATCCACCGCATTTCCAATAGGCCCGTGTATTCGCTCACCAAGCACCGGGTAAAAGACCGAACGGATGGAGAGCGGCAGCCCCTTGTTGAACGAGAAGAAGGCCAAGGCCAACCCGACCATGGTGTAGATAGCCCAGGGGTGCAGTCCCCAGTGTAGAAAGGTCACATCCATTGCTTTGCGAGCGGCCTGAAGACTGCCGGGCTCAGCCAGCGGCGAGGAGCTAAAATGGAACATCGGCTCGGCGACACTGTAGAATAGCAGCCCAATTCCCATACCTGCACTGAACAGCATGGCAAACCAGCCTAGCTTGCTGAACTCCGGCTTAGCATCCGAGCCGCCAAGACGTATATCGCCATGACGGCTGACCATCATAACCAGAATGAAAACAAGAATGATATTCATGGTCATGACAAAGAACCACCCGGCCCCGGTTGCCACGGCCCCCTGAATGAGTTCAAAGAGATCACCCACCCGGGCCTGAAAGAGAATGGTCAATGCCACCGAGCCGATAATCAGTGCGGCGGAAGTGAAAAACACCCAAGGATGAATATCAACAGCAAGCCAGCTTTCACTATCGGGTTTGTCGGGCCCGTCGCCAGGGCCCTCCGGCTCCCTTTTGGGTTTCATCTCAATTGGCTGTTGATCCATGTATCACCTCCCTCGTGCCTATCTTCCAGCAAAAGGGATAATCAGCGAATTGTCAAGGATCTAAATAAAGGGCACCTCCGGAACTCCCGGCCGGGAGCCATTGACTGTCACGCTCACTATTCGGGCGCCCGAGTCGCGGAAACTGCGGATCTCATCCTGGCTGAGAGCCGAGCTCAGCACCGAGTCCGGCAGGTGTATGGTGGACTCTGCTACAACCCGAACCTCTGAAAAACCAGCGGCACGAATGACCGACAGGTACGCCTCCCGTTGCATGGCGCCAGCAACACAACCTACATACATCTCGGCCGAGTGGCGCAGTTGAGGCGGAAGTTCGCCTTCTATGACGATGTCGGAGACCGCGAACCGTCCTCCAGGCTTAAGCACCCGAAAGCTCTCTCGGAAGGCAGCCGCCTTGTCTGGCACGAGGTTGAGCACACAGTTGCTGAGAATGCAGTCGGCAACCTGGTCCTCAATTGGCATGTTCTCAATTTCGCCGAGCACAAACTGAATGTTGATAGCACCACGGCGCGCAGCAAGCTCCCGAGCGCGGTCGACCATTTCCGGGGTCATATCAAGGCCAATGACGCGGCCCTCCGCCCCGACCTCGGCGGCTGCCACAAATGCGTCATTACCCGCCCCGGAACCAAGATCTATGACCGTCTCACCAGCCTGCAGGTTCGCGTAGCGGGTGGGCAGCCCGCACCCAAGCCCCAGGTCGGCGTCTGGCTCGTAGCCCTTGATAGGCGTGTAAAGCTCGGTAACCATGGAGAACGCCTCATCCACGCCTGCTCCCACACCAGGCTCCGGCCCGCCACAACAGGAGCCCGCGCCGGTTGCAATCCCTCCATATCGAGCACGAACCGTCTTCTTAAGGCCGGAATCGCCTCCATCTGCCGTAGTCTCTCGTCCCGTAAAATCTTTCACTTCTCGCCTCCTATCGGTTTGTAGGTTTGAACAGGTGCTGCGGCTTCGCTGCAACACACACCCGAAAACAATGCACCAAACTCCGCCGACACAGTTCTGAGCGCGTCATGGTCAAGGCAGTAGCAGGTTGCTGGGCCTTCAATCTCACCGCGAATGAGTCCGGCCTCCCGGAGCTCGCGCAAGTGCTGCGAGACAGTGGCCTGGGAGAGTGGCAGCTCATTTACCAGCGTTCCGGTAAAACACCGTCCACACTCGGCCAAAAGGCGGAGAATTCGCACCCGCGCCGGGTGGGACAGGGCTTTAGCCATATGGGCTATGCGCCGGTCGGCATCGCCGAACTCTGAACTTTTGTTCTGCACGTGAACTCCCTCCCTGTATAATCGTATAATTACGATATACGATAAATGGAGCGGTGTCAAGCAGTCCGTGGTGAGCACCCCAGGCTGGCGCCGTTTCCTTCCGGTCGCTATAGTGTGGGGATATGAGACAGTCTTTGTGGTCAGGAGAGGTGCGCCGGTGTTAGAAGTTCAGGGTATCCGCAGGCATTACGACGAGTTTGATCTTGACGTCAGCTTCACGGTAGAGGATGGGGAGATTCTCACCTTGCTCGGCTCAAGTGGAAGCGGCAAGACAACAAGTCTGCGCATTGTAGCTGGTTTCGAACATGCCGAGTCGGGTCGGATTCTTGTGGATGGCACCGACGTTCAGGACGTGCAGGCACAGAACCGAAACATCGGGTACGTATTCCAGGACTACACCCTATTCCCACACCTGAACGTTGCAGAGAATATTGCCTACGGCCTTCGGGCACGCCACACACCTTCTCACACGCGAAGGAAGCGGGTTGCCGAGCTGCTGGAGCTTGTTGGGCTCGACACATTTGGGCAGCGTTCGGTGCAAACGCTATCCGGTGGAGAACAACAACGAGTCGCGGTAGCCCGAGCCTTAGCCTGCGACCCCAGGGCGCTGCTGCTGGATGAACCGTTCTCCGCAATTGACACTGAGCGCCGTGAAGAACTGCGGCGGCAGCTCCTTAAGCTCCAGCGCAGACTCGGCATTCCCATGATCTTTGTAACCCACAGCAGAAATGAGGCCTTGCAGATATCTGACCGCATTGTTGTGCTCCAGAACGGAGTTGTGGTTGATTCCGGAACACCGGAGCAACTGTATGAGCGGCCCCGCTGCATATACTCCGCACGCTTCATAGGCCGAGCCAACATACTCAAGGGTGAAGATATTGGCGAAATCCCTGGCACCTTCTACCTCATTCGCCCCGAGCATTTGCGAGTACAAGAGGCTGGCGCAACCAGTGGTGAACTCGTACTCAATGCACATTCCCACGAGTCGGCCTATTACGGATCCGAGCGCGAACACCTTGTTGAAACCGCAATTGGAAGTCTTTCCCTGGTAAGCCCAGGACGGAGCAGTCTCCCGGAACGGTTTCGGGTGGAGCTACCACGCGAGTTTTTGGTAGAACTGTCCGAGTCATAGCTCGGGATAGGCTTGGTTCCGTCTGTACCCGCATGAATTATTGCATTTTGCATGCTGGGGTGTAATAATTGGAGCGAAAGGTACCCATGTGAACACTGCACTGTCCGCCACAGCATTGCCCGCGCAGGGTAAGCTCCGCCTCACCCTGTATGCACTGCTGCTCGGGCTACTGAGCCTGATTGGCACATTCATTCTCTCAGACATACCACTAGCTCTCCTTGCAGCTCAGCTCCTCACAGCAGCTTCGCTATCTGTTGCGCTTCTCCTTGTCGCCTCTGTGCTATGGCGCCCAGGTGAAGTGGCCGAGCCTCAAGCCGCAGTAATGGAACACTCACCGGAGCAACTTCAGCTTGCACTTGAAAGCATGCAGGTTGGAGTCTGGGACTTTGATATTGTTGGCAACACGCTGCACTGGGATCGGCGGATGTACGAGCTGGTGGGCATGGACCCGGAGGAGAACGAACCCTCGTTCGAACTGTGGCGACGCTGCATTTTGCCCCGTGACTATCTGGAGCCCAACAAAGCGCCTGGCTCGTTTTATCAAGAGTTCCCCATTGTCTATCCAGACGGCCAACTGAAGTACCTTGCCGGTTCTGCACTGGTGTTACGCAACCCCAAGGATCACCCAGTCCGCATTGTTGGCATTAACTACGATATCACCGAACGCCGCCTCTCCGAGGAAGAACTGGAAGAGGCACTGGTACGGGCCGAGCGCCTTGCCCGAGAGGCCGAACTGGCGGCCGAGGCCAAGGGTGAGTTCCTTGCCAACATGAGTCACGAGATTCGTACCCCAATTAACGGGGTAATTGGTTTGGCTGGGGTCTTGCTGGATTCTGAACTCAATGACTCACAACGGATGTATGCCGAGATTATTCGGCAAAGCGCTGACACCCTCCTCTTCCTTATCAACGATATCCTGGACTTCTCCAAGCTCGAGGCCGAGAAACTACAACTCGAGGAGGTCGTATTCTCGCCCTATCAGGTTGTTGAGGATGTTGGAGATGCCTTGGCACTCGTTGCTGGCCAGAAGCACCTTGAGTTCTCTGCATACACGACCAAAGAGGTACCGGGATGTGTACAGGGGGACCCCGGACGCCTGCGGCAGGTGCTCCTGAACCTGGTTGGAAATGCAATCAAGTTCACGAACGAGGGCAGCGTTGAACTGCGGCTCAGCACCGAGAAGGACCCGCCCTATCGACTGCTGTTTGAGGTCGTCGATACCGGCATAGGCATAGCTCCGCAGCAGATCCAGACTCTATTTGACCCATTCGTACAGGTTGATGGCTCCGCAACCCGCTCACACGGGGGTACAGGGCTTGGCTTGAGCATTTCGCGTCGGCTTGTGACAATGATGGGTGGGGAGATCACGGTTGAGAGTGAACTGGGACATGGCTCCCGCTTCAGCTTTAGCCTTCCGCTGGAGCAGCATGAGCAGCTTAGCACCACGGGCCTGGCTGGAATATCGCCCGCGCAGCAACAACTCTCCCAAGCTAGGATCGTGGTGCTCAGCTCGGTGCCGTCAACTCGGCGCGCGCTAACGGCCCTTCTCGACGAGCTCGGCGCTACCACCATCACCGCGCGTAGTATAGAGGAGGTAGAGTCACCGGCTGCGTACGACTTTCTTATTCTTGACGTAGTTTCTGGAGGGGCTGCTCAACATGGTTCCGATACTCCCCACTTGGTTGAGCTTCTGGAAACGGCGTTTCCCGACTGTAAGCTGTCGGAGACGCCACCATGGGCCAACACCAACACTGTTGCGCTTATTCCATTCGGGACAACCATTGACTTAGCCGATCTGAGGTCGCTCGGACTATGCGGAGCCATAAGCAAACCAGCCAAGCGGCGCACCTTGCTCGACTGCCTCGTGGCGGTGCAACAAGGCACCGCGGGTATCCTTCCGGCCGACTCGGATGTACGCGGAGCAAAGGGCAGCGAAGCATCTGGACAGAGTGTCGGGCACCTTCCAGCTCGCATCCTGGTGGTAGAAGATAATGTTACCAACCAGAAAGTGGCACGTATCATACTGGAGAAGTTCGGTCACCGGGTAGATACCGTAGCCGACGGAAATGAAGCTGTACGGGCGCTTTCCATGGCTCCCTATGACCTGGTGTTCATGGACGTGCAGATGCCAATTATGGACGGACTGACGGCCACCAAGCTTATTCGCCAGGGAGCCCATGGAGTACTCTCCCGGACCATTCCTATAGTCGCAATGACTGCCCACGCACTTGTGGGGGATAAAGAGCGGTGCCTTGAGGCAGGAATGGACGACTACATTGCAAAGCCCATCTCTCCGGAGCAGGTTATG
>SLAA01000211.1 GCA_007127105.1 Spirochaetales bacterium | reverse complement strand
AGCTCGCTACCGCGATCACAGACATCAACCTGTGAGTAGCCTACTGCATCAACCGCTAGATCGGGGCTGTTCCGGCTCCAGCACATGACATTGGCTCCCGCCTCAGATAGCTGCGCCACCAGTTCCGCACCAATTCCGTGCGAGCCGCCCACAACAAGATAGGTCTTGTCCTTGAGATTCATTGTTACCTCCAGAGATCATGAAGGTACTACTTGTTCTTGGAAATGGGCTACTTTTGATAGCGTCGCATGAAAGCTCGGTCAATACGGTCTTTCACCACAAAGGCTGGCCGCCCGCTGAGCGTCCAGGAGCCCTTGTACAACAAGCCACAGCCATAACCGAGGTTAAACCCCGCAAGATAAGGGCCGGTTGCCGAAAAGGGAATGGTTCCCGATCCGGCCTCCACCTGGGTGCCCCCGCGCTTTGCTGCTGCCATGAGATTAGCCATAAGCACCGATTGCTGTCTCACCGCATACACTCCCACTCTGTCCAGCGGCTGCTCCTCAAAATAAGCACAGTCACCCACAGCAAATACCCTGTTAGTGCTCCTGGAGCGGAGATAGCGGTCCACGAGCACCGACCCATCCGGAGCCAATGCGAGGTCAAAGTTACGGAGAACCTGGGGTGGCTGAAGACCGGTAGCAATCACAATAATGTCGCCAGGAACCTCGGCTGGCGGCACCTTCATTCCCCCAAAAAACGCAACGGCAATCCGAGCGAGATGCCGCTCCACGTACTCGCGCCTGCCCCCAGTCAGCCCAGCTGGCGCAGCATTCGAAGAAAACAGATTCACCACGCTGCGCTGAGGACGAAAGTTTGACAACAGTTCCTTAGCATTTGCGGCAATCTCAAGTCCAGCTGCCCCGGCACCAATTACCGAGATCTCACAGCCGTCATGGTCGCGGCAGCAGCGTTCAATCTCAACGCGTAAAGCAGACAACTCACGAATAGGTTTGGCCGTGTACACCCTTCGCCCGGGCAGGTCGTCCGGCCGTTTGTCCATAGACTCACTGCCAAGATTGAGGGACAGAAGGTCATAGTCACAGACCGCCCCGGAGGCGAGGGTAAGCACCCTCGCGCTTGTATCACAGCTGACAATCCGGTCAGGAATATACCTTGCTCCCGCCCGCCGGGCCAGTGCGGCAGCGGGCAGCACAATATCGACCTCGGAATAGATCCCGGACAGCAGGCCCGGCCCCATTCCCGAGTAGGCGTGATAAGGCTCGGGTGAGATGAGAGTGAGCGCATGCCCAGCACGGCGGAACTCAGAGCCGCGACGCAGCAGTTCAATATGGGTGTGACCGGCTCCTGCAAGGACAATATGCATGTATGTGTCTCCAAGGACGGCAACGAGTCGTCGTACCCTGAACTCTACATTAAATGAAGCAGTTGAGCAAAACCAAGAAATGCAAAACGACCATGTCCGTTGAATTCTTGTAGTGGTCTGAGGTAGACTCCCGCACAGCACAGGGGGAGAACATGAGTTTGTGGCAGTCGGTGTGGCTTGGTGTCGTGCAGGGAATCAGTGAGTTTATTCCTATCAGCAGCTCGGGACATTTGGTCGTCATGCGCGCGGTGATGGGTATCGGGGAAATTCCCTTGTTGTACGATGTCGTGTTGCACATTGCGACACTGATTGTGGTTGTTGTGTTCTTTAGAGCACGAATACTCCTGATGCTCGGTTCTCTCTACCGTTTTGCCCGTCGAGCCCACGGTGTTGAGGATGCAGAGAACCTCAAGCTCACCGCTTTGGTGCTCATAGCTACCGTCCTTACGGCCGTGGTAGGTCTGGCAATGAGCCGCCTTGATCTGCACCTCTTCCCAAAACTCGTTTCCTTCATGTTTCTTGTCACAGCTGCGCTCTTAATCTCAGCACGATTCAGTCGCGGCGCGCTCGACTACTCCGGAATTGGCAAACGACATGCCATTATCCTGGGCATTGTGCAAGGCCTCGCGGTCATCCCCGGGATATCACGCTCAGGCAGCACCATTACTGCAGCCCTTCACTCTGGCATCTCTCGCCAGCAGGCCGGTGAGTTTTCCTTCCTCATTTCGGTCCCGGCAATACTCGGTGCGTTGATTCTGGAGATGCGACACTTCGGCGAGCTCGGCGTGGCGGTTCCTCCCGCTGCCATGGCTGGCGGATTTGCGGCCTCGCTTGTATTTGGCTTTTTGTCCCTCTCTTTGCTGGTGAGACTTATACACGGTGGCAAGCTCTGGGTATTTAGTGTGTACCTCATTCCGCTGGGAGTCTGGGGGCTGCTGGCCCTTTGACGGCTGACGACCACAAGGCAGCCGCATCGTAGATCCCGTGTGCCAACATCGGCACCAGAATATTCCCAGTCACAAGATAGACTGCCCCAAGATAAAGGCTGAACACAAAGGCAAAAACAACATAGGCCTTGCTGAGAAAGTGCAAGAGACCAAACACAACCGATGTCGCGATCAGCGCCGGGGCCACACCAAACTGCAGTGTTAGCAGAGGTTGCAACAAGCCACGAAAGAGCAGTTCCTCACCAAAACCGGCCGCTGCTGCAATGAGCAGGACGCGTGGCCACGTGAGTGGGCTGAGGAACTCACGCACCATGTCACGAGCTGACTCAATGAGGCGGCGAATAGCCGGTAGACGAGAACGACGCATAGAGGCCAACGCAAGCAAGGGTGGCAGGGCGGCAAGTACACCCAACCCCACGTCCGCCGCATGCAACCGAATGCCAGCGAGTGGATTGCGTCCGACGGCCAGCCCAACTCCGAGCGCCAGCACGCCCAGCCCGGCTTCAAGGAACGTTACCTTAAAAAAGATACCTGCATTAGCAAACATTGTTGACTTTGTTTATCATGTATATATACCTTCCGCTTATGAAAACTATACTAAAGATTGGGCTTAGTTTAGCCCTTGCAGTGGCATTTGTAATCCCCCTGTCGGCGCGCACTGTGGACGCAACCGGCGGCAGTGGTGTCAAAGAAATAGCCGTGACCAACCGCGGGCTTGTCTATGATGTCTCGGAGATCCGCGTAAATGTTGGTGACACCGTGCGGGTAACCTACACCAACGGTGGTGGCCGTCATGACTGGGTAGTTGACGAGTTTGAAGGTGCAAAAACCAGAGTTATCAGCGCCGGTCAGTCCGAAACCGTTGAGTTTGTTGCCGACAGAGCTGGCACCTTTGAGTTTTACTGCAGCGTCCCTGGACATAGACAAGCCGGAATGTACGGTAGTTTTGTTGTAGTCGAGTAACCACACCGAGAGCCTTGATGGGAGCACGTGGCACCTCCATCCCGCGTGTTCCCTACTTTTTCTGGTGCTCTATTTCAGTTCCATGCGCAAGCGTACAAATAATTGTGATTTTTTTATCGTTATTCTCATTCCGCTCGGGATAACCTATAGAACAATCCGTACCCTATGTAGTAAAGTGCTTGCAATGCAGATTGTCTGATTTTCAATTCATGCCCATTATGATCGGAAGTGCATTTCGGCAGCGGAGGAACCATGAACTTGTATCAATCTGATCCAGAGCAACATATAGCCCAGCGTACAGTAGTTGCACAGGTGATGACGCGCCTCAAGGAGCTCATTGCCTCCGGCCGTTACAAGCCGGGCGACCGCCTGCCTACAGAACAAGAGATGGCCAATATGTTCGGAGTTGGACGCTCGTCAATTCGTGAAGCAATTAAGGTTTTTCAGCATCTTGGAGTAGTAGATTCACGTGCCGCTAAAGGCACCTTTCTTCGTGAACGGGCAAACATATCTTCCGAAGCAATTACTTGGGCCATGATCCTTGGCGATGACGATCTGAGCGATGTTTTAGAGTTGCGAGAGACGATTGAGCGAGTCTGCTTTTCGCGACTCAGCAGGCGTCTCGCCGAATCGTCAGATGACGCTCAGCGAACGCTTGTGCAGTTGGCCAACCAGGTTGCCGTGATGGAACAGGCCGCCGGGAGTCATCAGATCCAGCAATTAGTGGAAGCCGACTATCGTTTCCATGGCCATATCGTCGAGGCCGGGGGCAACCGCCTTTTTCAAGCCTTGTACAACAGCCTTCATGCTTTCATGAGTGAAGAGATTAGGGAATCGTACACCGCTATGCCGGACCTAACGGAAGTTGCTCGTGATCATATGGAGATCGTTAACGCATTGCACTCATCCGAGACAGAGTCAGCCAAGGAAAGACACCGGAAGCACTTCGAACGAACAAGACTCCTCTTGAGTCAATCCGTGAGACGGCCGTTGACCGATGTTCAAGCGATTGCATTACAGAATGGTGATGTATAAACGTCAAGATGCTCGACGGAAGAAACCGGGCGCACGTGCCGCCCAGCCTCCTCCGGAAACTGACCGCCTGTTAGCTTAGAGCATCAATGAGCATGTCACCGACGCCGGATGTCGTACCGGAACCTCCCATGTCAGCAGTAAGTCCTGTTCGATCACCAGTCACAACTTTATTGATTGCTTCAAGAAGCTTGTTTCCTGCATCCACGTGTCCCAAGAAATCCAGCATGAGTTTGGCCGTCCAGACCATGGCAATTGGGTTAGCGGTGTTCTTTCCGGCTAACGACGGCGCTGAGCCGTGCACCGGTTCGAACATGCTCGGATAACGGCGCTCAGGATTGATATTACCTCCTGCAGCAAATCCCAGTCCCCCCTGAAGGACGCCGCCAAGATCGGTGAGGATATCGCCAAACAGGTTCGAGGCAACTATCACATCAAAATCTTCCGGCCGCTGCACCATAAACATTGCAAGGGCGTCAACATGATATTGATCGCTGGAAATGTCGGGATACTCGGAGCCAATCTTGGCGAACACCTCGTCCCAGAAGACCATACTGTAATTGAGAGCATTTGACTTGGTGGCACTGCTCAACTTCCCGAACGTCTTGCGGCCCGCAGCCCTTCGTGACGCGGCTCGTGAACGCGCAAGATCGAAGGCATATCGCATAAGGCGTTCGGTATTTCGGCGGGTAAACACCGAGCTTTGAACCACAACCTCATCTTCGGTATCAGCACGCATGCGGCCACCGAACCCGGAGTACTCTCCTTCGGTGTTCTCTCTAACAAAAACCATATCGACGTCGGCGACTGTTTTACCTTTAATTGGGCAGTCCCGCTCATCAAGAAGCTTAACCGGACGTAGATTAATGTACTGATCGAAGCCTTGTCGAATTCGGAGCAGAAGGTCACGCAAGCTCACATGGTCTGGGACGCCGGGGAATCCCACCGCCCCAAGGAGAATTGCATCACTGTCAGCAAGCCGCTGCATGCCGTCGTCACTCATCATCTTGCCGGTTTTTGCATAGTACTCGCACGACCAGTCATACGAGGTATATTCGAAACGAAAGCCTCCATCGAGCTTTGCAATACGATCCAAAACTCGTTGTCCCTCACGCATAACCTCAACACCAATACCATCACCCGGAATCACCGAAATTGTGTAGTTCTTCATGTATAGGCTTCTTCCATCGCCTGAATCAGTGGTAGCTTTTTTCCACTGAGAAATCGAACCATTGCTCCGCCCGCGGTGCAGATGTAGCTCATCTTAGCTGGATCCGTAAACCGAGCAGTCGCGCTTACGCTATCTCCTCCGCCTATCACGCTGTATCCCGGCGCAGCTGCCACCGTGCGCCAGAGCTCACGGGTGCCGATCTCCCACTTGGGATCTTCAAAAACCCCAGCTGGTCCGTTCACAAAAATTGTCCCAGCCTTCTCGATTGCGTCCTTGAACTCGGCAATCGTCGCAGCACCGATATCCGGAAAGAGTCCGTCCGGGAGCTTCTCCGCGTCAACCCTTGTCTCGGATCTAGTACCGTCTGGCAGTTCGTATGCCAGGTCAACTGGATATCGGATGCGGCCTGGATAGTCGCGGAGGTAGCCCCGCGCTGGCTCAATAAAGACATCAAGACTGCGCTTTGACAAAAACTCCCGAACACTCGAACCGAGATCGTATCCATCGGCAATTAGAAAGACGAGTCCTGTAACACCTACAGTAAGAATTGTATCTGCACTTCCGTTTGCGAGCACCTGATCAATCATTCCAAACGCATCGGAAATCTTGGCCCCACCCAGGACAAATACTGCCGGACGTTCAGGCGATTCCATGACCTGCGTTAGTGCTGTTACCTCGTCGAAGAACAAAATTCCCGCCCCAGACGGCAGGTGCTGCTGAAACGCAACCATGCTCGGAGCGTTTCGGTGTGCGGCTGCAAACGCGTCGTTGATATACGCATCAAACAGGGGCGCAAGGCTGCGAACAATCCAGGTATCTTTCATCTCGGCCGCCGTCAACGGAACATTGTTTTCGAAACTGCTCACTTCCTCGGTGAGATAACGGACATTCCCCAGTATGATCAACTGTCCGGGTTCTAGTGCTTTCACCGCTTTCTGTGCGGCTGGGCCACAGACGTCGTCTATGTATCCAACCTCCCGTCCAAGATGTTCCGAGAGTCGCTTGGCGTGTTCACTCAGTGGAACAAGATTCTGGTAGTCCAGAGTGTCGCCTTGGTGAGCAATGATCGCAACCGCCGCGTTTTGCTTTGTCAAGTACTCGAGAGTTGGAATGCTCTTCCTGATTCGATTGTCATTGACAATCCGTTTGGTGCCAGCATCTATAGGGGAGTTGATATCAAGCCGGAGCAGCACCTTCTTTCGGTGCAGCTCCAACTCTTTCATGCTTCGGATCTTCATATCTTTGCTGATCCTCTACCGAGCCTTGAGCTTCAGGTACTCATTAGTTTTCGAAGTACCTTCTTCACGAGTCGTCTGAAGTTTCAGTGCCGCACGCACGGCATCAATACTCTCCGGTATAACCACTGCTTCCTGCGGAATGTTGATGGCAAACATAATGTCGTCACCAGACATGACAATGCTCTCTTCCCACACGGCAATCTCGTACATATCCCCCCGAGGATTTCCAAGATCCCGAGCATAACGGAAAAGGCTCGCATTACCCTCAAAACCGTCTTCAAGACGCACCACACGAACACGTGGATGCGCATGGAATATCTCCAGCAGCTTTGCCTTGGTAATACCCTGCTTGGTAACTACCAATGGCGTAATGATGTGTCCGTGGGTCACCGGCGTATGCACCAGAATTCCTGTGGCTTCCACATGCGGCATGATCGTCATTAAGTCGACTGCCTGATGACTCGGTGCGTGGTCTACCTTAAGCGCATTGGTAAGCCCACGGTGATAGTCACCTGGATCGGCCACCCGCCGAATGATAGTAAGCGCGGTTCTACGTACACCCACCGCTCGGTCAATAGCGTCAATAGCACGAACCAGCCCAGTGGTGTTGCAGCTTGTAAGCTTCAGGTAGTCTGCGCCGACCCCGTCCTCATAATTCGCATATCCATGGAAAAATACATCGGCAACGTTGTTCTTCTCACCACCCTGGAACACGGCCTTCTTGTTGTATTTCAGGTACAACTCTTTGTTCTTGGCCCCTACTCCTGCGTTTGTAGCGTCAAGCATGATGTCAACTTGTTGTACCAGATCTTCTAGCGTACCGCTCACTGGAATGCCAACATCGGTTAAGAGTGACTTCTTTTCAGGCATGGCGGTGAACAGCTTGTACGGCATACCTCGCTCGTGCAATGCGCGAACGGCCAAGGTCGGCGCGACGTCTGCTACGCCTACAAGTTCCATGTCGCCTTGAGCGGCCACCCCGTCGGCCAACCGCTGTCCAATAACTCCGTACCCAGCAACTCCTACCTTGATCATTTTCTGCCCCCTGTCCTTAAATCTTTCTTTTGCGGGCAAGCGTCTCACGTGCCCGTGCGGCAATGTGCTCTGCCGTCAATCCATACCGCTCCATCAAATACTCGACTAGCCCAACCTCACCGAACTCATCCATTACGCCGTGCCGTACCACTAAGGTCGGGTAACGCTCCGCTAGTTCCTCGGCAACAGCACTACCAAGTCCGTTCTTGACCTGGTGGTTTTCGCAGGTCAGAACCGCGCCTGTCTTGCGGGCATACTCCTCCAGCAGATCACCGTCGACCGGCTTAATGGAGTACATATCGATTACTGCTACACTCAGCCCCTCTCCGGCCAACAACTCGGCCGCCTTGAGACTCTCAGGTACACAGATACTACCCGCAGCTACTATGGTGAGGTCCCTTCCATCACGCAGAAGCTTGCCCTTGCCAAAAGGAAACTCCTCACCCTCAGCATAAATTCGCGGTGCAGCCTTGCGCTGAATCCGCATGTATGTGCAGCCTTCGTGTGTAACAAGCCGTGGAATAATGTTGCGAGCCGCCACCTCATCCGCTGGCTCCAGGATCGGTAGACCGGGAATCACCCGAGTCAACGCAATGTCCTCAAAGGGCATGTGCGTGCCACCGTTAAACTCAGCTGATACTCCCGGATCCGTACCGATGAGCTTTACGTTCTGCCTGGCGTAGTTGCCACTGATAAAAAACTGGTCAAAGGTGCGCCGAGTAGCAAAACATGCAAATGTTGTGGGAAAGGGTATCTTGCCCATGGTCGACAGCCCCGCACTGACGCCGATCATGTTCGCTTCCGCAACACCCATGTTGATGCCCCTATTTGGAAACCGCTTTTGAAAGTTGATAGTTTTATGGGCACTCATGAGATCGGCATCAAGCAAAACGATTCGCTCATCCGCTTCGGCGAGTTGAATGAGTGTTTCTACGTACACACTCCGCATTTCGTCTGAGCCGGGACCCAGTAGTTGCTCGTGAAGTTGGGCTTGATCAGCCATTTTCAACCTCCTCAAGGCGCGCCTCACGCGCACGAAGTCGGGAGATAACCTGGGAGGCCTCCGTAGAGCCATAACTCATGCTGTGGTTGGCAGGGTTGTTCTCCGCCATCGGAAGCCCCTTGCCCTTTACTGTGTCCATGATGATCATACTGGGTCGGCACTGTTCCTTCCGTGCCCGTTCAATTGCGAAGTCAAGCTGACGGAAGTCGTGTCCGTCCACGCGTTGAACGAACCACCCAAAAGCAAGCCATTTGGCGTTCAGATCCTCGACGTTCATGACGTCGGTCATCCAGCCGTCAAGCTGCATCTTGTTGTAGTCGGTAAAGGCAATGAGGTCCTTCAGGTGGAACTGTGAGGCACTCATTCCAGCTTCCCAGATCTGACCCTCATTGCTCTCTCCGTCACCAATGATGCAGTAGGTTTTCCGCTCCTTGCCGTCAATTTGGTTCGCGAGCGCAATCCCTACCGCTGCGCTGAGACCTTGTCCCAAACTACCCGCAGTCATGTCTATGCCGGGCGTGCGTGTCATATCAGCGTGACTCGGAAGCTGCGTACCTCCCTCGTTCAGCGTGTGTAACCACTCGACCGGGAAGTACCCGTGATACGCCAGCGCTGCATACAGCGCTGGTCCCGCATGACCTTTGCTCAGGACAAAGCGGTCACGCT
>SLAA01000074.1 GCA_007127105.1 Spirochaetales bacterium | reverse complement strand
GTGGCAACAGCTCTGCAACGCGTGCTTCCATGGGGGTGTAGAAGTCGTCCCACCATGCTTCATCGGGAAGGGTGAAGTGCCCAACAAGCTTGAAACCGCTCTTGCTGAGAGCTGCCAGGTCATCCTGCAGTGTCCCCATGGTGGGGTAGTCCAGATCGAAGCTGGCCCTAACTGCGGCCGGCGGGTTGGCTTTGCGCCAGATCGCATCTGTAAAGACCAGGTGGCCTCCGGGGCGCAGGAGTTCGTAGCAGACCTGTAGGGCGTTAATAAGTCCAATGCTATACAGGGCCCCTTCAGACCAGACAAGATCAAAGCTCTCGCGCTTCTGGTCGGGTTGTGCCATGTCTCCAACCAAGGCGGTGACTCGGTCTGCAAGACCGCGCGCGAGCACGCTCTGTCGTAAGGACTCAATGGCAGGTGCATGGCTGTCGAGCGCCGTGATGTGACCTGATACGAGTTCGGCGAGCTGAAGCGTTTGCCCGCCCACGCCGCAGCCCAGGTCAAGAACCGAGGGTTGCTCCGGCAACTCGCCGCACATTGCAAGCGCCTTGACTGCCGATGCGCGGTTACCAGGCCCCTGCCGCGGCAGGCTACCAAAAACTTCCCAGAATATTTCCCAGAAACGTGGTGTGAGGTCTTCCATATCTGCTCCGGTTTGCGTTGTCTTGTCGCGCCAAATGTAGCATCTTCATCCGGTTATCGGGAGGTGGAATGGCAAGCATTGTTGATCATAAGCGCACGGTTCTCCTCATTACACTGTACATCTTTGTAGGAATCATTGCTGGCGTTGGTGCCATTATCTTTCAGCAGCTGCTTTCGTTGTTGAATATATTTCTCATTGAGGGTACGGCGGGATACACCCAGATTACCATTGTTTCCGGGATTCGCCGGTTCGACCTGCCGTGGTCGCAGCCGTTGTTCCGTCCCTGGCTTCTGCCGCTCATTGCCGGGGCCGGTGGACTCATCACTGGACTCATTGTCTACCGCTTTGCACCAGAAGCCGCTGGCCATGGAACAGATGAGGTCATCCACGCCTACCATCATGAGCAGGGCCGCATTCGGCTGCGGGTCAGCGTGGTGAAGCTGGTGGGCTCTGCAATTACCATTGGTAGTGGTGGATCGGGCGGAAAGGAGGGTCCCATTGCCCAGATTGGGGCCGGGTTTGGATCCTTTATCTGCTCGCGTATTCCCTACTACTCGGAGTATAGACGGGAGATCATGCTTGCCGGAATGGCAGCCGGAATTGCGGCAATTTTTCGTGCTCCCTTAGCAGGCGCTATCTTCGCGGCTGAGATCCTGCATTCCGACATGCGGTACAACGGCAAGGTGCTCATTCCTGCGGTCATTGCCTCTACGGTTGCTTACGGTGTCTACGCGCTCTACTTTGGCTTTGATCCAGTTCTGTCGATTCCGGAGTTCACGTACCAGTTATCGCTGTTACACCTCATTCCGTTTACCTTGCTGGCACTGATGTCGGCGTTTGGTGCGTTCGTATTTGTGCGGGTGTTCTATGGGACGCGTGACTTCTTTCAGACGCTTCGACTCAAGCCCTACCTGAAGCCTGCTATTGGAGGGGTGCTGACCGGCCTGGTGGCGTTATGGTTCTCGCCAGCATTTGGGGAAGGCTCATTCCATATGCAACAGATGATCAACGGCAATGTACCGCTGCTGGGCATGTTGCTGTTGGTGTTTCTGAAGATGCTCACGACCTCGTTCTCTATTGGCTCCGGCGGCTCAGGCGGAATTTTTGGCCCGTCGCTGATGATAGGGGCGGCTTTGGGTGGCGTTGTCGGTGGCGCCTATTTGCACCTGATGCCGAGTTCGCAGATACCGCTGGTTGTGTTTGTTCTGTTGGGCATGGTGGGCTTCTTTGCAGGCGCGGCAAACGCACCAATGTCGACCGTAATTATCATTTCTGAGATGACTCGCACCTTCAACCTTATGGTGCCCTTTCTCTGGGTGGCAATGTTCGGCTACATCTTTTGCCAGAGGTGGAACATATACGAGAACCAGGTTGTTTTGAAACGCCATATTCTTGATGCCATAGATCCGGCTGAGTCGCAAAAGAGCTTTGCCGGTCTCACCGTGGGTGAGGCCATGAGCACAAGTTTCGTGAGCGTGACTGAGAATACCTCTGTTGCAGAAGCTGACGATGTCTTCACGCGAAACCCCACCGAGCTACTGCCAGTGACAGACGAGGCCACCGGAAGGCTTACTGGCATGTTGGAGCACCGCATGGTACTGCAGCACCTGCACCAGGGTGGTGATGAAGATCTTCCGGTGCGCGAACTCACACAAATTTCACCGGACGCCGTCTACGAGGACGAGACGTTGCTGAAGGCCTTGCGGCGTCTTGAGTACCTGAGGCGGCCAGCTCTACCGGTTCTCCGGTCAGACGGTTCCGAGCGGTTGGCTGGCATTCTGAGAAAAGAGGTGTTCCAGCGGAAACGTTCCCAGGATTGGTCCTTATACCTCGCTACCGAGCGCATACGTACGAATATAGACGCAAGCGACCGGGATAGCGTCATTGGGGAGCTGTGTAAGCTTGCTGAGTCCGGCACGCCAGGATTCACGGCGTTGCAGATACAGGCTGCGGTTCTCAACCGGGAGCAGCAATTGACAACGGCGCTCGGGCGCGGTGTCGCTTTTCCGCACGCACGGCTCCCGGGGCTCAAGCGTCCGGTCATAGTACTTGCACGCTGCCTCAAGGGTATAGACTGGAGCGCGAACGATGGCAAGCGGGTACGCCTTATCTTCCTGGTGCTGACACCCGAGGAGGACAGCTCAATGCAGGTGCAGATTGCGCGTGGCATCGTGGGGCTTATTCGGGAGGAGCACCTGCGCTCCGAACTCCTGCGCAGCGCCAGGCCGGAGGTAATGATGTCCCGAATCAAGGACGCGCTATCGGTTCTGGATTCCGATGGAGACCAAGGCGCGGATGCATGACGGCCAGCATGCGCTTGTAGTTCTTGAAGGCCACCGACTGTGACGGCGAAGGCACAGATCGGCACCATACCCCCGAATGACGGCGCCCCCCCCAATAAATCGCAGCTTGTTATGTGCGCTTCCGCACAGACATCTATTTTGCCTTCTCAGTAAACTTCAATATATTTATGAAGACGAATCTCGAAACAGTTTCGCACTGTACGCGAGTACGGAGGAATATGACTTCGGTTCGATCTCTCTCGGTAATGGTGCTGCTGCTGGTATTCATGACCGTGATTCCGCTGTCCGCCGAGGACCATAACCTACAGCCTCGGGTCGCGGTACATCATACCGCACACCTTCGTAGCGACGCTGAACTCGAGCGCATACTCGCTCGCGCAGCAGAGTTGGAGCTTAGGGGGGCACGTTTACTCATTGCTTCCTCCGATCAACTTCCGGCAGCGGTTGACGGAATGATTGATATTGAACAAGCCTATGCGCGCTACGAAGCGACGGATCCGTTGTCGGTCGAACTTCTCCTACTCGGGAACTATGAACTTGCCGACGAGCGATTGACCATTCGGTATCAGCTTGTTGATGTGACAAAGCAGGAGGTGCTTTCGGAGGTTGAGCGTCAGGGAGCGGTCGACATGCTTTTGGACCGCCTGATCACCGAGGCGGTACGATCCTTAGTAGAAGACTCACGGGACGATATTGACGCGGTTCGGCAACAGAGACAACAAGCCGTCCTGGCGCAGCTCGAAGAGCTCAATAACGAGCGTAGAGCGGAGCAGCTTGGGCCGGACAGCACCGCGAATCGGGCTCCCGACCAACTCGGCCCCTCGGTCGCAAGCACCGGCCGCCTGGATGGACGGATTGAACTGAATGCGGGCGGGCAGGGCATTGTGTCGGTGGGAGAGTTCGCGCGCCACCTTCCGTACGGATACAGTGCAGCGGCAACGCTGCTTCTTTGGCTGAGTGATAATAGAATGCGAACGGGAATAGGACTCTCTATCGGATACCAGAACTTTCTTTCGAGCACTGACGGAATGGGCGAGTTCATTCGCTCGTTCGTCCCAGTGGGCGCTGAACTAAGATTTTCGCCGTGGCGAAGCGATGTTATTTCGACCCACCTGTTCGCCATTGCCGGAGCCGCAATACGAATTGACGACGGAAGCGTTGCCTCACAGCGCCTTGCAGCTGCACTACCGTACGGGGCGGGGGGGCTAGGCGCGTGTGTCTCGGTTGCCGGGCGTTTTGGTGTGGGCGCACAGATCGGCATGCGGTCGCTGTTCCATATCTATAGAGAAGATCCTGGGGCCGACCCTCAGGTGGAGCTGATACCGGGCGTTTTGGCGGGAGTTTATGCATACCAACTTCTCTAGTGGTATAATGGGATCAAAAGTGGGGATTGATACGATGATTAGGAAACTCTTGGGCGGTCGTACCGTTAAGCTCATCCTATTGTTCCTGGGGACGGTAGTTTTTCTGTCTGCCTGTAGCGAGCTCTCGCTGTTTGCGATACTTGAGGGCGAAGAAGGTGGCAGTTTCTCTATAGCCGAGCGCGAGGTACACCTTCAGGCGTCGAACGAGTTTACCTTGACCGCAAGCGGTGGAGTTCGGCCGTATTCATTTAGACTCGATAACGGCATTGGACAGATAGATTCCCCTACCGGACGCTTTGTTGCTCCTGCTATGTTGAATGGAGCGGTCGACGTGACGGTTACTGCTGTCGACTATACCGGTGCACGAGCAACAGCACTGTTCAAACTATATGACCGCTTCTCGGCACATCCTAGATCGTTTGAAATTGCGGCGAACGGCGCAGGCCCCCAGATTATCAACGTAAGCGGCGGCATCGGCGACTATTCCGTTGACCTTGACGCCGGTGGCGGCTCCGCCGGGTGGGCGGGAAGTCCGGAAGGGACGCTCGAGTACAGCCCGCCCGGCACACCGGGATCATACGAAATCCGAGTGCGTGACGAAATTGGCAATCTAATTACCGTCCGGGCAACCGTGTATAGTGCGGATGAGTTACGCATTTCTCCATCATCAAAGACGGTCGTCCTTGATCCCGGTGATGATGAGGATCTATCTTTTACGATCTCCGGCGGAACTCCCCCGTACGACTTTCCGACTCAACTGCCGGAAGGTTTCGGAAGCTTCGCGAACGTGGATCCGAGTAGCTTCGATTTCACCGTCAATGCTACGGGCAGTGCAACCATCTCGGTGACAGACGCGGACGGCAACCTTGCCCAGGCAACGGTTGTTGTGGTCTCGGAGGAGCCTGAACCGCTCTTCATGTCGCCATCGTCGGTAACCTTACAAGCCGGCGGGAGTGCCAATTTCCACGTGTCCGGCGGTGTGCCGCCCTACGTTTTCGACCATAGCCCAAACGCACAGAGCACGCTCGAGCAGATCTCGACGAACGTTGTGCGCTTCACCCTCAGCGACTCTCTTCCGCCGCCGTTCCGGGACAGAACCTGGGAGATAACGGCTACCGATGCTGCAGGGGAGAGCACAAGCTCGAATGCACGTACCTCGACGGAGTGAGAATGTGAATAGGGCTCAATCTACAATGGCGTCAAGCATCTGTGCAGAACGTGAGAGTGTCTCGGCGGCGGCCTCTCGCTCGCGCATCTCCGCGAAGGTATCGAGATAGTCTTCAAACGCCTCGTCTAAGTCCGGCCGTTCCCGTTGTACCGACTCGCTGCGCAATGCCTCGAGCACCTCAAGTCGAACATTGAGTGAGCGGAATATTGCATCGCGCTGCTCCGGGCGTAGGCCAAGTTCAACTGCCTCTGCGGAGAGGTCTTGTTGAACCGACTGAACACTCGCTCTCAGAGCGGACAGGCGTGCTTCGGTGCTCGAAGCTAAGGCACGAAACCGGTTGCGTTCCGACTCGACACGTGCGAGTGCTCCGCGCGCGGCGCTAAGCTGGGTCTCGAGGACCGATGCACGACGTTCGGCGCTCTCAACTGCACGGCCAAGTTCTTCAAGGTCTTGGCGCTGCTGTTCGGCGCTCTGTTCCGCGGATGCCAATCTCAGCAGTGCCGATAGTACGGAACGGTCAACCTCGGCCCTCACTTGGGTAACCGGTAGTTCACGCGCCTGCTCAGTAGTGAGGATCGCATTGAGCTCTTCAACAACGGAGCCAAGCTCGGCGTACTCGTCGTCCTCAAGGTGCGATAGCGCACGTTGAAATCCGTCGCGTAACTGCGCTGCGAATACCTGCTCTTCGCTGACTCTCTCCACTAACGCGGCCAGGTCGGCGGCGCTTTGCTCCTGCCTAAGGGCGAACCCGGCGAGTTGGAGCTGTTCAGCTTCGTATGCGGCCATGAGCGCTTCGATTTCAGCTTCACGTTCGGCCAGGGCCTCTTGATGCTCCTGCTGCAGGTCGTCAAGCTGCGCCCTATACTCCGTCTCAAGCTCAGCCTCGGCCGCAGCAAGTGCGGCATCCAGCTCAGCACCCGTGATACCTGCCTCCTCCAAACGAGCTCGTTCAGCTTCAAGTGCGGTTTGAAGCCGTGCTTCTAGTTCCGCCTCCCGTTCGTGAAACGCTGCTTGTGCATGCTGTGCGGCCCTGTCTCGCTCTCGTTCAAGGCGGGACATCTCACCTCGAAAGAGCGCTATCTCTTCTGCCTGTGCGGCAATTCGTCCCTCCGCCTCTGCACGAAACTCGGCAAGCAGTAGCGCCTCTGCACTCTCCGGTGAGGATACAGCGGTACGAAAGCCTTGCTCTTCGGAGTCGAAGAACGCAGTAATGCTTAGCGCCGCAGCGACCGCAACGATTATGGCCGCTGTTGCGACAAGGAAAGGAACCTTGTCATACTTGTGACGCGCCTGATAGGCAAAGCGTTGCTGTTCGCCAACGTCGGATTGTGTGTGGCCCTGCAGGAACGAGTCGAGCTGCTCCTCTATCTTGACCTTCTCCTGCTGCGAGACGCCGCTCTCCGACTGTTCAAGTAGGTTGGCCAGTTCATCTGGGTGAGATCCTGTGCTCGTATCGGAAGCCTCGTTTTGCCGCTCGTCATGAGTCATTGACGTCACACCTCGTTGAATACATAATATGCGTTTCGAGCGAAATATTCTACGAGCGCCGTGTGCCTTTTGCACAACTGGATTTCTCCATGCGAGTCCGCAACAAGTTTCTCGTTGTAATTCTACCTCTTGTAATTCTGCCGGTCTTGGTGACCGGGCTGACATCCGCGCTTGCTGCGCGGAACGAAATATCGCAAATTGCTCAACGGTCAATGGAGTTCAAGGCGGAGCAACTGCGAGGCTACGCTGAAGGGCAGTGGCGCATTCTTGTTGAAAATGCTTTGACCGACCAGCCGCAGTACATAGCCGCTGCACAAAACGCGGTCGAGTCATACGCGGTCGGACTCATTGGTGCTCCTTCAGAGATCATCTTCGCGGTCACGGATAACGGGACCATTACTTTTTCCACGACGCAGATCAGTCCGGAATCTGCCGAGGTCGCCGAGTTGACACAACATCACGAGCGGCGTGTTGATGGATGGTGGACGATACATATTGAGAATGTGCCCCGGGTTGCCCAGTCTGCTTACTTCCAGCCTTTTGACTGGACCTTAGTGGTGACCGAGCGCGAAGACGCATTCTACGGCGTAATACGCCGGATCCATGTTCAATCGGGCACAATTGCAGCTATCAGTCTCGCGTTAAGCCTGCTCCTCCTGCTCGCGTTTGTCCGAGGTCTTCTCCGGCCGCTCGACAGTATGTCTGCAGCTATGCGTCACATCATGTCTACCCGTGATCTATCACAGAGGGTGCCGCTGTTTCATCACGACGAGTTTGGCGATCTAGGGCACACCTTCAATCTGATGACCGAGGATCTCGAACAGGCGTACGACCAAATACGACGCTTCGCCTACCAGGCGGCCATAGCCCGCAAGCAGGAGCAGAAGGTGCGAAACGTCTTTCAGCGATACGTTCCGCTTGAAGTGCTCGAACAGGTCTTCTCGAATCCTGAGTCAATGCTCGTAGGAGCAAAGCGTGAGCTTGCGGTGCTTTTCTCGGACATCAGGGGATTCACCGGCATTTCCGAAGGCATGCCACCTGACCAGCTCGTCACGTCGCTCAACGAGTACTTCACACACATGGTCGACCTCATCTATGAGAATGATGGAATAGTGGATAAGTATATCGGCGATGCAATTATGGCGTTCTTCGGTGCACCGGTAAAACATGACAACGATGCGCTTCTGGCGGTGAGGGCGGGGCTCGGCATGCTCGACACGATCGAGGCGTTTAACCGGAAGCAGATAGAAAGCTCGCTGCCTGAGTTTCGTACCGGCGTCGGCATTAGTTTCGGAGAGGCCACTATCGGAAATGTCGGATCTGAACGCAAAATGGATTACACCGTAATGGGCGACATGGTAAACCTGGCATCGCGGCTCGAGGGCTTGACCAAGGTGTACGGCGTGCCGCTGTTGGTTTCGCAGTCGGTGGCCGCAAAGGTTGGCGGAGAAATCCCCTGTCGGTTTGTAGATACCGTTACAGTAAGAGGCAAGCAGCTGCGCACTAAGTTGTATGCACCCTCTCGAGCACTCAGCGAGCACACTCAGAAGGGCTGGAAGCTCTATCATGCCGGAGTCAAACGGTATTACGCTCGCGAGTTTGAGGATGCACGGCGCCACTTTGTTGCTGCGGGCAAGCTTCTGCCGAATGACCCTCTTAACCGGAGATTTCTTTCGCGCTGCGTGGATTACCTTAAGAACCCGCCGTCCGAGAACTGGAGCGGTGTCGTGGAGATAGGCGATAAGTAGGGCCCGATCGCGCAGATATCGCGGTCGCACACACTCACTACCCGAAAAAAATTGGCCCACCACACCGGCCAATGCACGCTCATGCCACGGCCTCGCTATATACATGCGCTGTGCGGCGTCTCGTACCGCGCATCTGCATCCAGGACATCAAGCAACTCTCGAGTGCGTGAGATCATTGTGCAATGCGTTGCCAGCCGGACTCGAATGCGAAGGGCTCCACAAGAGAGCTGCTGGCCGCCGTCCCGCCCGGCATGTCCGGAGCAGGCAACTGAATTGTTCCGCGCCAGATGTAGGTCTTGGGCCAGTCTTGAAACATGGAGACGACTCGGAAAAGGATGCGGGCCATAGGTGGAGCAGGGCCTGGTGTCCAGCCCCCGTCCGGAAGGATCTCAAGGTGTAGCTCCTGATCTTTTCGCACCACGCGCCAACTTCCCCTGACCACCCCCAGGCTTGCGTGTGCCGTGACCCGGAACTGGCCTGCGAGGTCCGTGCCGTCTGCAAGGGCAAGGAGCTGCGGGAAGGCGGGGGTGAACTCGACAACTACCTCGTTATTTCCCTCGCGTCGGGACATCTGCCGGATCTCGTGAAATGTGCCATTCGTTACTATATCGTACTGGACTCCCTCTGCATGAGCCGTGAGGGTGGTCGTACTACCTGCACTGCCTGCAC
>SLAA01000191.1 GCA_007127105.1 Spirochaetales bacterium | reverse complement strand
GGGGTGGTTGTTGACCGTGGTGACGGAAACCTGAGGCGGTACAGCCTTAGCGGGAAGGCTGCCGAGGAGTTAAACACCGGCGACCGGCAACGGTCGGTGTTTGGTTTTGCGCCCAACGGTCGGGCGTACTATCGTTTGAACCTGAGCCAGGGGCGACTCATGCGATTCAGGACGTGGTGGTGAGGCTATGAGAACAACCGTGTCGTACTCACATTGGGCGGGTGTAGTGTGCGTAGCGCTCTTTGGCCTGTTCTCACTTAGGCCGCTACAAGCAGCATGGGAGCATCCGGAGACCTTTCGCGAGCGACGAATGGTGGTGTTCATGAGCTTTGACGGTGACTCGGACTACACCGAGCGCGACCGACAGGTGCTCTACGATGCACTGGTGATAGAGCTTGCGAGCGCTAACCCGGATGTGGTTATTCTGCAGGAAGGCTCCCACTCGACGCCCTTCCGTTTTGAGCAAAAGGTGGAGTATGCTCGTGCTCGCGAAGCCGATGCCTGGTTCGAGGTAGTTCTCTTTGGGAGCATGGAGCGGCTGGTGGCACGTGGGACAAGCTATGATCTTCTGCGCACACAGGAGATTGGTGCCTTTGAGATAGAGCGCCCGTTCTCAACCGGCTTCAGGGATATTGAACGGGGGATCTGGGGCGACGCGGCTGCGGTGCTGCAGGAGCACTACGCAAAGTATCAGGACGCGGTAGAGGTGCGGTTTCGTGGTGCGCCGGGTACCACCCTGCGAAATATTTGGGATGAGCCTTTTGAACTGAATGAAAACGGTGAGCTCACGCTCTTGCTACCTTCACCCATGACCTATCGCTACAGGGCGACGTTACGTGGCAGGTATCCAGAGACCGGAACCTTCTACCTGCAGCATGATCCGCTGTTCATTGAGATTCCATCCGAGCGAGCGGCGCGTTTTGCGGTAGAGTTCTTCACGGCAAATTTTCGTTACCTCGGAGCCGCAGCATCACTCTATCTCATACCCTCCTCGGTGTATGTGCGCACCGCAGCGGTGAGTTATGCCTTTGGGCTGTTTCTCCTTGAAGACTACGGGGAATACCGAGTGCCGAACCTCATTGATGGAGCCCCTTTGACTGAACTAACTTCTCAGCTTGGTGCTTACCTGCGGCCCCCGGATACCCTGCTCCGGCCTTACCTCTCGGCCGGTGGAGTTCTGCGGCTCACTCATGACGACGCTTCCCTGGCGGCCGAGAACTCGGCTCCTTTTGGAATGATCGCAACACTGGGGCTTGAATACTCGCCGAACCTCAGAACTCGTTTCTTTGTGGAGTACGCTCCGCGTGTTTTTGAAATTGAGTCGCGCGATGCCTTTCTATCTACAACACTTCCCAACTCTTACGTAGCTGAGCAGGGTTCGCCAGCCGGGTATATTTTTTCCAGGCCGTACCTTGTACGTGTGTTTGAGTTCCACCTCGGCCTGCGTCGGCAGTTCTAAGGCTTTTGCGGCAGTTACGCGACATCAACCTCCGACCAAGTCACGTAGCTCATAGAGAAAGTCCTGCAGCAGCGAGGCCTCGTCACCCGTACGTATTTCGGATTCCAGGAACGCAACTCGGTCGGTCGAGGGGAGCTGGGTGAGTGTGGCGACAATGTCAATCATGTCCTGAATTGCATCATCACGCCCGGCACTCTCAAAGGCAGCGTCGTAGCCTCGAACGCGTTCACTCAAGTCCGGAAAGAGCTCTCTGAGTTCTGGGCTTGCCAGGAATTCATCAAAGAGCGCCTTGCTTCGGAGTCTGCCAAACTCTCCCGACTCGTTGAGAATCTGATCCTCGGAGCGCGCATATCTTTGATAGGCTTCTCCCAGGGAGATATAGCGGTTGACCACTACAAGTTGCTCATTAATGATCCTGTTGAGTCGCTGAATTTCGGCATCGTCCCGAACTACCACGGTCTCTACCCTTGGACTCACTGGTGCTGGTGGTGGTGCTGGCGAAATGGTGGCGGTAGGCAACGGCGCCGGGCCTCCAGACTGAGGTGACCCAAACCCACCCTCTCTGAGGATAGCGACAAGCTCCTCGCTCAGCGTCCCGTCCGGGTCAGGCAGTGTGGTGAAGATGTCTCGGTAGGCGTTCAAGGCCTCTGCATAACGGGCGTCGGCCACCGCCGTTCGGGCAATCTCCAAGGCCGTACCGGCACGCTGTTGTGCGATGTTTCGTTCGGTTTGCGCCTCGTCCAGGAGGGCTTGAACCAATTCCAGCTCGCCTCGGACCTGTTCAAGCGCGGCAAGTCGGTCAACCACTCCCACGCGCGCTTGTTCGGACTGAGCTCTCTGGACTGTGCGTTCAATGGTGTCCAGAAGAAATAGGTCTACTTCTCGCCGTTCGGCAAGCTCTGGTACTGAATCCACCGACTCGGTTGCAAGAAAGGTCCGGAGATCTGCAATTGCGGTGCGTGCTGCCTCGTACTCGCCTTCTTCGTAACGATTCCTGATGCTGCGATAGAGTCCATTGATTTGTGATCGAATAAGGGACACCTGTTCACGGGTTCGGGTTATTTCCTCAAGTCTCTGGCGAGCTTCCTCAGTCCCGGCCTCGGCTTGTGCCCGCTGTTCCTCAAGGGCGGCACTCCTTTCGGCAAGGCGTGCACGCAGCTCTTCCTCGCGTCCGGCAAACTCAGAGGCCAGCCGATCTCTTTCGGCATCGAGGCGTTCAAGCTGTGTTGAGAACTCATTACGGAGGCGATCAAGGTCCTGCTCGAGAGCTACACGCTCAGCCTCCAAGCTTTCGCGATATGCACGCAGTTGTTGCTCGTAGAAGAGTGTGCGTTCGGCCTCAAAGGCAATCATTCGCTGCTCGATATCGGTTTCAGCAAGACCCAGTTCGTCAAGTCGTGACCGTTCACGGGCCAGTTCCTCAAGGAGGCGTTCCCGCACCTCATCTTCACGCGCTGCAAACCGACGTTCAATATCGACCATAAGCTCCGCTCGCTCACGTTCAACAGTTGCAAGCTGCGCGCGAACTCCTTCGATCTCGCGTTCCATCTCAAACATTTGGCTGCGAGACTCACGGCGCAGCTCCTGTATAAGCCGACTCTCTACCAGGGAGGACTGTCCAGCTCGCGCAATGACCGCTTGCTCCTCGCCTTCGAAGTATCTGGATAAGCCAAGGAAACCAAAAACTATGAGTATCACCGCGAGCATATTGACCGCGATTGGCACAACTGCTCCCGATTTGCCAGCACTGAGTCGAAATAGCTGGGGTGTCACCTCAATTCTGTTTTCTGCCGCGACCTTGTCTATGTGCTCGCGAATCTCCCGTTGTTCTTCCTCGGAGATTCCGGCCTGACGTTTTTCAGAGTCGCGTAGGGAGTTGTCTTGACTCATTCCTTCACCTCGCTCGGTGGGATTTCATGCGTACCGATCATATAATACCCATGAAGGCGCACAACGGCGACAGTAATAGTTTGAGTGTTAAGCCTTTAGCAGTCTCTATCCAGTGTTGTGGAATAGATCTTCTCCCCAGTAGGGACTCAGGAGTTTCGCAGCGGTACTCAGTGTCGTGCGAGTTGCCGAGTCCGTTTCCGGACGCGCCGGAAGATCTGGCCCGTCGGCCACACCAAGAAGGCAGGCTCGCACACCCTCGCTGAGTCCTGTGAGGTCGTAGCCACCCTCCAGCACAAAAACAGGACCATAGGCGCCGGTTTCGAGCGCCAGCGTCGTCATAATGCGAGTCATGTGATAGAAGCCCGCACCGGTCACCTGCATGCCACCGATGGGGTCACGTTCATGGGCGTCAAAACCCGCTGAGACGAGAATGAGCTCGGGCTTGTAGGCCAGCCCTAAGGGCAACACCGCGTCCAGCAGTACTTGAACATAAATATCGTCGCCGCACCCGCCCGGAAGTGGGACGTTAAGGCTGTAGCCAGCGCCAGCGCCGGTTCCTATCTCGTCTATCTTGCCGGAGCCTGGATAGAGTGGAGATTGGTGCAGCGAACAGAACAGCACGTCCGGGCTTTTGGCAAAGGTGTGCATGGTGCCGTTTCCGTGGTGCAGATCCCAGTCGAGTATCATCACCCTTTGCATCCCTTGAGAAAGCGCAGTTGCCGCGGCCACCGCAACATTGTTGAACAAGCAGAAACCCATGGCGCGGTCGCGCTCGGCGTGGTGGCCGGGAGGTCGTCCCAGAGAAAAGGTGCTGATGCCCGGTTGAGCGCATGCCTGCAAGGTAGCAACGACTGCCGCTCCGGCGGCCTTGTACGCTGCGCTCGACGAATAAGCGTTGGTCGAGGTGTCAGGATCAAGGCGCGTAAAACTCTGGCGAGCGGTTTCGTTTATTCGTTGTATGTGCTCTGCTGTGTGAACCCGCAGCAGTTCCTCGTGGTGAGCGTTCCGTGCGGGAATGTATTCAAGCTGCTCCTTGTGTTCATAGTCGGAAAGCATGGTCAGGATAGCCTCAAGACGTTCAGGGCGTTCCGGATGCCCCTGCCCATTACGGTGAAGTAAACACTGTGAGTCGGTGACCACGATTGTTCGTTGCTGCATAGGTGCCTCCCGTATCCCTATAGTGCCGACTGTATGGGGTATCGACAAGGGCTTTGAATAAAAGCCGGTAGCGCGCTATCTTGTGATGGTTGTGAATAAAAAACTACTCTTTGGTCTGGCGCTACTGGCTGTTGGTTCTCTCATTGGGCTCCTCCTCGCAAATCGGTTTCAGGACCGACTACCTGGCGGTACCGCACGGCCTGCCTTTGGCGATGTACTGGCTGTCGGGGCCGAGACCGGGTTGCACCGCGTCTTTGTCCGCAGTACATCAGGTAGCGTGGAGTTCGCGCCACCTGCTGATGACGGAGCTCCAGTTGATGCGGATTTCCGTCCCGTAACTCCTGGAATGTTTCTGGGTCGTCGTACCTTGATCCGCACCGGGGCAGACTCCAGTACGGTGCTCCAGTTTGGAAACTCCGCGACTGCGAGAATTGAACCCAACACGCAACTCGAGGTGGTGGGGGAAGCCTTTCGGTCCGGCGAGGTGCTGGTCACGCTGCATGTGGCGACAGGTGAGGTTCTGGCACGGGCCTTGGATCTTGGGCCCCATGAGCGACTCCGCATTCTGAGTCCTCAGGCAGTGACGACTATTGAGTCAGGAAGTCTCATGGTGCGGAGCACCTCGGACGACACCGGCGGATCAACGCGAATTGCGGTGGCCGACGGGGTCTCAAGGGTTCTCCCCGGTTCGGTTGATCCGGAGCGCTTGGCCTTGATAGTCGGTGATCGGGGTTTCTCCCGCGCTGCCCAAGGCATGCAGCGCCGCGCAGGCCGAGTTGAAGAAGGGAACGAACTGCTTCTTGGTGACGGGCAGATTCCCGATGCCTCACAGGTGCTCAAAGAAGTGCAGCGTCAGGTTGAACGTGCTGCTGGCGCTGGTGAGCTTATTTCTCGAGGAGAGCTACAGCGAATTTCTGCAGTCATGGACTTTGCAGGAAGTAGTTTAGATGAACTGCGTCCACGCACCGAGCCAATCTCGGGGACCGAGTCCACCCGAATCCGGGGCCTCCGAGAACCCGATGAACGCACATTCGCCGCCGCTTCCTCTGGTTCTCATGCGCCTGCTACTGTGCGCATTGAGACTGATCCCTCGGACGCAGAGATTTATCTTGAGGGCTTGCCCATAGGGAAGCGGATCTACTCGGCGCTCTTCCTTGATGATGAGCGTCCGGTGTTTGAGGTTCGCCGTCGAGGATATGAGTCGCAGCGCATAGCAATTAGCTTTGACGAGGATCGTGATCAGGTTGTTCAGGTGAGTCTTGCACGGATGGAGCCGGAGCTGAGCACACAGGAGTTTATGGAGGCGGCCGCCACGGGTCGAGTCGAGGCAGTACAGCGTTACATAGAGACTGGAGGCGATGTAAACGCCATTGAACCAGATGGGTTGAATGCCCTGGCCAGGGCGTTGGGGCTGCCAGCCTTTGCTCGTGGGCGGGTTGGTGCGTTTCAACCGCATACCGAACTGATTGCAGCGCTGATTGAAGCTGGCATTGAGGTGCGTTTGCCGTACTATGTCGACGGGCGGCGCTTCTTTGCTTTGCATCTACCGGTGCTGGCTTCTCTGGCAGGTGCTGATGCTGACCTCGACCTCATTCGATTGTTGCTGGGTTCTGGGGCCTCGGTTGACTCCTATCTCGAGACCGAGGAAATGAGCGTCACACCACTTGGCGCGGCTGTAATTGTGGGACTGGAGTCTGGAGCGGTGGACTACGAGCTTGTCGAACTCCTCCTGGAGCACGGCGCCGACCCCAATGCCGGGCTCGTATACGAGCGTCGGGTACTTGATGTCCTCTCGGCCGCCGTCGTGATGGGTGCCTATACCGGCCACAGCGACGCCGACCTGGTGCGCATGTTGCTAAGGAGCGGCGCACGAAGAGATCTGCGATTCCGGATCGATGGGGTTATTGGTACGCCGTTGCAGTTTGCCGAGCGCCTGGAACTTGAGGAGATTGCTCAGGTACTGCGTTCCGAACTCGCCGTACGATGATTGATACAGTATTTTAGGAACATGGGTGCACTACGCGGACTTGGGATCATCTTTGTGGTAATTGGGGCAGTTCTGCTTCTGCCTGCGGTAATTGATGCGGTTTATGCCGTTGCGTTCATTGCACGTGCCCAACCGGTTATTGGCCAGGTGGTGGAGGTGGATGTCACCCAGAGCCAGATTCCCTTCACCGACCCGGAAAGCGGCCGACGTTACTATGCGGTGCTTGAGTACACAGATGCTGATGGAGACACGCACCGGCATCGCTCCGCCGGGGCAGAACGGCGCGACTCAATCAGCGTCGGCGAGGAACGGAAACTGCTGTATCTTCCGAACAACCCGGAGGTAGCGAGGACACAAAGCCTTATGGGGATTTGGGGTCGTGGAATTGTTCTTGCGGGGACAGGGTTGATCTTTCTAGCGGCCGGAGCGGCGGTTATTGGGCGCCGCCTTTGACGCCGCTTGTATAGCGGGCACAAAAAACCCCACAGTCAAGAACTGTGGGGCTAGTGGCCATTTTGTGCAAAGACGCTTAGCGCTTGCTGAGCGCGTCTTTCACTGCGTCAATGATGCCTTGGCTGGTTTGGGTTGCGCCAGTCACTACATCTACATCTGCGTTGTTGGCTTCAACAATGCGCTGAATAGTCATGTCACGGCTGCGGTTGCTGAGACCCGGAGTTTCGTTGAACTCCACCAGCTTAACCTCAGTAATGTTGTTTCCCTGCATTACTACATCAACCGTGATGGGGCCGATATAACCTTCACCGGTGCCTCGCAGTGTCTGCTGTGCAACAGCGAGCGCGGGGATGAGAAGAGCAATAACGAGTGCGATGAGAGCAATTCGTAGCTTCATACCTTAGTCCTCCAAATTTGTCGAACAAATGTTCCAGAATATTTCGACGAAACCTATCTTACCACAGTGGTTCCCAGAATTCCCAGTCTACCTGTCGGAAAGTACCTTAGCCAATGGGTAATCGTCTCACGATGTCTTAGTTTACCGGAGAGGGGGACAACCGTCAACCTTGGAATGCTGCTCAATTTTGATGTATTTGCCCGAGAATCGAAGTACTGGACGCTGGATGAGTGCCTGGATTATGCTTGACCTGTGAAACAGTTAAGATCGATTGAACGTATAGGCGTGTACTGCGCCTCGAGTTTTGGCTCCAACCCAGGTTTTCTGAAGGGTGCACAGAAACTAGGCACGCTGCTGGGTGAGCGGGGCATCACGCTTGTGTACGGAGGCGCCCAGGTGGGCCTTATGGGTGCGGTGGCTGACGCCGTGCTTGCCACGGGAGGGCAGGTCATTGGAGTCATTCCGGAAAGCATGATCCAGCATGAAGTTGCCCACACCGGGCTGCATGACCTGCGTATTGTGGGTTCTATGCATGAGCGTAAGGCCATGATGGCCGAGCTTTCTGACGCCTTTCTGGCGCTTCCGGGTGGCTACGGTACAATGGACGAGACCTTTGAGATACTCACATGGGCTCAGTTAGGTCTGCATCACAAGCCCTGTGTGTTGTGTAATCTTGACGGCTACTACGATGCCCTGCTCAGCTATCTTGATAGCATGGTGGATAGTGGGCTTGTTCGACCTGCTCACAGGGCGCTCGCACTGGACGCCCCTGACCCGGCAGCCGCTATCGCGGCACTCGAAAAGGCGGTCTCGACAATGGAGTCCGGTCCAACGAAGTGGGATCAGCCAGTCAGGTGAGGTGCCCCTATGCGAGGAGACGCTGAAACTCATCCTCGGGGAGCAAACCTCCGCCGGTGAGCCATGCGATCTGCGCAGCCGGAGTGCGCAGCCCTTCGATCTGGGTTCGTCGAGCCGGGCCACCCAGGCCAGCTGCTGCTGATAGCTCAAGCCGCAGGCCATCCGACGCATAAATCTGTTGGAGGTAGGTCTGCATAGCTTCATCACTCTCTGTATAGAGTCCGGAACACAAGGCGCCAATAATGGGGCCTGCAAGCACCGAGGCGCTTCCTACCGCAAGCCCGTCGGCATCGGTTCTGAGAGTCAGCCCGTAATCGCTCACATGCAGACCCTCGTACCGTTGTTCCAGCACCGATAGTAACAGGGCCGGTGCCTGTGTCGGTTCAACCGTGTAACTCTCTACCGCATCTGCTCCGAACTCGAGTGCTAAGCCGTATGCAATCCCTGCCGGGCCGCCACCGACGCCGCAGGGGAGGTAGACACAGAGAGGATGATCAGCTGAGGGGTAGACACCATGCTCGGCGAGCTGTTGTCGGAGGGGCGGCGCCGCTGCCGCGTAGCCATAAAGCAGGCGTGTGGAGTTCTCGTCGTCAACGAAGTAACTCCGAGTCGAGGCTGCAGAGGCTGCGCGGCCCACACGAACTGCGGTAGAGAAGTCCCCCTCGTGTTCCACCACCTGTGCGCCATGAGAACGCAGGAGATCTTTTTTCCACTGTTTGGCGTCTCGGGACATATGAATGACCGCACGGAATCCCAGCGCGCGAGCCGTTATTCCAATTGAGAGTCCAAGATTACCGGTGGAGCCGACGCATATCTCATGCTCGGCAAACAACCTGCGGGTCTTGCTTTTGGAAAGCTGCAGCAGGTCGTCGCCAGGTTCTATGATTCCCGCCGTCTGTGCAATCTCCTCTGCATGGCAGAGCACTTCATGAATACCACCTCGGGCCTTAATTGAGCCAGCAATAGGCAGCTCTCCATCACACTTCACCAGCAACGACGCACGACCCTTGAGTGCGCGCAGCGGCGACTCTATGCGTCCGGGGCTCCCAGCAAAAGAGCAGTCCGGAAAGAGCTGCGTTAGCAGCCCTTGGGCCCGTTTCATGCGGTCTGCCGCATCTGCTGGCCCGGCAGGATTCACTCCTGCTTTAGCACCCATGTGTCCAAGCACCAGGTGCGGTTGAGGAGTGTTGCGGAAAAAGACCGGTTCTGCCCGTCGGATGCTCTGGATCATTTGCTCGCGCGTGACTTGATTCTGCATTCTGTTCTCCTCGCAGGATTCTGGAGGCCTCTATCCATTGACCGGCCCCTTCGTTGCTCTTTATACTTGCAGTATACTATGTCGACCCCAACTCAAACACAACCACAAACCGGGCCATCTGCGAACCCCGGTGAAGCCTCCGGCGCTACATCAATCGCTGGCGCTGCAGCCAACACCGGCGCTGATGTCAACACCGCGATCTCCGGACGGAAAATCTTCTTTGTGCATCCTCCGGCATGGATCCGCGAGGACCTCATCTACAGTATGGTTAAGCTTGGGTACAAGACCTACAGCACCGAGGAATCGCGGGGCCTGCGCAAACTTGTATCGCTCTATCCGAGTTCATTGCTGTTTGTAAATGTGGACAAGGGCCCCAAGGGTTTTGACTGGCTGAAGATCCTCTCGTCCATGAACGACCTTTTTCGGGAGAAGGATATACGACTGGGCATTCTCTCGGAAGATAACCGCAAAGACGCTATTAAACGCTACCTGAGCTCGGTTTCCGCCCCCTGTGGGTACATCGTGCTGACTGGTGGCCAGAAAGAGATTGCTTCACGAATAACCACCCAGGCGGTACGACAAAAGGCTCGTGGCCGCCGCACCCAGGTGCGGGCGCGCTGCTTCGACAGGAACGCCACGGTAAATGTGAAGTATGCGGGAGAGAATCATGCTGGCCGAGTGCTGGATATTAGTGGTGCGGGTGCCGCTTGCGTTATCCCGAGCCTTGACGATCGGCTACGGCGAGACGACCGGATGAGCGATATACAACTCAAGCTCAACTCTCGCATCTGTACGGTCTCGGGTAAGGTTGTAGGAGTTCGAACTGAGTCAGAGAAGACCTTTGTTCTGCTGTTTGACGAAGCACGCAGTGACTCTGTTGACGAAAAGATATACGCATTTGTCAGAGAAACCATACAGCGCAACTTTGAGCGCGCCATGGCCTAGGAGGGTTGCGGTGTGCAGCCCTAATCTGGCGCTACACACCATCTACCGGCCGATATCTCTTAGCCGTCATCCCCAATAGCGTCAACCGGACATACGCCCTGCGCATCCAAGGCCGCCTCACGCTCAGCGTCGCCTTCCGGCTGCTTGAACACGTATGCAAAAGTGCCCGAGTCGTCCATCACGTAGTGATCTGGATCGGTCTGAGCGCATGCCTCACACCCGATGCAGTTTGAATCGACGTAAAAAGGTCCAGGTACGTTTCCTGACACCTTGGAGTTCTTGTCTGCCATAGTTGATCTCCTTGATTCATGATCTTGGTGGGAATATACTGCAATCACCGGCTCAGCGGAAACAACGGATTTGAGACGCCAGATTGAAAAGGATGGATCTGAATGGTACGACCTCCAGTGCTTGCCTTGTCAGCAGTGCTTTTGCTCGCCTGGGTTGCCGCTCCTCCGCTGGCCATGGGAGAAGTCCTGTACGGACCGGAGCATCCATTGGTCAGGAGCATAGAACTACTCTATGCTCGGTCTTATTTTGCTTTTCCAACCGCTACCTACCCATTATCACGCAGGGAACTCTACACGGCGGCGCGGAACCTTGAGCGGCAGGCCCATAGTCTCGCCGAGCGTGACCGTGTAGATGCCTTTCTCCTTCGTCTTGAGTACACGCCGGACGAGTATCACTACGAACTGACCACGGACCTGGTGGCACAAGCCTTCCTCCCCGATGGTCTCAAATACGACGACTACGCTGATCTGTCGGCAAAGGGCAGCCCTGTTGCTACGATCCAGCTAGCGGCGCGGCGAGATTCTCGTTCAGGCCTGCTTCTGCAGGCCGAGATTGGTCGCGAGTTTGCAAGCTTTACCGAGGACAGGCCTTACACGAATCTACCGGTTTACGAACAGGGCTTTCCTTTTGTTGGCGAGTACGCCGAGGTCACAGCCGCGTACCTGCACTATGTGCTCGGCAACTCCGAGATAGTTCTGGGCCGCGCACCCTTTTACGTTGGTCCGTCTCCCTTTTCCTCGCTGCACGTTGCGCGGGAGGTCCCGTTCCTGGATGCCGTTCGGTTCAGTTTGCCCTTCGGCGCGATGCGCTTCCACTGGCTGGCCGCGACACTGGAGAATCGGCGTGCAAGCGGTGAGCCAGAACGCGGAGAACTGCCCATTGGTTATGACTATGGACGCAACATAATTCTGTACAACCTGCAGCGGCTTGAGTTTTCACATAGACGAGTGCGGGCTGGGCTGGGAGTGCAGGCAATTACTGCGCGCCGAGACAATATGTTTCTGCTGTCCGATTTCTTTGCTCCCGTCGCCGGTCTGTACTCTGAGTCGCCGGTGAGCAATCTGAGTGTGGTTGGAGATCTGGCGTTGGTACTCCGGCCAGGGCTGGTTGGCTTTGTACAGTCAGGTTTCGACGCGGTAGATCTGGAGGCTTTCGGCGCAGATGAATCGGGAGCGCCGAGCATCTTTGCCGTGTTGGGAGGAGTGCACGGGCGAAGTGAAAGGCCCGGGGCGATTTGGGATGGGGTTCTGGAGATTGGAGATACGCACTACCTGTGGGGGAGCTTCGATGACGCGGAGTATCTCAGTCGGGCAATCTACCGGCGTCAGCTGGTTGGTGAAAGTGAGTATATGCCGCTAAGCTCACCCTACGGCCCCGGGGTCACCTGGCTCAGAAGCAGAGTTGGAGTAGCCTCCCTGGATGGGCTTGATTTTGGGTTGGAACTTCTCTTACGATGGATCAACCCGGCGGCAAGTCTCAGCGCAATTCGAGATGATGTTGGGGCATATCGCGACGACTCGGCGGTCGCTTCTACGGCTCGCGAATTCGCACTGGGCTTTGGAGGTGAGCTCGGATACCGTCCATGGGAACATACCCGGATTGCCGCCGCGCCTGCGGTACAGGTGCGTAACTCAGATGCCTGGGTTGAGATTATTCTCAGCGTTGAGAGTCGCTTCTCGCACTCAAGGTCAATGGTGCCGTTGAACTAAGGAGAAAATCATGAACATTTCTGTGAAAGAGCTGGCTGCGTATTTTGATCACACCCTACTTCGGCCGAACGTCGTTGGCACCGAAATTGATACATTATGTAGCGAAGCGGCGGAGTTCGGCTTTCGAACCGTATGTGTGAACCCAATTTGGGTGCCTCAGGCGGTCGCGCGCCTGGAGGACAGCGCGGTGGAGGTGTGCTCGGTTATTGGATTCCCCTTGGGGCAGCATACACAGGATATTAAGGCTCGTGAGGCCTCAGCCGCGGTTGCCGCGGGAGCGCGTGAGATTGATATGGTGATACGGCTCGACGCACTACTCTCTGGTGATCACCAGACGGTGCGCGACGATATTACGGCGGTTGTCGAGGCGTCCTATCCGGCCCTGGTAAAGGTTATACTCGAGACATGTTATCTGACTGACGACCTCAAGCGTCAGGCTTGTAAATTAAGCGTCGAGGCCGGTGCTGCCTTTGTGAAGACATCAACCGGGTTTGGGTCGGGGGGTGCGTCTATTGACGATATTCGTCTCATGCGTACCGAGGTAGGCCCCCATTTCGGGGTCAATGCGTCCGGCGGCATTCGCTCTTGTACCGATGCTCTGGCGTTGATCGAGGCTGGAGCCAGCCGCCTTGGGGCAAGCGCCTCGGTGAGCATTGTACAGGACATGGCAGCTACCGGTTGCCCCTGAGAACACCGGGCTGCGGACGCTCAGCTACATTTCTCTGTCCCAGGGTGGATCTGCCCCGGGACGAGAGCAGGTGATTGCCGCAACTCGTCCAGCGAACTCCAACACTTTTTGGGCCATGGATTCATTGATACCGCGGATACCGGCTGGGCTCAACACATCTGCATGGTGCATGGCAGCTAGTAGACCGCCGTGAAATGAGTCTCCTGCGCCAACTGTGTCGGCGACCCCTCCCGGTACCGGCGTACTTGGCTGTTCAACGGTAAACCCGGGGCCAAACGCAATCGCCCCATCCTTGCCACGGGTCAGAACAACAAAGGGGATCCCATCCTCAGCAAGTTGGCGAGCCGTTGTTTTTGGATCCTGCCTTGGGAAGAGCCACTCCAGGTCTTCATCACTTATCTTCAGGATACCGGTGTGTTTCAGTAAGCGCTGAATGCGCGCTCGGTATGCTGACTCATTCTCCATGACCGTGGGACGTACATTGGGGTCAAAGGCGATGACTCGCTTATGGCTTTCACGCTCCACAAAGCGCTCCAAGCTGGAAGCCACCGGCTCAAGAATGAGTGCAACCGAGCCGACCTGAATGCAGGAAATCTCTTTGGGTAAACTGTTGGGAAGCTCGGCGACCGTTATCGTTCGGTCGGCGCTTCCCTCGCTGTAGAATGCGTAACGTGCGTTTCCCGCCTCGTCTCGTTGTACAAACGCCAGTGTAGTTGGTTGTGGCCCACGAAGAACATAGTCGGTACCAACCCGATTGGGTGCAAGGCGGTCAAAGAGGATATCGCCAAAAAAATCTGTGGAGATCTTACTGAAGAAGGCGGTCGGAACTCCAAGCCGTGCTGCTGCTATTGCGGTATTGAAGGGTGAACCACCGGGGCAGGGGCTGTAGAGATTTCTACCTTCGGGATCGGTTTCCGGAACAAAATCAATGAGCGACTCTCCACAACTTAGTATCATATGTCACATCCTCTCTGCACGGCAGAATACCGAATACGGCAACATTTGGAAAGTCATGAAGGGGCAAGGCGCCCCTTCAGTACATGCCTTACTCAAGCCAATCCGCACGGTACGGCATTACATACAAGGGGCGTCCGGGTTCAAGAAGGGCCAGTTCCAGTAGTCGCTGCTGTTCTTGCGCTGCCTGACGAAGCTCAGCCGGCACACCTGCTCCCAACGGGAGAGATGCGGATAACAGAGATCCAAGGTTAAGCCCTTCTCCGCTAACGAAGAACTCCGCAAGCGCGGGTGACAAGGGGCCTGGAATCACCTCCCTGAGGTCGAGATCTGAAACACCCAGTATACGGCGCATGGCGCGAACTGCATCGGTCAAGCCACCAACCTCGTCAACAAGCCCAATCTCACGAGCTCTTGAACCGCTCCAGATGCGGCCCCCTGCTATGCCCTCTACATGGTCGACACTAAGACCGCGAGAGGCTGCAACGAACTCCACAAATCTTTGGTAGCTCTCTTCGGTGCTGCCTTCGACCAGCATTCTTTCTTCATCAGTCATTCTCTCAAACGGGTTACCTAAACCTGCCCAAGGGCTTGTCAATACGCTGTCGGCTCCGACATCAAACATCTCAAGGAGGCCAGCCACGTTTGGGAATATCGATATAACCCCAATGGAGCCGGTAAGTGTTGACGGCCCAGCCACAATGTGTGAGGCCGGTGCGGCAATGTAGTATCCACCGGACGCGGCAAGGGCGCCCATTGAAACCACTACCGGCAGGCCATCCTCCACTGCACGGGCTATCTCGTAGGCAATGCTGTCTGAGGCCTGCGCGGAACCGCCGCCGCTGTCTATGCGCAGAATTATGCCGGAAACGAGGGGGTTTTCGCGGGCCGAACGGATTTCCTCAATAAGGCTGTCGGCACCGATGTTGACCCCACGTACTCCTCTACCGGGAACAATGTCACCTGCTGCATAGATCAGCTTGACGGTACGTAAGGGTCGAGGCGCCCAGTCGTACTGCATCTCCGGAACCTGATCCATTGGGCGGAGACGAGCAAAGCGGTGACGTGCGGTTACCCGTTCCTCAACATCGGCTCGGTAAAGGAGAGAGTCAACCAAACCGGCCTCCAATGCGTTGTTGGCCGACAGGTAAGGGCCTCGGTCAATTATGGTGTCCAGATCCTGTGTGAGTGCAGACTCCCTTCCGGCTCGGACCATTTCTCGGTAATGGCCGTCAAGGTCGCCGAGGTATGACTGCCAGTTTTCGCGCTCTGCATCACTCATGCCCGCCTCGGACAGCATGTCCCAGCCGCTCTTGTGTGGATGGCTGCGGAAGTTATAGATCTCAATGCCATAGCGTGCAAAGAAGTCACCCAGATAGACCGAGCTGTAGCGGAAGCCGCGGGCATCTACGCTGCCGGTTGGGTGCAGATAAATTGCGTCGGCGGTTGCCGCAGCCAGCGCGTATGCGGTATGGGGAATGTTGTCGAAGTAGTAGTAGATGCGTTTACCAGCCTGACGTAGCCGGAGCAAGGCCTGGTAAATCTCCATCTGATTGGCGAATGAGGTCTGAAAGCGCTGATTGACAAACAACACCGCCGTAACTGTGTTGTCTACCCTTAGGGCCTCAATGTCCTCGATAATTGCCGAAAAAGGGCGCCCAGGGTCCCATGGCCGAACCGTGGGAGTAGCCCGAACACGGTCGGCATGCTCGTACACAATTATCGACGGGACAACCTCGCGGGTAATGCTACGACGGCGTCGATACGGAAGAAACAAATAGGCACTGCCCGCGGCGACATCCGAGTCAGCTCGAATGCTGTCCTGAGTTCCAATTTCCAGTTGGGACAGACTTAACTGCAGACCCGCGGTCAAGCGCTCACCGAGGTGGTCGTAGCCAAGCGACAGTCGTACACCGGCCGAGGGCTCAAGCTCCATGGAACTAAGGGCCAGTTTCCCACTGTGATCTTCGTTCCAGTTCCAGTCGAGGCCGAAGGTCAGGCGTGTGCCGATAGGGCCGAGAAAGGCGAACGGTCGTAGCCCCAGTCCGAGGGTGGTGTCGGGGCCACTTCTGAGTACTCCTCTACGAACTGCGCTCAAGGACAGAGTGCGGGTGGGCCTAAGCAGTGCCGCAACGGTAGCACGACCGTCGCTAAACTCGGCATTCTCCCAGCTCCATGAGCCGCCGAGTAAGAACCTGCGTGAGGGGCCAAACCCCGTAGACAGGTCATGCCCGTAGGATGTTCCGAAGCGTTCGGTTGTGTAACTGAGGGCTGGAAGGTTAAGGAACAAAGACCACCGCTCGGCGAAGTCACTGCTGCCGTCTCGAAACGAGTCTTCCCACGGAACCGAGACACCAATACCGGTGGCGTTGCCAATACCGAGCGCGGCCGGATTGACGCGTGCTGCAAAAAGCCCTTCGTGAACAGCGGTTCCGCCCCAGCTTGGCCCGTAGGCATAGGCGCTGGCAGCCACAAATGCTAGTGCCGCCAAAATGGCGGCTCGGATTGGGATAGGGCTTCGTCTCATGTTTGTGCGTCCTTTGGGGCGTCATTGGCCTCCGGAGCTTCCGGGGCGATTTCTTCAAATATGCCGAGGCTGGTGTTTTTGCGGGCGTTGTCCCATGCAAAGACACGGCCGTTCATGCAGAGGTGTATGCCTGGATCTACCAACTGTGCGGCGGCGAGCGCAAAACCCAGGTTAAATGCCGCATCGGAGTGCAGCACGGTGTAAGGAAGCATTGCGCCGGTAAGAACAACAGCCTTGGCTCTGAGTTCTGGATCCTGCGCAGCGGCACTCCCCAAAAAACACGCGGTGTCGGTCATGGTGTCGGTGCCGTGGGTTACGACAATGGTAGACTCGGGGGCGCGTTTGCAGGCGGCTACAATCTCCTGGCGATGCGTATCTTGCATTTCCAGGCTGTCAATGAGCCGGAGGATCTCCAGCTGTACCGGCACCGTAATTCGGCTTGCGCGGAGAATTTCCGGTAAATGGGTGCCTCGAAAGGTCAATGTTCCGCTCAGTTCGTCGTAGTCCTTGTCAAAGGTGCCACCGGTGACGATGATCCGGATTGGATGAAGTTTGGTGCTCGACATCTGTTGAATATGTACCGGAAAAGGCCGCTTGTTCAATGATTTGCTTCAGGCTGTCGGTTCTCCGCCCACCGAGTTTTGGGTATACTGAGGTCGTAATGAGGATATGCATGTGCAAAGTGCGCTGATCCCTGCTGCCGGACTGTCGTCTCGGATGGGGAGCTCCAAACCGCTGCTAAGATGGGGAGACACTACTCTGGTGGAGCGCGCGGTAGGCGCAGCCTTTGAGGTATGCTTGCACGTCATTGTGGTGGTGGGTCATGAGGCTGATCAGGTTGATGCAGTGCTACGAGCTTCATTCCCGGATGCGCTACGCGATGTGGCGCCCGCGGGAACGGATCACTCAGCAGGACGGGGTCAAGCTGCACGCGTCCCACACCTCTCTGTTGTACGGAATACTGAGTATCGCAATGGAATGCTCTCCTCGCTGCGGTGTGGCGCAGCACAGGTGAGTACCGAATGGTTCTACATTGCGCCGGTTGATATGCCGCTTCTCTCGGCAGATGCTTACCGAGCGGTACAACCGCACCCCGATGCCGATGCCGTCTTTCCAGTCTGGAACGGGCGTCGGGGGCATCCGGTTTTGGTTCGATCAACGGTACTTCCAGCCCTGTTTCGTGCCGGGCCGGAGATAGGTGCCATGCGGGATCTTCTCAAGGAGTTCCGGTGCAGGGAAACCCCGGCACAGTCCGAGGCAGTACTCATTGATGTTGATACCGCATCCGAGTACAAGAGGCTTTCGCCTGAGACTCGTTAAACGAAACACAAGGCCCGGGAGGGCACCCCAGGAGGGATACACATGAGCACAGCCGCAAGAGATGAAATTGTATACGTTCAGCGGGGCGGAGTCGGAGCTTCTGCTCACACCGAGGGGGCATCGGCTGGCATGAGAACCAGTAAGCCGGTGGCGACTACGAAGGAGTTCTCCCGCGAGATACTTGGCATGGTACGGAACTTCCACCGCACCTTTCCTCAGTACCAGGAGACCCCCTTGGTGCAGCTGCCCGCCCTGGCCGCCGAGCTGGGGCTTGGTGGCATCTGGATTAAGGATGAGTCAAAGCGCTTTAATCTGAACTCTTTTAAGGTGCTCGGCGGTGCCTACGCAGTAGCACGACACCTTGGCGACCGGTTGGGAATTGCCCCCGAGGAGCTCAGTTTTGCGAGGTTGAATGCGCCGGACGCGCGCTCGGAGCTGGGGACTGTCAATTTCGTTACTGCTACCGACGGCAATCATGGCCGCGCGGTTGCCTGGTCAGCACGCGAGCTTGGGCACCGGGCGGTGGTGTTTATGCCAAAGGGCTCCTCGCCACACCGCGTTTCCAACATAGAAAAAGAAGGCGCGGAGGTACATGTCACCGAGGGCAACTACGACGAAACTATTCGGGTCGCGCGCGCATATATGGAAAAGCATGGCGGGGTTATCGTGCAGGACACCTCCTGGGAGGGGTACCAGGATATCCCGCTCTGGATTATGCAGGGGTATGCCGTGGTGCTGGACGAGGTTGCAGATCAGTTAGATGCTGCTGGCGTTGAGCATCCGGATGTCGCGTTCCTTCAGGCCGGGGTGGGGAGTTTTGCGGGCGGAGCCGCTGCAGCAATTGCCGAGCGATATCGTGACAAGCGGCCCTGTGTCGCGGTGGTTGAGCCGACTGCGGCCGCCTGTTACTACGAGTCGGTCCGCATTTCCGACGGCGAGCCGCATGACATAGGCGGTGAGCTGAACTCGATCATGGCAGGCCTGGCCTGTGGTGAACCGAACCGGTTGGCGTGGCCCATTCTGCGGGATCATGCTGACCTGTACTTTGCGGTCGCTGACTCGGTGTCGGCCTCGGCCATGCGGGCCCTGGCGCAGCCGCGCGGGGGAGATGAAGCCTTGGTTGCGGGTGAGTCGGCGGCAGCTGGCCTGGGCATAGTGCTGGCTTTGGCGCACGCGCGGCAGAACGGGGGAGGCGAGACCGCCGCCAAGGCCGAGGCAGCCTGGCAGGCGCTTGGCCTGGGGCCAGAATCCCAGGTGCTTATTGTTAGCACCGAGGGCGACACCGACCCAGATCACTACCGGCGTATACTGAACGAAGGACTGTACCCGGCTGCTTGGGAGCGCCCCTGATCAAGCCCGTACCGGGGTGGAAAACGTCATGACTGGGTCATGCTGCGCTTGTCCCGCCGGTGCTCCTCGCGCTACTATGACCGGGTGAACACACAACAGCTCCTTGAGGCGGCCGAGCGGTCGCTCCTTTTCGTTACTGATCGCGAGCCCGCAGTCATGCAGAGTGGCTCAGGTATGTATTTGGAAGATAGCTCTGGCAAGCGCTACCTGGACTTTGTCGGGGGCTGGGCTGTAACCGGTCTTGGACACTCGCCGGTGGAGCTCACCGAGGCATTGTCCCAACAAGCCGCCAAGCTACTCAATGCAAGTCCTGCGTTCTACAACGTGCCAATGATTGAGTTTGCGGCCGCAATTACCGCTGAAGCCGGACTGTCGCGGGTCTTTTTCTGCTCATCCGGGGCCGAGGCCAACGAGTCGGCAATTAAGCTTGCCCGCAAGTATGGCAAGGTTTGCAAGAGTGGTGCCTACGAGATTCTCTGCGCTGAGCACGGATTCCATGGACGTACCCTTGCCACCATGTCCGCAAGCGGCAAGGCGGCCTTTCGGCCACTCTTTGAGCCCAAGGTGCCCGGCTTCCGCCATCTTCCCTTTAACGATGCAACAGCGTTTGAGAAGGCCATTGGGGAGCAAACCTGTGCCGTGCTGCTCGAACCGATACAAGGAGAGGCAGGGGTGTATCCTGCGACTCAGGACTTTATTGAGCGTGTGCGTAACCGCTGCAGCGAGACCGATACCCTGCTCATTTTTGATGAAATACAGACCGGTATGGGAAGAACAGGGCGGATGTTCGCCTTTGAACATTTTGACATTAAGCCCGACATCCTCACGCTGGGAAAGAACATTGGGGGCGGCTTTCCCTTGGCTGCCATGCTGTGCACCGAGGAACTGAACCTCTTTGACAAAGGCGAGCAGGGTGGCACCTATACCGGGCAGCCGCTTGCCATGGCGGTTGGCCTTGCGGTGCTCCGGACTACCAAGGAGCGTGACCTGGTTAAGAACGCCGAGCACATGGGAGCGATAGTTCAAAAACGGTTGAGCGAGCTGGTAGCTGAGTTTGGTCTCAGCAAGATTCGTGGTCACGGTTTGTTGATTGCTTTTGATCTGCCGGAGCCCAAAGGTCCGGACCTGGTTCACAGGTGTTTTGAGCGCGGCCTTTTGCTTAATGCTCCTGCGCCAACCGTGATACGGCTGGTGCCACCGCTGATAGTTGAGGAAGCCCACATAGAGGAAATGATCACGGTACTTACCGAGGTTATGCGAGAGCTGGGGGTTGCTGGCACGCCCGAATGAGCGCCTCACCTTCGCACATGCCCTTTGCTGGCGCGCCTGCTCGTGCTGTCTCTTCCGGCTTCACCGGACCGGCGGCAGACGAGCTGCGTCGTTCCTTGCCGTCCCTTGATCAAGCATGGCCGACGGCTGCACATGCGGCAGGCACCGCTGTTCCCCCTTCCGCGCATGCGTACTACCGGCACTATCTCCTTGGAGACACGGCCCAACAGCGCTATCTTGGCGCGCTTGGGCTCTCGTTTGGAGGCCGTAACGAGCATGTGGCGGTGCAGACCTTTGTGCCGCCGGTTTCGACCACATCCACCTTGCGAACTGTCCTGCTTCTCCACGGCTACCTTGATCATCTAGGTCTCAACCGCTGTGTCGTTGAGGAGCTGCTTGGGGCAGGTTTTGTGGTCTGCGCAGTTGACCTACCCGGCCACGGTTTGTCCGGAGGCGGCCGTGGGACAATAGGCGACTTCGCCGAGTATGCTGCTGTGTTGCAGCGCCTTATCGGTGAGATCCGAGCCGACCGGGTCCCGGGAGTCATCGCAACTACATCGCTCTGCGGCCTTGGGCACAGTACCGGTGCGACGGCGCTGTTGGAGTACCTGGAGCAGGGGGGCAACGAACTCGAGGCGCTGGTCTTTCTTGCACCACTCATTCGATTGTTCGCCTTCCCCCTTGCCCGACTTGGGGTCCGGTTAACCTCCGGGGTGGTCGATACCCTTCCTCGGCGCATCTCTGGAAGCAGCTCCAACGAGGAGTACATGCAGTTTGCACGAGAGTTCGATCCCCTGGGGATTTACGAGGCCTCACTCGAGTGGGCCGAGGCCTACCTTCTTTGGGAGGAACGGCGCCGGGAGATTCGGGTGAACACCCTTCCGTTACTCCTTGTACAGGCAGGGCGTGACAGCGTCGTAGACGTCGAGTATAACACCGCGTTTCTGCAGCGCTTCTTTCCCGAGCTTGAGTATTTTCACTATCCCGAGGCCCGTCACAGTATCTTCACCGAGCCGCATGAAAAACGCCCAGGGCTCTATAAGGGTCTTTGTCGCTTTCTTTCCGCCCCCTAAAGCGCACATCTTGGGTGTTCTTTGAGTTGCCGCCGCGCAGAATGTACAGTACTCTGTGGCCATGGAAGTTGAACATCGGCCGGACGCTAAGAGATTTGTCATTCAGATTGATGAAAACACCGCGGAACTTCGCTATACAAGAAAAGCGAATGTGATGAAATTCACCCACACCTACGTGCCGGACGAACTTCGCGGTCAGGGAATTGCTGGGAAACTTGCTAAGCATGGGCTTGAGCACGCTCGTGAGAAGGGTTTCACAGTGGAGTCCTCCTGCTCCTACATGACAGCGTACCTGGAGAAGCACCCCGAGTATCAGGATCTGCAGGCTTAGCCCGCTTATCTGCGAAGCAGCTTCTGGAAAAGAACCTGGAAAAGAACCTGGCGGACAAGCCGTAACTTGCGCGCCACATTTGGCCGGGTTTGGGCTATCTCACGATGCAGTTCCTCGCTGCTGAGCGGAGGTACACACTCTGCATTCCGCGGCACAAGTTGAACTGCGGCGACTGGACATACGACGGTACATACACCACACCCGATGCAGCGCTCCTGAGTAATTCCCAAGGTGGAGCTACCGCCTGTGGTATGAAGGTGCAGGGCGTCCATGGGACACTTCTTCACGCACAATCCACACGCGATGCAGGTATTGGGAATGAGCTCCACCTGGAAATTCGTTGCGGTGTGTTCAATGGGATTGGGTACCGCCTTGAGCATGGCCAGTAGCCCGCAGCAATCACCACAGCAGGCGCAGATGAAGTGCGGACTCAGCTCGTTTGATGTCTGCAACACCAACCCTTCACCAAGACTCTGGTGTGCACACTCAAGGGCTTCAGGTACTGTGAGGGCTCGTCCCCAACCCTCTCTCACCGCAGTATCCGCAAAGTCGTTGAGGGCCAAGCACAGCTCGCGACGTTCTGTGTGGCTACATGGCTTACCGTTCATATCGGCGGTTACACGACAGATGCATCGTGCAACCGCAATGTGACCCTCGGCCGCACGTATGAGTTGTTCGAACTCGTCATACGCCGCAATTTTGTTGGTCTGTGGCAGTGCGCGGTTTACCGGAATGATCCGAGTTTGCGGTTTAGCGGTGGTCAAGTACTCAAAGGCAAAGCCCTGCTTCATATAGTCGGTACTGTCCTTGACGAACTCGGGTGTGAGTCGCTCGGCCTGGAACTCAAACATACCTACGATAAAGGGAAGCAGTGCAAAGGTATCTGCAGAGTTGAGGTCTGTGGAAAGGTCCGCACCGGCGGCCTCCACCGTGCGGCGCAGGATTGACCCCTTGGACGCCATGGCGCGAAGCCGCGACTCAATCTCGGCTGTCGGTGGAGAAGCATCTATGTGCTGGGAGGTTGTTCGAGTTGCAATTTCATGGACGGTGCGCGGCAGGTGGTCCATGGCAAGGGCCAGCCGTGCTTCCTCTGGAGAGAAAAGGTGGCGCAGGATGCGGAGCTCGGCTCCCAAAAGGGTGCGCGGAAAGGCTATAGGAAGGCTGTTGAGGTGCTTCCGCAGCTGCCGATAGCTCCGGTTTGCTGCTCGCTTTTCTTGGCTGCTCGGCACGGACTGCTCAGCCACCTGAGGCGTTCCTTGCAGCCGCAGCCGCAGCCGCAGCCGAAAGCCCCGCGACATAGCCGGTTGCCCAGCAGATCTGGAGGCTGTATCCGCCTGAGGGGCGGTTAATGTTGAGCATGTCGCCGCACACAAAGAGGCCAGCGATCCGCTTTGACTCCATGCTGCGGAAATCAACCTCGTCTGTAGGTACTCCTCCACTCGAGACTACGGCCCAGTCCTCGGACTGCAGTTCGCGGTAGGTCAGACGGAAGTCCTGCATAAGCGTGACAATGCGCTTTCTCAGTTGTTTCGGCACCTCGCTCGCCGTTATCTCGTTGCTGGTCCCGGTGGAGGCAAGGGCTTCTACCAATACGCGGCGTGCGAGCCGTGGAGGAAGCATGGATTCCAGGATGGTTCTCAGCAGACGCCTTGGGAATGCGTTCAACTCATCCTGAAGTCGCCGGTCCAGAGAGCCACCGTCAAGACTGGGGAAGAAGTTCAAGCAAATACTCGGCGCAGGCCCCCCAATCCTTCGAGCCTCCGCTGCCGCTTGCGACATGCGAGTGGCCAGATTGAGAATGCCCGGCCCGCTCAGCCCGAAATGGGTAAACAATACCTTGCCATCTGTCTTGCTAACGGTTTTGTCACCGAGCCGCAGCGAGATTCGGATATCGGCAAATGCAAGTCCCTGTAGATCGCTTACCCAGTCTTCCGCGACCACTACCGGCACTAAAGATGGCTCAGGCCGCACAATACTATGTCCGACCTGTTCGAGCCAGGAGAAGCCGTCACCGGTGGAGCCTGTGTCCGGTCGAGCCAAGCCACCGGTAGCAACCACTATACTCTCGGCATTGATGTCGTGGTCATTCAGGTGTAAGCCCTGTACTCGCCCCGAGTCGTGGTGGAGCCCCCTGACGGTTGTCCGGGTACGGAGTTTGACATTGCCTTTTTCTATGTAGTGCAGGAGTACCTGGAGAACCGAGCTGCTTTTGTCGCTGCGCGGAAAGGCGCGCTTGTTGTCCTCGATCTTATACGGCATGCCCAGGGAGGAGAAAAACTCAAGCACCTGTGCTGGACCCATTCGAGCAAAAGGGCTGAACAGCGCCTTTCCGGCGGTGTCGTATCGGGAAACGAGACGGTGCATGTCGGTTTCAGCGTTGGTAAAGTTGCAGCGGCCTCCGCCGCTAATCAGAAGCTTGCGTCCCGGCTCAGGGTTCTTCTCCAGAAGCAACACGCGAGCCCCGGCCGCCCCAGCAGCACCGGCGGCCATAAGACCCGCCGGGCCAGCGCCGACCACAACGACATCGTACGATTCAGAACTCATTGCAGCATGTGTACCTTGAGCGAGGGGGGCTGTCAATGGGCAGGTCCATATCAATGATTTCTCTGTATTGTACGGAGTCTTGGTCTATAATCTCAGTGATGTGATGTGGAGGGAGGTGAGGAGATGAAAATGCGGGTAGCACTGTTGTTGTGTTTCATGGCTCTGGCGGGCGTTACGCTGGACGCGACCGAGCGACTTCTTTGGAGTAATGCTGCATTGAGAGACAGTTCACAGGAGTCAAGGTACCACCTTGCGGTTCCAACTGCGGGACTCCTGAATATCGAGGCGGTGAGCTTGAGTTTCTCACCCCGTCTGCTCTTGCTCGGCCCAGATGGGAGCTCATTTCAAGGTGAGTACAACCCCAGGGCGGCCTCTATGAGCTTTTTTGCTGTGGCGCCGGGTCAATACACCTTGGTTGTTTCTGCACCATTGGGCTTCATGAGTGACGCCGAGTCCGTAGAAGGCCATGGTTCCTACCTTCTCATGGCAGACCTGGTTGCTCCGGCTGCAGAGTTACAGGCCGGTCAGCCACAGAATCGACATTTGACCGCTGAGGCCCCTCTCTTTCGTTCAGAGACCTACGTGAACTGGTACAGCTATTCGCTGCCGGAGTCAGGGCGGGCATTTCTGCAACTCCAGAGCGGTGACTTTGACACGGTGCTGGTGGTGTACTACCCGGATGGGACGCAGGACTACAATGACGACTATGGTGACAGTACCGATTCCGCCCTTCGAGTACAGGGGCTGCCTGGAACCCAAATCCTCATTGGAGCTACGAGCTTCAGCTCCGGAAGTACCGGCGCTTATACCTTGACGGCCGAGGCGCTCGCCATACCTCCGGGAATCGGGGACTACCGACCCGATATGCTTCTGGAGAAACCCGGAGCGTACGGGTTTGAGCTTGATCAGACCGCACACACCTTCCGGCTCCGACTGGGAGCCGGGGAGCGGATGGAAGTCCTCATGGAGTCCGACGACTTTGATAGCTATCTTGAGCTTCATGGGCCGGATGGCAACTACTGGAGTGACGATGACAGCGGGGGGAATCTCAATGCCCTGTTAACCATGACGGCACCGGTGGCTGGGGTATATGAGTTGACGGCTCGCAGTTTTGGATTTGGTGAGGTGCTTGGGATCTATACGCTCACCCTTGCGGAGCCGCCACTCTTACAGTCGATATTCCGTGCAACCGGAGCCTTTATTGGTGAACCGGTCAGCTTTGGTATACCGCTCAGGGAAGGGCGTACCTTTACGGTTGAGGTTGGGTCCTCGGTTTTTGACACCGTGCTTACCCTTTACGGTCCCGACGGAGCCTATATCGCTGAGGATGACGACGGAGGTGAAGGAACCGACTCTCGGCTGCGTTTTTCTCCCTCCGCCTCAGGTACCTACAACCTGGAAGTTAGGGGCTATTTTGCCGAAGACCATGGGGAATTCTTTGTGCAGGTGTACGAACACCAGGAGTGAGCGCGCTATTTCCTGTGTCGAGTCCGACCGACAAGCAGTGAGGTCAGAATTCCAACCACGAAACCACCAGCGGCCGTAAGAAACAACAGGAGTATTGCCGGAACTTCCGCTGCCAACCAGAGAAACCGCGCCTCTATAGGCGCGGTGTTCTGGGCAACAACCATGACGAGTGCAAAACTCAGCAAAAGCACGACAACGAGTTTGACCTTTCTCATAGCCAGCTACCTCCGTTCTATCCCTTGCCGTGACAGCGTGGGCCCTCATTCTTGAGTATGCGCTCCAACAATGCGTGGGGCTTCTGTACCTTCCCGAGCATCATCATGGCTGCAATAACATACGGCTTGTATCCGGCTTCACGATAGGTGGCGGCGCGCTTGCGCTCGAAGACCGAGGCGGCAACCTCACCCTGGGTGCAACTCACTCCAGAAATATCAGCTGGCAGACAGTGCATGTATCGTGCATCTCCACCTTTGGTCAGTTTCATTTTGTCTTCGGTACATTCCCAGTCGAGGTGTTTCTTGTTCTCGGCGAGACACTCTTTCTCGAGCTCGGTCAGCCCCTGTGAGTCCCGGTTGGAGAGCAACTCGGTTCGACGCTGCATTACCGCAAAGGGTGCCCAGCTTTTGGGATAAACGATATCGGCATCCTTGAATGCTTCTTCCATTGAGTTGCCTTTGGTGAAGCTCCCCCCAGACTCGGACGCGAACGTTGACGCCTGCGCCTCAATCTCCGGTATAAGTCCATAGCCTTCAGGATAGGCTAAGTGCACATCCATTCCAAAGCGGGTAAAAAGCCCGATAATGCCCTGTGGTACCGAGAGCGGCTTTCCATACGATGGGGAGTAGGCCCAGGTCATTGCAATCTTCTTGCCTTTGAGCTGCTCAACACCGCCAAACTCGTTAATGAGATGCTGGAGATCCGCCATTGACTGCGTCGGGTGATCCCGGTCGCACTGCAGATTCACAATACTCGGGCGCCGCTCAAGCAGGCCTTCGTTGTGCGCATCTGTGAGAGCCTCGCCGACCTCCACCATGTACTCATGTCCTGCGCCAAGGTACATATCGTCACGAATTCCAATGATCTCGGAAAGAAAAGAGATCATAACTGCGGTCTCGCGCACCGTTTCACCATGAGCAATCTGCGACTTGCCCTCGTCCAGATCCTGTACCGCCAGCCCCAGGAGGTTTGCGGCACTTGCGTAGCTGAAGCGGGTACGGGTTGAGTTGTCACGAAACAACGAGACTGCAAGACCGGAGTCAAAGACCCGTGGTGAGATATTGGCTGAGCGCATGTGCCGTAGGATTTCGGCCACGGTCAAGACAGCAGTGAGCTCGTCCTTGCTCTTCTGCCATGTTAGCAAAAAGTCGTTGTTGTACATGTTCTCAAATGAGAGT
>SLAA01000065.1 GCA_007127105.1 Spirochaetales bacterium | reverse complement strand
CCCGCCCGCGCAATGGCAGGAGTAAATGCAACTCCACAGTTTATTGAGCAGGTGCGCGTACGTTACGCCCTGGATCAACCGCTACCGGTTCAGTACGGGCGATTCATTGTAGCCTTCATGCAAGGCGATCTTGGGAACTCGGTATTCAGCGGGCGTCCGGTCACGACCGAGATCGGCGAACGGTTCCCGCGCACCATGCTCCTCGCAACTATAGCGCTTGTGATAGCGACCATGATTGGCGTCTCGGCTGGAATAGTGTCGGCAACAAGACGAAACTCGGTGTTCGATAACGCAAGCATGTTCATTGCCCTGGTAGGAGTGGCCGCGCCAGTATTCTGGATGGCGCTCATGCTGCAGTTGTTGTTTGCGGTGCAACTGCGACTGCTTCCAGCTACCGGCATCGGTACGGTACAGCATCTGGTGCTTCCCAGCATCACACTGGGGACCGCCAGTGCTGCCCTTATGGCGCGTATAACCCGTTCTAGTATGCTTGACGTCCTGCGACAGGACTTCATCACAACTGCCCGTTCCAAGGGACTGCATGAGCGAGTTGTCGTGTACAAGCACGCGCTCAAGAATGCTCTCATTCCGGTCGTAACCGTTCTTGGTTTGCAGTTCGGTATACTCCTTGGCGGAGCAGTTCTTACCGAAACGGTATTTGCGTGGCCGGGTGTTGGGCGACTCCTTGTGGATGCAATACTCCGGCGGGATTATCCAGTAGTACAAGGTACGGTTATGTTGTTGGCGCTCCTGTTTGTGTTGATCAACCTTGTCGTAGACATCATCTATGCCTTCCTTGACCCACGAATACATTACCAGTCGGGAAGCGGAGAGTAAGCCATGCAAACCGAGAACTACGAGACCAGCTCGATTATAGCCGCCGAAAGATCAGGTACGTCAGATCCATCCGAGGCTCAAGGGCCCACGACAAAAAGCAAACGAACAAGTGAGTTTGCCGAGGTGGGGCGCCATCTCCTGCGAAACCGCGCGGCGGTGGTGGGTCTTATTATCATTGGGGGCTTTGTCGCAGCTTCGGTGTTTGCCCCACTCCTCTCAACCCATGACCCCCTGAGAACAGCCTTGGGCAACCGCCTCCAGGGACCCAGTAGCGAACATATAATGGGAACCGATGAGTTGGGCCGCGATCTCTTCAGCCGCATGCTGTACGGAGGGCGAATATCACTGAACATAGGCCTCATTTCGGTACTCATTGGGGTATCAATTGGCGTTCCAATCGGTGCCATTAGCGGATACTTCGGTGGAAAGTTAGACATCCTCACTCAGCGCTTCATTGACATTATGATTGCCTTCCCCGGCATTCTTCTGGCCATTGTTGTGGTCACGGTACTGGGTGTGGGTGTGCAGAACGTCATGATAGCTACCGGTGTGGCAAGTATCCCGGTGTATGCCAGGCTTGTGCGGGGGTCGGTGCTTGCCATAAAGGAACAGAGTTACGTTGCGGCGGCGCACGCGGCCGGACTTGGGCACACCAGAATTATTTTCCGCCAAATTTTGCCAAACTGCCTGGCGCCAATCATTGTTCAGAGTACCTTTCAAATTGCTACGTCAATCCTGTGGGCGGCGGGACTCGGTTTTCTTGGCCTGGGTGCTCAGGCCCCGACTCCTGAGTGGGGCGCTATCTTGAGCAACGGCCGAGCCTACATTCGCACAGCACATCACCTGACTACCTTTCCGGGCTTGGCCATCCTGTTTATGGTTCTTGGTTTTAACCTGGTGGGTGACGGTCTGCGTGATGCACTTGACCCAAAAACCCGATAAAAGGGGAGTTCATGGATCCACTACTCCAGATACGGCAGCTGCAGACCAGCTTCAAGACCGAAGGCGGTACGGTACGCGCCGTTGATGATGTTTCGTTCGATATAGGAAAAGGTGAGGTGGTAGGCCTCGTCGGGGAGAGCGGCTGCGGCAAGACTGCTGTATCCTTGAGTATTCTCCAGTTGCTGCCCACCCCTCCAGCCGTAATTGAAGGCGGGCAAATTCTTTTTGCAGAGCGCGACCTCCTCAAGCTCTCTCCCGAGGAAATCCGGAAAATTCGAGGCAATGAGATTGCCATGATTTTCCAGGAGCCAATGACCAGCCTCAACCCAGTCTATACAATTGGCAACCAGCTCATGGAAACCATCCAACTGCACGAGAAGCTCGGTGGCTCGGCTGCGCGTTCACGAGCAATAGATATGCTGAAGCTGGTTGGTATTCCTCGGGCCGATGAAGTCATTGATGAGTATCCTCACCGTTTTTCGGGAGGCATGCGGCAACGCGCCATGATCGCGATGGCGCTGAGTTGTAATCCACGGCTTCTCATAGCAGATGAGCCGACCACCGCCTTGGACGTAACCATACAGGCGCAGATCCTTGAACTCATGCGGGATCTTCGTGAACGCATTGGTATGTCGATACTCTTTATCACGCATGACCTAAGCGTCATTGCAGAGATGGCCGACCGTGTCGTTGTCATGTATGCAGGTAAACTCGTAGAGCAGGCCGATGTAGTTACGCTGTTTCACAGCCCACAGCACCCATACACACAGGGGCTTATCGGCTCACGCCCAAGCGCGGATCAAGACACACGTACGGACAGTGCCAAGAAGCGTCTGCCCTTTATTCGCGGCAGTGTGCCAAACCCACTGTATATGCCTCCCGGCTGTCCCTTTCATCCACGCTGCGACCACGCCATGCCTATCTGCTCACAGAAGATGCCCGCCAAGACCGAGTTGAAATCGGGGCACACGGTTCGGTGCTGGTTGCACGAGGAACACGCAGCATTTCCTGCAAAACCGGAGGTTCAGGAATGAGTACAGGTTTGTCACCGGAACGCGCGGTGCTTGAGGTTCGCGATCTGAAGAAATATTTCCCTATCCGTACCGGGGTGCTCAGCCGGGTGATCGGCCATGTGAAGGCCGTCGACGGTGTCTCGTTTGACATTCGATCTGGGGAAACCTTTGCCCTGGTGGGAGAAAGCGGCTGTGGCAAGAGTACCACGGGTCGAACCATCCTGCGGCTAACCGGGGCAACCGGTGGCGAAATCCGTTACGATGGTGAGGATGTGCTGGCCGCGTCCGGCGACCGGATGCGGCGCCTGCGGAAATCAATGCAGATTGTGTTTCAGGATCCCTACAGCGCGTTGAACCCGCGAATGACGGTTGGCGCGGCAATTCGGGAAATTCTTCAGGTGCACGGCATAGCACATGGGGCCGAGGCTCAGGATCGCGTAGAGGAGCTGTTGGTGAGGTGCGGACTTGAGTCCTACCACAGCTGGCGCTACCCACACGAGTTCTCCGGGGGACAGCGGCAGCGGGTGGTTATAGCCCGAGCTCTTGCGCTGGACCCGCAGTTCATTGTTGCAGATGAGCCCATCTCGGCACTTGATGTGAGCATTCAAAGTCAAATCATTAATCTCCTTGAGGATCTGCAAGACGACCTGAAGCTCACCTATTTGTTTATAAGCCATGATCTTAGTGTGGTCCGGCACATGGCAGACCGGGTGGGCGTAATGTACCTTGGCAAACTTGTTGAGGTAGCGGACAAAGATGAGTTTTATCGGGAGCCGCTCCATCCGTACAGCCAGGCATTGTTGTCGGCCATTCCAGTCAGTGATCCCAGCGTGAAGAAGCAACGGATAATTCTCAAGGGCGACGTTCCGAGTCCCGCAAATCCACCGGCTGGGTGTCCCTTTCACACCCGGTGCCCCTATGTCATGGATGTGTGCCGGAGCGTGGTACCGGAGCTTAAACCAACACCCTCGGGGCATTATGCCGCCTGCCACCTTGTTCATCCGAATGAATAGACGTCGCGCTCGGAAGTCAGACCGCGTGAACGACAAGCAGTCCGCGCGAAGCGATACCTTTGCCTGGCTCTTCGCGGCGGTGCAGGTCATTGGCCCAATACTGGTGGTGCTGATACTCTCGGTAGTGCTGGCCTACAGCCTTATCCATTTTGTGTTCTTGCGTTAACGATATTTCCGATTGTAGACACTGAGCAATAAGCCCACGCCAATCATCCCGGTCCATAACGGCGAACCACCATACGATAGAAAGAAGAGTGGCAGGCCGGTGATGGGCAGTATACCCATAGCCATGCCGATGTTGACCACGAAGTGTGTAAAGATCAACCCTGCTACCCCAGCCGCAAGGTAAGCCCCAAAGGAGTCCTTGGCGTAGCCAAGTATGAGGACCGCCCGTAACAGAATAAGGAAGAACAGAACAAAGATGCCAAATGCGCCGATAAAGCCCCACTCCTCGGCAATAATGGAAAAGATGAAGTCGGTGCTCTGCTGCGGGAGATACTGAAAGTGGCTTTGGGTACCTTGTAGATATCCTTTTCCCCAAACACCGCCGGACCCGACGGCCGTGACCGACTGAATGGTGTTCCAGCCAGCACCACGTGGGTCAATACTCGGATCTAGAAAGACCACCAATCTCATGAGCTGATAGGGCCTGAGAAACCCACGCACAAATATCGAGGCCGACACGCCTACTGCGGGAATAGATGCAGCGTAAGCAATAGCCGAGAACCAGCGCCGTTTCGTCACAATGCGCCCGACAATCGCCAGCACAACGACCAGTACCAAGGTACCAAGCAAGATGCTAACCGGCCCAGGTTCCCTGAGTATCGCAATGAGAGGTGAATGACGATCAAGCACAAACTGCTCATAGGTGGGCAGCAGCGTGAAGATCAGTACCGACATCCCACTCAGGATAAAGAAACCGACGTGGGCGGCTTTGGCTCCAGCGACGAATGCCATGACCAGGTACAGTGGCAAATAGACAACCGCGGTGCCAAGATCCGGCTGGACCAGCACCAGCGCGGTTGGAGGAACAACAAGGAGCATACCAAGGATGAAGATAGGGAGTCTGCGAATACCGTCCTTCACGTGGTCCAGATACCTGGCGACTACAAGAATGAGCGCGAGTTTAGTGAACTCCGAAGGCTGTATACCAAATTCCCAGAGCCCAAGCCAGCGACGGGCCCCATTAACCACACGACCAAATAGCAAGGTAATAACAAGGAGCAGAATCATGGCCGCAAACAGATAGACCGCAGCATCGCGAAACACCCGGTAGTCGGTGAACGCGACGGTGAGCATCAGTACCAGGCCCACAACGGCCCAGATAATCTGCCGGATGTACTCGGTGGAGAACACAATACCGGTCGAGGTCACGCCGCTCGAGTAGATAAAGAGAATGCCTACTACCGTTAGCAGCACAACCGAAAGAAAGAGAATGATATCAAACTCAAATATCGAGCGGGATCGCGTTTCGTGCAACAAAGACCTCGCTTAGAACCGGCCGAGTAGTGACTTGAGAAACTCATACACCCGGACCGCAGAGCTAATTGACAGGCGTTCATCCGGGCTATGAGGGCCTCGAATGTCAGGACCAATGGAGATCATTTCCATGCCCGGAATCTTGGAGCCTATGACACCACACTCAAGTCCGGCATGAATCACCTCCACCTTAATTTCGGTGCCATTCATCTCTTGATATACTTCTCGGCACTGTGCAAGCAAAGCCGAGTCCGGATTGGGTCGCCAGGCCGGATACTCACTTGCATAACGCACCGAGCCCCCCGCTGCCTCAACCGCTGCACGCACCCGCTCCGAAGCCGCGTTACAGAGACTTGCCACACTTGAGCGTTGACTCGTGAGCAACTTGAGCGACTTCCCTTCTATCTTGGCTGCCGCAAGATTGCTTGAGGTTTCAACAACGCCCGGGGCAATTCTACTCATACCCAGCACACCATGCGGTACCAGAAGCAAGGTGCGGATGATTGCGGCACTTGAGTCTGGCACCGTTGCGGGAGCGGCTGTACGGGTTGTCTCAGTCAGGGTAATCCGCAGGTTTGGTTCTATATCCCCTACTTCGCTCTGAATTTCCTGCTCCATCTCGGCGACCAGGGTCTTGATCTTCTCACCAGCCTCCTGTGGCACAGAAAGCACAACCGCACATTCACGTGGAATTGCATTGTGTTTATCACCACCGCTTAAAGAAGAGATTCGCAGGGGTGCAGTGCGTGCAAGGCGGTCGAGCACACGCGCACACAGGGATATAGCGTTCCCGAGCCCCACATGGATCTCGGTACCGGAGTGCCCGCCATTCAGGCCAAGTACCTCAAGTTCGTAACTCGTAGTCTTCCCCGGTATAGATTCGGTGAGGAGCGGCACTTCACCCTCTGTGTTTTTGCCTCCGGCACAGCCTATGCAAACCACGCCCTCATCCTCACTGTCTATGTTCACCAATATCTTTCCGCTAATGAGGCTTGGATCGAGTTGCAGAGCGCCAATTAGACCGCTTTCCTCATCCATAGTGAACAGGAGTTCCAGCGGCCCATGCTCCACATTGTCATCAAGTAGCGCAAGCATCATAGCAACCGCAATTCCGTTGTCCGCACCCAGAGTCGTGCCGTCTGCCTTAAGCCAATCACCGTCGCGCACGACTCGGATTGGATCTTTATTGAAATCAAACTCAACAGCTCGATTCTTCTCACAGACCATGTCCATGTGTCCCTGTAGCACCACGGTTGGACTACTCTCCCTGCCGGGGCGTGCAGGCACCCGCACCACCAGGTTGCCGACCGAGTCGGTTCGGTGAGAGAAGCCCCGCTTCTCGGCCTCTTGTATCAGCCACTCGCGAACCTTCTCTTCCTTTTGGGAAGGTCGAGGAATACGGGTAATGGTCTCGAAGGCGGCCCAGAGACTTCGGGGTTCTAGTTCTGCAAAAGCACTCATGTTAGCTAACTCCAGTTTGGGAACATAGGATTTTTTCGCATGCGGACGGCCGGCGAAAATAGTGAATCGTAGGTATAATAATGCCTCATGATTGAAACATGGACAAGACGGTCCCTTACACGTCGTATTGCAGTTCCTCTTCTCATAGCGGCAACCGCACTCGTTATGGCTCCAGCACTGCTTATGTTGTCTCGGCAGAGCTCTCACGGCCATGATCTACTGATGGAATATGAGAGTCTCCAGGCCTCGGCAGCAATCCTTGAACTCTTTGTCCAACGGCGCCCCATTGATCCTGCCGAGATTGACCCCCGTATCATTGGATTCGGCATTTACAACGCATTGGGCGAGTTACAGCTCCAACATGGCAGCGTTCCGGGAGAGCTTAACCCCGGCGAAGCTGAAGGCTACAGCCTATTGCGCCACACTGAACCCCCACGTATCCGCGTTGTTCGTGTGCTTGGACGTACCATGCCAATGGGGCGCGCGGCTCCAAGCCCTGCTAACGGCGACACCTCTTCAATGCCGGGAGGCCCACGAATGCGTGGAGTTCAGGCACAACCGATAGTCCTGGTAGAGTATGATATCTCAGATCATCTGGCAGAACAACGATTTAGCCGCCTCGTGTTGAGTGGCTTTGCAGTCGCACTGGCCGGGCTCTCACTTGCCGCCATCATGCTCCACAGCCGACTTGAAGGTTTTGCGGAACAGGAGGAGCGCCGTCGCAAACTGGTGGAGTTGGGGCATGCCTCACGAACCCTTGCCCACGAAATCAAGAACCCCCTTGGCGCAATTCGGCTGCAAACCGCGCTGTTGCGCAAGCGTCTGCAAGCTCAGTACACCGTCGAGGTGCAAACCGGCATTGATGTGCTGGAAAAAGAAACCGGGCGCATTGCCGTGCTGGTGGATGAAATGCGGAACTTCTTGCGCTCTGGCGTTGGCACTCCTGAGCAGATAGATCTTGTGGAGTTTCTTCGGGAGTCGGCTCGTGCGTACCAGGAGCGAGTCACCGTGAATCTACCCGAGGGGCCCGCCCCTGTGAATGCCGACCCAACCCGCCTTCGCTCGGTGGTGGAGAACTTACTCAGCAACGCAATTGAGGCATCCTCTCCCGAGCAACCAGTGCGGATAAGCCTCCAACAGTTGCGACGAAGTTACAGGTTTTCGGTAAGTGACTCCGGAGCCGGCATAGCACCGAAAGACAGGGAGCGCATTTTTGGTGCGTTCTACAGCACCAAGCCGCATGGGAGCGGCGTCGGATTGGCAGTGGTTCGGCACTTTGTCGAGTCAGCTGGCGGTAAGGTTACGGTAGGGAACTCACATGAGGGTGGCGCGGAGTTCGTTGTGACCTTGCCTCGAGCCCGAACGCATGCGCAACCACAAGAGCAACGAACACAGCCGGAGGGATAGGGATCAATGCGGATTCTCATTGCTGACGATGAACCAAACATCCGTGAATCGGTTGCCGAATACTGCCGCCTGGAAGGCATTGAAGCCCGTACGGTTGAGAACGGCGAAGCCGCCCGCAAGGTGCTTGCCGAAGAAACTTTCGACGCCGCGGTGTTGGATCTGCGCATGCCGGGCATAGATGGACTTGCGGTACTCGAATGGACCCGTTCCGAGGGCCCCTCGCTACCGGTCGTCATGATCTCGGCGCATGGCGAGGTGAGGGATGCCGTGCGTGCAATGAAGTTGGGCGCGTCAGACTATCTTGTAAAGCCTTTTGACCCCGACGAGCTTCTCCTGCGGCTCAAGCAAGCGGTGGAAGCCCACCGATTACGCCGCTCGGCTGCCGCTTCCAGTGTGAAGGATGAGACTGGCCGCCCGGGTACTGAAGAGACCCAAAATGCGGCCATGCGGCAGGTGTACACACTTGTGCGCAAGGCGGCCCCCACCGACAGCACAATCCTCATAACGGGTGAGAGCGGCACCGGAAAAGAGGTGCTGGCCCGTAGAATTCATGCCGTCTCACGCCGCTCCCACGCACCGTTCATAGCGGTAAACCTTGGTGGACTACCCGAATCACTGATAGAGAGTGAGCTATTTGGTTATGAGCGAGGGGCCTTCACCGGTGCTGATCGTCGCAAGGAGGGCATGTTCGAGTTAGCATCTTCCGGCACCTTGTTCCTGGACGAGGTGGGCGATATGCCTCTCCATTTACAAGTGAAGCTTCTCCGTGTTATTCAGGAGCGTAAGATTCAGCGTCTAGGCGGCACTGGATTAGTGCCGGTTGATGTCCGTATTGTGGCGGCTACCCATAGAGACCTTGAGGTAATGGTTCAAGAAGGAAGTTTCAGAGAGGATCTGTATTATCGGCTTAACGTCATTCGGGTGCACCTGCCTGCCCTCCGAGAAAGGCAGGAGGACATTCCGGGACTCCTACGCCTTTTCCTTGACCTCGTTGCAGAACGTACCGGCCGTCACATAACCGCGGTCACCTCAGAGGCGCTCCAGGCTCTTAAGGAGTACGCCTTCCCAGGCAATGTGCGTGAGCTGGAGAACATGGTTGAGCGCGCGGTCATTCTATGCGAGGGTGATGAGCTCGACGAGCGGGATTTTCATCTCCATACTCCGAAGACGCGCACTGAGCCAAGAGGCACGCTTGAACAGCTTGAGCGCGAGGCCGTGGTTGCCGCACTGCGGCGACATGAGAACAACAGGACACACGCGGCCGAGGAGCTCGGAATTACCCGAAAGACGTTGTTCAACAAGATTAGACACTACGAACTCGATACAAACACACCTGAGGAGTAGACTATACACATGGGCAGTATTACCAGGCGAACTGTAATCTTCATTGCCATCGCGGCAATGCTACCGCTCCTCACGCTTCCTGGCTGTAGCCGAGAGCAGGCGAACCTCGGAACACCACAAGATCCTCTTGTATGGCTACTCTCACCGGATGGAGACTCAGAGCGGCTGCGAGACTCTGCGCAAGAAATTGCCGCACGCATTTACGAGTTCACTGGGCTGCATGTCAGACCGAGCATTGCGGACAGCGAGGCGTCGGTAGTCGCGGCGCTTGCAGAACGGCCAGCGGCAGCACATATTACGACGCTTAATGCGGCTGCGTATCTTCGCGCTTCGGATCAAGGCATTTCAGCGGCTGCGCTCTTAGGCATGAAGGGCGGACAAAGCTACTTCAGGGCATACTTCATTACCCATGAAGACTCCGGCATTGAAACCCTGGCGGACCTTCTCTCCGGGGCGCTTCCTCCACGTATGGCAATTACCGAGCGAGGCACCTTGAGTGGATACATTCTGCCGCTCATGCATCTGCGGGAAGCAGGCCTTGATTCCGAGGATGAGAGCTTCTCGTTCATTGAGCAGAACAATGATGCCGAGGTCATAGCTGCGGTGTATCGTGGTGAGATAGCTGTGGGCGTAATAGCCGAGGACCTGCGCGAAGAACTCGCAGCGTTGGAAGATTTTGAGGCTGCTCTTGAGCGGGTATCAATTCTTGGGCGCACCGACAGAATTCCCCACCGAGGGCTACAGTTTTCGCCCGTTGTCCCAGAGGCCGCACAACGGCAGATTTTAAATGCGCTGCTCCAATTAAGCGAAAATTCCGAGAGCCAAGAGCTTGTCCGTGGTTTGTACGGTTGGGAGTCCTTGAGCGAACACGGTGACGAACCCTATGAGCCCATTCGCGAGCTCATGCGCAGCACGAGCGTTTCTCTGGAAGAAATGTCGGTGGAGTAGTAACTCAGTACACTGCGTAACTGCGAAGATCCTGTATGACAAGTTTCACCTGTACCGTGGCCTGATACTCACCGCTACGCAGGATAACCCGGGGGGCTGCGGACAGAACTAATCGCCCCGAAACTTCATGTGGTTTGTTATACACCCGAGCACGAAGGTATTCATGCACGGCGTTGCGGAGGGCATCCTCAATTGCGTTCTGCTTTGCTCCGGTCCCCAATATCCGAGGAGCGGAACCAGATCCGGAGGCCCTTTTTACTGAACTCCTCGCCCAGGCATCTCGTCGGGTTTCTTCATGTGCCGCCAGGGTATATCGCATTCGGCCATACATGAGGTTTTCCTCATGCCGTATATCCAAAATCGTCAGTTGATCAGCACCCCATGGAATCTCTGCGACAGGGTTAAGCACAAACTCTTCTGCAACACCCCTTTCACGGTCAAACGGCACGTAGCGAAACTCAAAACCATAGAGCATTCCCGAAAAGACAAAGCGCGCTTCCTCGAGGAGACGCCGAGCTGCCTCGTCACGGCTGATGGGCGCCGGGTCCGGTTCACCGGCAATGGGTTGTAACTCCACCCATAACTCTACATCGTGGCGAGTTGGTGCCGCAGCGACTCCCTCGGCTACGAAAAAGAGGAGGAGAATAAGTAGTGAAAGGCCATTCCTCATAAAGTACTTATCGACGACTTCCGAAGAAAACTTGGATAGGATTCACCCCTAAACGCACAACAAAGTACAGGTACGCGAAGCCGAAGCCAGCAAGGTGGGCAAAGTGAGCTACATTGCCCCGGCCTCCGGAGAACTGCGAAAACAGTTCAATAGCGGTGTACCCCACGACCAGGATTGGCGCCGGAATGGGCACGATCCCAAACAGATAGATGTTGGCATTGGGAAAGAAGGTAGCGAAAGCCAAGAGCGTTCCAAAAACCGCCCCGGACGCTCCCACCAGAAACACGAAGTACTGCCCCGTGAACCAGTAGAAAGCCAAGGAGAACAGGCCAGCGCCAAGACCGACAAAGAGGTAGAACACAAGAAACTCGGTGCTGCCTACCCGGTGCTCAACCTGTGTACCAAAAAAGAACAGTCCCAGCATGTTGAAGAGGATGTGGGATATTCCACCGTGGATAAACATATAGCTGAGCGGCTGCCAGTAGTTTCGGCCTTCAACCACGTAGAGCGGATTCATGGCAAAAACGCGAAGCGTCTCCGGAATAGTGGTGGTAAGAAAAAACATGAGAAAATTTGCGATAATCAGCGCAAAGGTAACGTTGTACTGCTTGTAGACAAAGGGCTTTCGAATTAGGGATGTTGATGCACTCATGTTCCCAGATAGTACGGAAAAAAGGGGCTTGGGGTCAACAGAGCAATGTTCCTTGACGAAGACGCACTCTATATAGTATTATCTCTATGTAAAGAATGGGCGCGGTGCTCTACACCTTTACGCACTACTCAACAGGAAGGACCCAAATATGGCCGTCACGATGTACAGCACCCCAAGCTGTGGGTACTGCAAGAAACTCAAAGACTACTTTAAAGAGAACAAGGTGCCGTTCTCTGACTACAACGTGGCCGACGACATGCAGAGAGCCGAGGAAATGGTGAAGAAATCGGGACAGATGGGCGTCCCGGTCGTCGATATCAACGGTACGGTGATTGTTGGATTTAACAAGGCACAGATAGATAAGGCGTTGAAACTCTGAGTCCCAAGCCACACAAGCAACTTGACCATTTTGGGCGGCGAGCAAAATCCGAGGGCTACGCCGCCCGGTCGGTCTACAAGCTGGAAGAAATTCAGAACAAGTTTCGCCCACTGGAATCGGGTGCTCGCGTGCTTGATTTGGGCGCAGCTCCGGGGAGTTGGACCCAGTTCAGCGCTAGCCGAGTTGGCCCCCATGGACTCGTGGTGGCTGTAGACCTGAGTCCCATGAGTTCGCGCCCTGAGAACGCCATAGTATACACCGGAGATTTCTATGAGCCGGATGTGTTGCAGTCCATAGCTTCCCACGGACCCTACAACGTACTGCTGAGCGATGCTGCACCAGCAACTACCGGCAACCGAAGCCTGGATACGACACGCAGCGCGGCCATTGCCGAGCATGCGCTGTACCTGTGCGGCACAATGCTGTGCGAGGGAGGCCACCTTGTTGTGAAGATTTTCCAGGGTGGCGAGGAGCAAAACTTGCTTAAGGAGTTTCGCCGACAGTTTAGAACCGGTCGCCTCTTCAAGCCCAAAGCGTGCCGTGCGGAGTCTTTTGAGACCTACCTCATAGGCTTGGACTACAGAAACTCCTAGTCACGAACTCACGAAAGACGACCTAATACTCAAAGAGTGCCGCACTCAAGACCCGAGCGTCTTCAACCCTTTGCCTTGCGTCACTGATACCGGCAAGCGCATAGGGATTTGCTGTCGCCTTGAGCCGTGCCTCAATTCTGGAGTAGATAAGGTCCGTCGGATAGGCAAGGCCGTGATCACTCGCTCCGTTGTAGCTGACCTGTAACAAACGGCCTGCGGCCACCTGCACCTCCAGAGCAGAAGGATAGTCATTGTTGTTGGGCTGCAACTCAACACGATGCAGACCGTCATGAAGCGGCACCTTTGCGCCCAGCCCTTCCATAATGCGGTCGGCTAGTTGTTGCATTTTTTCTATGGTCACGGTTGCGCCGGAGATAGCACTAACCTTTGGGGATCCGGTGCGCTGAAACTCCTGTTCAATAATTGGGTACACACGAGACTGGTCCAGGCCTCCGCTTGCCGCCGCCCATTGCTCGGCGTACGCGGAGTCTTCAGACTTCCGTCGTGAAAGGAGGTAACCCTCACGCTGCACCTCATCAAAGCTCACGCTCAGGATCTCACCAGACTTGACCTGAATCTCAAGAGTAGCAATCCATCCGTTTTTGTCTGGCTCCAGCTCTGCATAATGATACCCGTCTGCCAACTCCGTTGTCGGTTCAGGGATGGTGGCGGTTGTACCACAACTCATGATGAAGAGGCCGAGCAAGATAGCCAGGCCAATAGAAAAGCACTGAAGCCTAACTACTGGTTTACTTTCCATTTGTGGCCCTCACTATCGAGTAGCTCCTTGCCATAAATGGGCGCCTCCGACTTAAGTGCCTCTAGAATCTCCCGGCACAAGCGGAAGGCTTCGTCACGTCGCTCGGTGCCAACCGCGATGAAGAGGGGTGAAGCGCCAACAGGAATGAGTCCCAGTCCGTGCCGAATGAACACACGAGGGAGTGCCGTACCAGAATTGTCGCCTGAGTGCGCTGTCGCATCCCCTACAGGCTCAACATGGTCATGTCCCACAATGCGCTTGAGAAAGGCAGAAACTGCAGCGTCAGCCATCTCCCTATGGGCGGTAAACTCTATGCCGGTAACCACGCCTTCCGGGTGCTTGTCTGCGCGCACCTGCCCGACGAAGAGGTTCTGCCCGCCGACGCGACGGTCTCGATTGAGTTCGGTTACCGCATGAGCCACCATAGCTATATCGACCCCGCCATCTACAAAAATGCTCATATCACAGGCCCCCTAACCCCCGGCAAAGGCGGGCAAACAGGCTACCTCACCGGCCGCAGAAAGTGTTGTGTCGGTGTCACGAATGACCGCATCTACCGCTATGCGAAAACTCTCCGCAGCCAGCGCCGGATGCTGTTGCTCCAAGGCACCACGCAGCTCTCCAACGGTTAGCGGAAAGGTAATTTTGAGGTGTTCCTCATTGGTGCCAGTGAGCTCCGTGAGGGGGCCGAAATAGCGAATGCGCGTCATGCAGTAATAGTGCAACGGAGCACCGCGGGTGTCAAGAAAGTCACCGCCATTGTATGTGATCGAGTCGATGTCGCCGCCCATCGTATACACACAAGACGCCCGAGAGTGGTGTTGAGTCCGGGCTTTCGCACCAGGCCAGAATCTCTGCCACCTGCAACGACGCAATAAGCGCCGGGATATGTGGCAGAATGGGTTTTGCGGCAGGTGCCCTGGCGGCAAAATCTGGGCCAAATGCGTCAGAATAGCCACACCCGGGCAGCAGGGTCGTGCTTTGCCCATACCACAGCTCAACGCCTCCGTGGAAGATTGGGGCGGCAAGAGCTTGTGCTATTGGCTCTATTCCGGCGCGGGCGACAAAGCTGTCCAGGCAGTCAAGGAGGGCGCTGTGAGCCGCCTGCGGTGCGGCTGCCGACGAACCTTGCGGCGCATGCGGTGGGCTCTGGTGCTGCTCGTTGTAGGCGGTGACGTTCAAGGCGCGCACATGAGCGACTGCCTGAATTCCGGGATTGATTGCGGTCAGGCGCTCCACGGCAAGCGTGGCCTTGGGTTGTCCAAGGTCCTGAGGTGTATACAGAGCCTGGCGGTTGAGGTCTGGTGCATCGAGTACGGCAGGGTCCCAAATCTCCAACTGAACCGGCGCTATGCGAACCAGGAGTTCAAGCAGATGACAGCCAAGACCTCCTGCACCGGCCACAATGAAACGAGTGCTGAGCAACCGATGGCGAGCATTCTCGGAGAGCAACTCATAGTGCCTGAGGTACCGCTCATTGCGCAACGCATCAGTAGGTTTGGACATCGACATCGGCCTCGGTCGCGCTCTGCACCTGCACAAATACGCGGTTTGGCAAACAGGCAATCCACTGACCCGCCTGGGAGACCCAACCGGAACCAACGCAAATCTTGTCGCGACAGGGTGAGTCTATTACGCGAATCTCACCGTTGGCGATCTCTATCTGGGTTGGCCCTAAAGGTCCTTCAACCGAGAAACTGTGGTCAACCGCAAGTGAGTAGATGTAGTCACGGCCCTCTGCCTGTATGCGTACCTGATTCCCGCGCACGGCATCGGTATACGCGAAGACCCAGAAAGCCGCCAGCACCAGGAGCGCCACCAAAAAAGACAGGTAGTCAAAGAGTCGAAGTCTCATACTCGGTATTCCAAGAAGGCGCTGCTACTTGCGCCGATGCTACTGACGCCGCTTATCACGGACGTAGACATTGCGCGCCGGTGAGTTGTCGCTTCCTCTTTCATCTAACTCAAAGAGGCCGACAGCTTTCACCAACTCACCAAGTTTGACGTAGCCATAGTTGCGAGGATCAAACTCGGAGGACTTATTGGCAATATTCTGCCCAACAGTAGCGAGGTGCGCCCAACCGTTTTCATTAGCCGAGTCTTCAACCGCGTTCCTCAGCAGGTTTACGAGCTTGGTGTCGCTCCGCAGATCCTTACTTGGGCGACGTGGGGCGCTCTGAGGTTCGGACTCGCTCTCACGCATGTCCTTCCGCAGGATCTCGGTATATATGAACTTGTCACAGGCGCCGACAAAGGCCTTGGGCGTCTTCTTCTCACCAAAGCCGTAGACCGTGAGACCCGCCTCTCGGATGCGGGCCGCAATGCGGGTGAAGTCACTGTCACTGGAGACTATGCAGAATCCGTCCATTGCACCGGTGAAGAGAATGTCCATTGCGTCTATGATCATGGCACTGTCGGTAGAGTTCTTGCCCTGGGTGTAGCTGAACTGCTGTATGGGCTGCACCGAGTGCTCAAGCAGCACATCCTTCCAGCCCTTGAGGTTCGGGCTGGTCCAGTCACCATAGATGCGCTTAACGCTTGCTACGCCATATTTGGCAATTTCTTCGAGAAGACCTTCAATAATTGAGCCCTGGGTGTTATCTGCGTCTATGAGCACCGCAAGGCGATGTTGTTTATCAGTATTTGTCATCACTCCTATACTAATCCATTCACCGGGGATGCACAATGCGTTTCTTTTTTGCTATATTCGTTCGGAATCGTGACGACGCAGTTTTTCGGCCTGGCAGTTTCCTATCTCTTTGTGTTTGGCATCCTTGGGTTTGCAGGTCTCCTTTTGCGCACGGGCCTCGTCAGTTCCTTCACCAGCCGCAAGATCGTGCATATCGGCGTATCACACTGGTGGTTCATTGCTGTGTATTTCTTTGAGCACACCTTTATCGCCGTCATTGGCCCCTTAAGCTTTGTCGCCTTGAACTACATCTCGTACCGAAAACATCTGTTCGCTGCCATGGAAGACCCCGAGCACGAGAAGAACCTCGGCACAGTATACTTCCCGATTGCTCTGCTGATCCTGGTTCTCTGGAGTTGGGCAGGAGAGTTGAGTTTCACTCAGGGAGGAGTTGCGATGGCGGCTCTTGGCTATGGCGACGGCCTTGCGGCGCTGGCAGGCAGGAAGCTCGGACACACCAGCTTTCAGGCCCCCGGGGGGCACAAGACCTTTGTCGGAGTGGCAGTAATGATGGTGGCCGTATTTTTCGTCTCTGCGTTTCTCATAGCAGGTGCCAATACCGGTGCCCCGGTACTGCTAACTGCCGGAATAATTGCGCTCGTTGCTACATCGACCGAAATCATGACCCCGTGGGGGTTAGATAATCTTACAATTCCTTTGGTGACCGCTATGGTCACTCGCGTGGTACTGCCCTTATGAACCCAGAAATTATTGCTCCTCTTCTTAATGCCTTGGTGGCCTCCACTGCTTACATAAAGCGGAGCGTCGATGGAACCGGCGCGACCGCTGGCTTCCTCATGGGAACCCTTATCTACCTTGCGGGTGGGCCGTGGTTCTGGACTCTCTTGATTCTCTTCTTTGTCTCCGCAAGCACGATCAGTTGCATTCCCGGTAAGAGAGGCTCGGCGGGCGGTACTGCCTCAGCCCAACTTCGTGGAAGCCGTCGTGACCACGTCCAAGTGTTTGCTAATGGGGCGCCAGCCTTGATGGTTGCTTTGGTTTACGCGGCAATGCCCGGTCTTGAGTTGGGAGTTCTTTTTGCGGTTGCCATAGCCTCGGCAAATGCAGATACCTGGGCAGGCGAGCTGGGAGTCTTCTCATCGAATCCGCCGGTGCTGATAACCAGTGGCGAGCCGGTAAAAGCGGGGCGCTCGGGAGCTATCTCTCCCTTGGGACTAAGCGCGGCAGCCTGTGGTGCCAGCATCATTGCACTTGGATACGGCGCAGGCCATGTAGTGGTTTATGGGATGGAACCGGCCGCAGCGGCCCTTGCTGTGTTGGTTGGATTTGGAGGTTTTGTCGGCTCTGTGCTGGACAGTTTTCTGGGAGCCACGGTTCAGGCTCAGTATCAAGCCGAGGACGACGGCCCCTTCAACGATGCTCCAGTAGATGGCGACCGGAGTCGGAAACCCGACCGCGGATTCCGCTATGTCACCAACGACATGGTGAACTTCTTGAGCGGCAGCGCTGCGGTGTTGATTGCAGCATTTGCCCTCATTCTCTTGCGTTGAACCCGCCACATCAGCCACGGAGTATGGTACTATAGAGGGCGCCTTCACCGATAGTCATTGGTTCATGCGTTGTGCTGGACTATGCCGCACGAGAACAAGGAGCATGTTTTGGATACTCCTTCCTATGGCAACGACGCCCTACTTAAGCTCGCACTCGCTATTGGCCCAAGCCGGCAACAACAGGAGCTCCTCGCCCACGCACTCCCGGTCTTCCTTGAGGTACTCTCGTGTGACTATGTCGGAGTGGTCGCCAACTGCGAGGATCCACGCCTTCAGATGCTGCACTGTGCCAGAAGTCCGTCCTGCCGAGCTGCAGCGGCAATGCTCGAAGAGCTGAGCACCCAGCTCTGTAGCCCTGATGCCACGAGCCATGTGCGTTTAGAGGACGTAGCCTCGGCAGATAGCGCCCTGGTGACTGCCGAACACAACCCGCATGCAACACAGGAGTTCACACACGCCGAACCACCTGTTGAGGCATTCCGACTGGCTGGCTATGGTTTTCTATTCCTGGGCAGGGAGGCGGCACTTGAGGCTCAATTGGTGGAGCAGCTGCTCCCCATTATGAATAAACTCGCGGAGGCCTGTCGCATCGCTCACGATCTCTCTGTAGGAGAACGGGATGGCACTGCACTCCGAGCGCAGAAATCTCATTTTGAGTCGATTTTTACCAACACCAATGATGCCATGGTGTTCTTTGACACCAGCAGCCGTATCGTCAACATTAATGCGCGTTTCACGAGCATGTTTGGCTATGAGTTGGAGGAAGTGGCAGGCAAGCCAATCAACTCCGTGGTTGATCCCAAAAAGCGCGAGGTAGTCTATGGTGACAGGCTCATTCTCAACCGCGAGACGGTAGAGCTGGAGGTAATCCGCTACACAAAGTCCGGCAAGGCCATTCAGGTTTTACTGAAAGGTGGCCCGGTCATTGTCGATGACGAGGTAACCGGCGGGTACGCGATCTATGCCGACATCACTAAGCGCAAACATGACGAAGAGCTTCTGGTGCGAGCCAAGCTTTCGGCCGAGGCCGCATCCAAGGCGAAAAGCGAGTTCCTTGCTAACATGAGTCACGAGATCCGCACTCCGCTCAACGGCGTCGTGAGCATGCTCAGCATGCTGGAAGATACACCGCTCAGCCGCGCGCAGCACGAGTACATTGATATGGCTACCGCCTCGGCCGAGACACTCATTGCCGTAATCAATGACATCCTGGACTTCTCTCGCATTGAAGCAGGGCGCCTTGAGCTGTCGCCGCGTGAGTGCAACATGGAGCGCGAGCTCCATCTTGTGATGTCTATTCTGTCGGCACGCGGCCGTGAGAAGGAGATTGAGATGCTGACTCACTACGACGTGGCAGCACCCCTTCTTTTCATGGCGGACGATCTACGCCTGCGCCAAATCTTGTTTAATCTGGCTGGCAATGCAGTCAAGTTCACCGACAAAGGATACATCCTGTTATCGGTCAAGTTAAAAAATCTGGACGCTGCGAGACAGAATGCGCGCCTGTTGTTCTCAGTTAAGGATACGGGAATAGGCATCCCAAAATCTAAACTCACCGACATATTTGAACACTTCACCCAGGTGGACTACTCCTCCACTCGGAAGGTTGGTGGAACTGGACTCGGCCTGGCAATTGCCCGTCGGCTTGTTGAAATCATGGGTGGCGACCTCAAGGTCAAGAGTCGTGAAGATGCCGGTTCGGAGTTCTCGTTTGAGCTTGATTTTCCGGTACTCGTGTCCTCGGACGAGGCCCATCTCGTTCCGCGTTACGCAGGGCTCCATGCCCTTGTCGTTGACGACAACACCGTCGGTGCGCGCATTCTCACCGAGTATCTCCACAGCTGGGGAATGAAGGTTGCCACCGCGTTAAATGCGACGCAGGCCTTGCGCACCTTGAATGAGTATGAAACAACCGGTACGCGCCTGGATATTGCCCTCATTGACTATCTCATGCCGGATATGGATGGCATAGATCTCGCCGCCAGAATTGTTATGCAGGAGCGGTGGGCCTCACTGCCCCTTATAGCGGTAAGCTCGCACTGGTCGCCGGAGGATTCTCAACGGCTCAAGGATGCTGGATTCCATGGGTTTTTACCAAAACCAGTGAGCCGCAGCGCTTTGGACCAGTGTATTCAAGAATGCATTGCCGGAACAGACAGGAACACCGCTGTGCTGTCCTCATCTGCCGCTGCTTCCAGGGGTCCGAAAGAACCAAAATGGGTCGATGCAGGCACGACGACCAAGCCAAGGCCCCTCCCTGCGGGTACTCACGGGTTACGGGTACTGGTTGCAGAGGACAACGAGGTCAACCGCAGGTCGACCCAAATGATGCTTGAGGATTTCGCTACCACTATTCTGACGGCCGACAACGGGCAACAAGCGCTACAGCTCTTCAGGTCTGAACATTTCGATATCGTCCTCATGGATATTCAAATGCCGGTTATGGATGGGCTTGAGACCACGCGCCACATGCGAATGCATGAGGCCAAGCTCAACGCCAAGCCGGTGCCGATCATTGCACTCACAGCCAACGTGATGTCACGGGACAAAGACACCTGTATGAGTGCTGGCATGAGCGACTACCTGGCAAAACCCCTCCGCAAACACGACCTGCGAGCAATTGTCGAGAAGCATCTCCCCGGGCGGGTGGTGTTCTCAGGAGAGACAAGCGCAGCGACGACCCTTACCATGACCGAAACCCAGCCGAACGAGATGCCGGACCATGAGGTCAAGATCTTTGACCGCCGTGACTTTGCCGAACGCCATGACAACAATCTCGCCTTCGCCGCCGAGATTATGTCGGATGCACTCAAACGATATCCCTCCGAACTCCTCTTTCTTCGGCGCGCGGTAGAACATGGTGAGTCCGACATTGCAAAACGCGCCGCGCACAAGATCAAGGGGACGGCAGCGAACTTAGGTGCTCATCGAATATCCGCTCTGTGTACCGAGATCATGAGAGTAACCGAAGAGCACAACGGTTCATTGGACTTGCTGCAGGAACTCCGGCAGCTTGACTCGGAGTTTGATCTCTTTTCCGCCGAGGCAAGAGCATGGTTTCGGAATTTTGAGATCAACCTGTAATGAGGTGCCAGAGGCCCTTGGTCCAGAAATTTGTCCAGGAGTTAGTCCAGGAGTTAGTCCAGGACGTAGGTGCCGTCTTCAGTCGGTATCACTCGTGTCTGCAGGCCGCCGTCCGGCCTGTACAACTGCAGCCTATAGCGCTCCGCGCGCCGGGCGCAATTGGCCTCCTCGGTGGATAGTTCAAGCTGATATGGCGCGGGCCCGCTAAAGCGCAGCCGATCCCTCCGCAGCTCACCCTGTAGGTAGGCTTGGCTCTCTCGGTCGTCATCGTACAACACAAACTCGCTGTGGAAATCCCTGGCATCGGCAAAGAGGGCAAGCACCAGTTCGGTGTCGATCGCGCCGGAGTCGGCATCATGTTGGGGCGCCCGAGCATAGAGAGGCAGCACCGCACCCGCACGAACAAAAACCGGAATCCGCTCAAGCGGAGCTTCTACAAGGTATTCCTGCCCGCCCTGGTAGAACGGCAAGCCAGCACCGTCGGGGTCGGCGCCAAGCCCGGCAGCCTGGGCAGCACCGTCGGGGTCGGCGCCAGCAAAACACACCTCATCCCAACGGTACCAGGATCCCGCTGGCAAATACACCACCCGGCTCCGAGCCTCGGGTTCAAGCACCGGAGCAACCAGCAGGTCGTCACCAAGCAGAAATTGATTCCACATGCCCGCAAGACGCGGGTCATCGGGGTCGGCACTCATCATGGGGCGCAGCAAGGGTTTGCCTGTTCGGCGGTACTCGTCAAAAAGGCTGTAGATGTAGGGCAGAAGTCGGCCACGCAGCAAGATAGCTCGACGGCACACTTCCTCCACTTCCGGCCCGAAAGCCCACGGTTCGTGATCACGGGTACCGGTTGATGTATGAGCCCGGAAAAACGGCGTGAAGCACGCGCTCAGCATCCAGCGAGCAAAAAGCTCACCCGAGGCATTTCCCTGAAAGCCGCCCACATCCGAACCACAAAACGCAATTCCGGACAGGCCCATGTTGAGCAACATGGGAATCATCATGGCCAAATGCGCCCAGGTGCTGTCGTTGTCTCCGGTCCAGACCGCCGCGAATCGTTGAATACCGGCGTAGCCAGCCCGGGTCACCATGAAGGGCCGCAGCTCGGGCCTCTGCGTTGTGAAGGCCTCGGCGGTGGCCGAGCACATCATTTGTCCATAGACGTTGTGATAGCGGTCTATGGAACGCAGTCCGGCCGACCCTTCCAGCATCACATCACTTGGCGGAGTGAACTTCGTCCGGTCGAGCATGTCGCCGGTGAAGTCTGCCGGTTCATTCATGTCGTTCCAGATGCCGTCCACTCCAACATCAAACAAGGCATGATGCTGTTCTGCCCACCATGCGCGGGTATCCTGTCGCAGAAAGTCCGGGAAGACCGCCGCTCCCGGCCACACCTCACCGGCATACACCGTGCCGTCCGCCCGGCGGGCAAAGGCGTTGCGCAAACTGCCGCTCAGGTAAACATCGTATTCGGGATCGATCTTGACGCCCGGATCAACAATGGTTACAACCCGAAACCCCTGTTCATGCAGGCGTGCAATAAGGGCTTGCGGATCCGGGAACCTGTCGGGATCCCAGGTGAAGACCCGGTAGCCATCCATATAGTGGATGTCGAGATAAATCACATCACAGGGAATCCGCCGTCGACGAAACTCATCTGCAATCTCGAGAACGCGACTGTCGGGGAAGTAGCTGTAACGGCATTGTTGGAAGCCCAGTGCCCAGCGAGGCGGGAGCTCATGGCGGCCTGTCAGTCCGGTGTAGGCCGCGGTTACCTCGAAAACCTCTTCCTGCGGGAAAAGGTAGAGTACCGCTTCGTTGCGCTCGGTTCGAATGACGGCCGACCGCGGGTCACTCTCCCCCAGGTCAAACACCGAAGGTCCAGGATCATCTAGAAACAGCCCAACGGCACCAGCCTTTGACCCTGCTGCGGGATTCACTTCGTTAGTGAGCGACGGCTCCTCTTCGAGCGTAGTATGATCCGCAACCATGCTGTGAATTACAAACGGCACCGACTGATACAGCGGATCCCGCAGCTCGTGATGAAAGGGTTCGTCGGTGTTCCACATAAGGTAGGTGCGGCCGCGTTTGTCCAAGAAGCCGGAGCGCTCACCCAGCCCATAGAAACGGTCTCCCGAACCTATGCTCCACCGGATCTCTACACCCTTCGCGCCTCGTCCAAAGCTCAGTTCCTTCAGTAACGCACCGTCAGGGGTAGAGAGCTGAAGCCTGAGCACATCCCCGGACGCCCTGAGACATGCGCCATGAGCGGAGTACAAGGCAACTCCATCGGAATCCGGTGCAAGTTCAATTCTCGCCTCGCGTTCCCTGTCGGCACTGCTGGAAACAATAGCTTCTTGGCGAATAGGAGCCGCGTGAAAGCTCCCTGCCGGTACCGCGTAGGAACTGCCGAGCACGCTTGCCTCAACCGAGGTAACACCACGCGGCGTCATTCGAAGGTGAATGCGGAATACATTGTTTTCTGATACAGAACATGCGCAACGGAACTTCCCGTCCCGGATCTCAAGTTCAGTCGAGGAAATTGTGTATTTCATGGGGCCCCTGTGTACTCACCCGCGCTTGTTCAGCGACGCCGGTGCCGCCGAGCCTACACGTCCTTGATTTTTGCCGCCTCGAGCGTTTTCTCACCGGTCACGGCGGCTATCTCCTGGTCACTGAAGACCGCGTCAATATCCAGAATAATGATAAAGCGGTCATTCTGCTTACCAATGCCGCTGATAAAACGGGTGTTGATCTTGGTCCCAATTTGGGGTGCTGGCTCAATATTGGACGGATCAAGCGAAATGACTTCCTGCACGGAATCCGCCAGGGTGCCCAAGGTAACCGACTCATCTCCTACCTTTACATTCATGACAATAATGGAGGTGTCGATTGTACGCTCAGCTTCTTCCATATCAAACTTGAGCCGCAGGTCTATGACCGGGATTACACTGCCGCGCACGTTGATCACTCCACGCATGAAGTCGAGGGTACGCGGAACCTTCGTTATGTTGGTGTACTCGAGCACCTCCATCACCTTGGAAACGGACACCGCATACTGCTCCTGGGCTAGCGTAAATGTTAGGTACTGATTGAGGGCAACTTCGTTGTTCTCTTCCATATCATGCTCCTCTGGTTGTGATCGGTCTTGGCCGTGCAGGCCATTACACGTTGCGTCCGGTGCGTAATTTAGCTATCAGCCGTTCGGTTTCCCGGGACTTCATTCCTTCTTTATCGGCAGCAGCCGACACTCCGTCGAAATCTTCGTTGCCAGTCTCAACGAGGTGCCGCTTGAGGGCTGCAAACTCTTGAGCGGAAAAATGTACCGCGCCAAGGACATGCTGTTCAAATGCCTCTGCCGCCAAAGGGCACACTGCTTTGACTACCTCGAACATTGCCTCTGCATAGGCCCGGATCTCTGCCTGTGCATGGTGGTCCATGCGCAGCTTGAGAAAGTGAAATAGATTGTGCAGGTCTATCTGCCAGTACCACTCGGTGTAGAGGGAAAGAGGCAGGTTAACACGACACAACTCCCGGGCAAGCCCTTGCTCAATTCGCTCACTATAGAGCCGAAAAGCGGTCTCTTGCTCCTCTATCAGACTTTCTCGCACCGCCTGGGCCTGTTCGGGAGGGAGGGGCTGCGCCTCACGCCCTTGCTTGTTGTCCGCACTCTGGGCGGCAAGGTCATCTAGACTCGGCACGAAAAACTCATCTTTCATTATACTATAGCGACCGGATATTTCGTTCAACCGAGCGGTGCGGTGACGCACCCATTGTCGGGCAACGAAAACCGGCATCTTGGTGTGGAAAGTCAGAATCACTTGCTCGAAGGGCGAGGTATGAGCATTGCGAAGCAGGTAGTGGATAAGCCCACGGTCTTCCCGATAACTCTTGGTACCCGCACCGTACGAGACCCGCGCGGCCTGTACAATGCGTTCGTCAGAGCCCATGTAATCAACCAGCCGAATAAAACCTTTATCCAGTACCGGTATCTCTTTATCAAGCAGTTGTTCAGCCTCAGGCGTTGTGCAATGCGCCATAGTCCATCCTTCTTCCTGGTTTTTGGGTGCACGCCGACGGCAAAACCCCTCTACCTTCCCTATAGTAGCATGAGCAGAATCAAAGGTCGACATCCGGAGCGAGCCCTGGACGGAGTTCTTCATGGGGCTGTGTTCCCGACACGACTGTGTATATAGTACTAGGCATGAACATGCGAGTCTTCCAGAACAAAATCCTGCAGAGCGCACAGCCCAAAGCCTTACCATTAGCGGCGGCACTCATGTCAGTGTGGTTTCTAGCCCTCCTATCACCGGGGGTCGCTCCGGCCCAGGAACTCGTTCCAGCTGAACAGCAGGTTGAACTCATTTCTCGCGAATCCGACGACGGCGGCTATGAGTTCTATGCGGTGAACAACCACATTATTCCTGTCTGGCTCAACGTAGAGTTTCGTGAACTCATTAATATGGAGGCGGCGGTTGATCTACCTTATGCCGGGCTTATTGAGCCGGATGGTGAGGAGACCTTTCTCTTCCGGCTGCACAGCACCGGACAGGGACGGAGACGAGGCTACAGCGTCAGTTACCGCTATGCTCGCGGAGATCCACGGACAGTGGAGCATGACGACAACCATGTCTATCTCTTGCCTTTTGCCCATGGTGAAAAATACCGGGTGACACAGGGTTACTACGGTGCTTTTACCCACCATGGTGAGAACACCTACGCGATTGATTTTGACATGGCCGAGGGCACCCCAATTCATGCCGCGCGCGAAGGCGTCGTAGTTGAGGTTAAGCAGGACTCAACACGTGGCGGCCCGAGCATCCGCTACGCCACGGATGCAAACTACGTCCTTGTAATGCATTCCGACGGGAGCTTTGGGAATTATGTGCACCTTCGACCAAACGGCGCCGCGGTTCAGGTTGGCGACGAGGTGCGTGCCGGTGACCTGGTAGGATACAGTGGCGATACCGGGCAGTCTTCAGGTCCGCATCTTCATTTCGATGTGCGAATACCACAGCGCAACGGCCGCATGCAGTCAATTCCCACCCGCTTTCTCAACCACGAAGAGCGTGTGGTCAGCCTTGAGGAGTCCGAGTTCTACTATGCGTACCATCCAGGCGGTCCGGATTTCGAGGTCGTACTCGGAAGCGAACTCCGCAGCGCCGACTTTGCAGATCATGAAGAAACCATTGCTGGCAGCGACACCATTGAGTTCCGCACCGAGGATGTAGATTTGACCTATGTCCTTTTTATTGGAAATGGCTTTGATGTGGCTATGGAAATGGAAATTGATATTAGAATGAGCGGTGTCCGGAGCGATGTAGAGCTACCCGTTACCATGACCATTGAGCCGCGTACCGAACGCTTCCTGACCTTGCTCCGGGCAGTGCCGGGCGCAACCCAGTTGCAGTTCTCACCAAGCGTTCGGTACAGCCCGGTACGGTAACAAGTCGGCGGGGTTGCCTGTCCCGCCGAACTCTTACAATGCGTTTATCAGTTCAACGAGCCGCTCAACCACCGGCATGGCGTCGGTGCGTGGGTACACAGCCACTCCGTCGGACTCGGCTTCCTCTCGCACCGTTGCTTCATCGGTCAGCAGGCCGCAAAGCTCGCTCGGACTGCATTTAAGCCGCGAGTAGGCGTTTGCCCCGGATGCTATCTCAAAAGTCACCGGCCAGTCCGCCCGCAAACCCTCAACGATCACGACATCATAACCAGTGAAGAGATTTCGAAACCCATCTTCAGAGACCTCTAGAGTATCCAGAAAAAGAGCGCTTTCTTCAGGGCCACGCAGCAGCACCTGCTCGGCACCGGCCTGACGCATGCGGGCGCTGTCGGTTCCGGGAGTGTCGAGCCGCACATCATGGTGCGTAAACTTGGCCGCACCGACTCGGTACCCACGTTTGCGCAACTCGGCAATGACTTTGAGTACGAGCGTAGTCTTTCCGCAACCGGACCATCCAATAAAGGCTGTTATTAACATAGACTACGACCCTACACCCTTCGGTCGCTCATGGGCAAGCGACCCATGCCAACATTGTTGAGGCTACTCGGCACGAACATTCACAGCCGAAATGCTGTCGCCTTGTGCAATCTTGTCTACAACATCGTCACCACGAATAACCTTACCGAACACGGTGTGTTTACCGTCCAGGTGCGGCTGAGGGGCATGGGTGATGAAGAACTGGCTTCCGTTGGTGTTTGGGCCAGCGTTTGCCATTGAAAGCACCTTGGCCTCATGCTTCAGGGGGTTCCCCTTGGTTTCGTCCTCAAACGTGTATCCAGGGCCGCCTCGGCCGGTGCCGGTGGGGTCGCCACACTGGATCATGAAGTTCGGGATAACGCGGTGAAACACGACCCCGTCGTAAAAGGACTGCTCCGAGAGGAAGACGAAGTTGTTCACGGTTTTGGGGGCATGTTCGGGAAAGAGTTGAAGTTCAATTTCGCCCTTGTTTGTGCTGAGCGTAACAAAGTACTTCTTTGCGGTATCTATGCTCATTTCGGGAGGGGACTGCCATTGTTGTGCACTCATAGTTGTTGTGCTCCTTGTTAGGTATATG
>SLAA01000171.1 GCA_007127105.1 Spirochaetales bacterium | reverse complement strand
TTCTCGGCGCTACCTCATCTGGAGTCGGCAAGGATGTGTGCACCGTTTTTTGGTCACAGCGTTGTACTGGATCTCTCCGCAGATTTCAGGATACAGGATCCCGCGCTTTTCGAGGCATCCTATAACACGGCCCCGCCGCGGCCGGATCTGCTTGATACCGCGGTGTACGGGCTCTCCGAGATTAACCACGAGCAGATCAAGTCGGCCGACCTCATTGCGGTTCCCGGCTGCTACCCAACAGCGACACTCCTGCCTCTGATTCCACCCGCCGCTGCGGGGCTCGTGCGTGGCACCGCCGTGGTAAACGCCCTTTCAGGCATTTCCGGCGCGGGAAGAAAGGCAAAGATCGAGCTCCTGTATGTAGAACGCACCGAGAACCTTGCGCCATATCTGCCAGGTGCAACACACCGCCACTGGGGTGAGATTAAGCAAGGTCTTGACCACAGCGGAACCGAGCTTGATCTGGTCTTTACACCACATCTGGTACCGGTGAAACAGGGAATGCTCGTTACCACAGTTATTGATTTGAGTCCGGGGGCAACCGCGGATACGGTGCGAGAGAGCCTGCAACAGGCCTACGCTGGCAAACCCTGCATTCACCTTCTTCACAACACCTTGCCGGAAACACGGATGGTGAGAGGTACCAATCGGTGTGTGATTGCCCTCCAGGAAGACCGCGGCAGACTCATGCTGTTCTCGGCTATTGATAATCTGATAAAAGGGGCGGCCGGGCAGGCAGTACAGAACATGAATATTCGCTTTGGCCTCCCAGAGACCTGCGGGTTACCGCTTTCCGGCGAGGTTTGAGGCTTAGCGGCCTCAGCTGGCAGGCATCTCACGACCGAGACTACACAAAACGAGAGCATCATAGATGGATACACAGAGTACAGTAGTTCTGAAAATTGGCGGCCGAGCCGTTGAGACCGAGCTTATTAAAGACCTTACGCATGAGATTGCTGAGCTGGCACCCTCCACACGCCTGGTTGTCATCCATGGCGGAGGTGCTGAGGTCACACGGGTGTCGGAGCTTTTTGGCATTGAGGCGCGTTTTGAGGCTGGCATTCGCATGACCGGCAGCGAGGAAATGCAGGTCGTGGACATGGTGCTGGCAGGCAAAATGAACAAGGCTGTGGTGCGAATGCTCCTGAGCTGGGGGGTACGACCGGTTGGTTTCTGCGGGGCAGACGCCGCTACCATCGTCGGCGTACCGGTGACTGACGCAACCGGACACACAACTGCAACCGGCCGAATTGAAAAGGTCGATACCGGCCTTATTAAGCTCCTGCTCGAGTCCGGCTACCTTCCTGTAATTGCATCAAGTGCAACTACCCGTGAAGGAATGCCGCTGAACATCAACGCAGACGATGTAGCCTTTGCTGTAGCGGGAGCGCTTCAGGCCGACCACTTAGTGTTTCTTTCCGATATTCCTGGTATTCTTAAGCAGGACCAGGTGCTCCGCGCCATAACTCCGCCTGATATAGAGCGTGAGATAGAGGCGGGAGTCATTGCTGGCGGAATGATTCCCAAGACACGGTCGGCCGAGGCAGCGCTCGCGGCGGGGGTGTCGTCGGTGGTCATTGGACGCTACTCTTCCACGGGTGACCTGCAACGTTTGTTAGGCAATACAATAGGCACCCGAATCAGCACCTAACCCGAACAGTTGTTCGACTATCCGTACTATGGTTTCAGGCGTGCGGAACCACAATTTTTTGTCATGAGGAGACATACCATGAGCAGCAAACCTATCAAGAAGATCGTACTCGCCTATTCGGGCGGGCTGGATACCTCAATCATCATTCCCTGGCTCAAGGAGCACTACGACGGTGCAGAGATTATCGGTGTTTGTACAAATGTTGGCCAGGATGAAGACTGGGATGCAATGGAGGACAAGGCCCTGGCTTCCGGTGCCTCCAAGCTCCATGTACTCGATGTGCGCGAGGAGTTTGCCCGTGATTTCCTCTGGCCCATGCTGCGCGCCGGGGCAATTTACGAGACGAAATACCTCCTTGGAACCTCCATTGCGCGCCCCCTGCAGGCCAAACACCAGGTCGAGGTCGCCCTCAAGGAAGGCGCCGACGCTGTGGCACACGGCTGTACCGGAAAGGGCAACGACCAGGTACGCTTTGAACTCACCTACAAGGCGCTTGCGCCGCACCTTGAGGTCATTGCGCCCTGGCGACTGTGGGACATTCGATCACGCTCGGCCGCCATTGAGTACGCGCGTAAGAACAACATCCCCATTGGAGATATCTCGGAAGAGAACATTTACAGCCGCGACTGGAATATATGGCACATGAGTCATGAAGGCGGGGAGCTCGAGAATACATGGAATCGTCCAAAGAAAGAGATGTACCTGCTCACCCGTGACCCGAAGGATGCACCAGATAAGGAAACCGAGGTCGAGATTGAGTTTGAGCGCGGCTTCCCAATTGGGCTCGACGGTGAACGGATGAAGCCACTGGAGATCCTCAGCCGCCTGAACGTCATTGGTGGTGAGAACGGTGTGGGTCGTACCGACCTGGTGGAGACCCGCCTTGTTGGTATGAAAAGCCGAGGTGTGTACGAAACTCCGGCCGGAACCATTCTGTACGCCGCGCTTCGCGAACTTGAAATGATAACCCTAGACTTTGACACCTTGAGCATGAAGAATCAGCTGGCCTTGAAGTACGCCGAACTGGTATATGCCGGGAAGTGGTTCACCCTCTTCCGCGAGTCCATGGATGCATATATGGCTAAGGCTGGTGAGTACGTGACAGGAAAGGTGCGCATGGTGCTGTACAAAGGTAACTTGAGTGTTGCTGGCCGTACGAGTCCGTATTCTTTGTATATTGAAGACCTGGCTTCCTTCGGTGAAAGCTCTTACGATCATGCCGACGCCACCGGGTTTATTAACCTCTATGGTTTGGCGACCGGGGTAGCGGCCATAGTACACAGAAAAGCGCCTGGTGAGGGCGGCCCTGCCGATGAAATGCGCGCCATGGCCGGATTTCACGAGAAATAGGCCACCACACCAAAGCGGGAGGACGAAATGCCAAAGTATCAGAATCTGGACACATGCAAGGCCTATTTCGAGTTGCTGAGTCTACCAAAGCTGGACATAGCTCAGGCCCTGGCCGAAAACGGACCCGACCGTGTTAAGCGCTACGAAGTTCCGCTCGGTGGCGGGCTGCAGTACAACTACGCCGCAAAGGCTGTAGGCGAGGCCGTACTCACGAAACTTGAGGAGCTTGCCACGCAGCAGGAACTCATTCCAAAGTACCAGGCACTCCTGAATGGTGAGATCATGAACACTGGTGAGAATCGCATGGTGCTTCACCAGCTTGCCCGGGGCCGACTCGGTGCTGATGTTCAGTCCGAGGGCAGGTCACTCTCGGAGTTCTACCAGCAGCAAAATGAACGAGTGAGAGCCTTTGCTGCGGCGATACAGTCTGGCAGAATTCTGGGCTCAACCGGCAGGCCGTTTGACACCGTGGTGCAGATTGGTATCGGTGGCTCGGATCTGGGGCCGCGTGCCTTGTACCTTGCGCTCGATAACTGGGTGCGTGCCAACGGCAATACCCCCAAGATGAGAGCTGAGTTCATCTCCAACGTCGATCCTGACGACGCCGCGGCGGTGATGAACCGGGTAGACCCGGAGACGACCTTGTTCGTGCTGGTCTCCAAAAGCGGCACCACCCAGGAGACTCTGACCAACGAAGAGTTTGTGGTAAAAAAGCTAGGCTCGGGAGACCGCGCCTTGCCAGCGCCGCGCAAACACATGGTGGCGGTCACCTCAGAAAGCAGTCCGCTTGCAAAGTCCGATGCCTACCTGGATGCCTTCTTTATTGACGACTATATTGGCGGGCGGTACTCGGCAACCAGTCCAGTTGGCGGCGTCGTATTGAGTTTGTGCTTCGGTAGCGATGTATTCGCGGCAGTCCTTGCTGGGGCGCATGAGGCCGACAGGGCCGCGTTGGAACCTTCACCTCGTGCAAACGCAGCCATGCTCGACGCGCTAATTGGTCTTTACGAACGTAACGTGCTTAAGCTCCCGGCAACGGCGGTTCTTCCCTACTCGCAGGCCCTGTCGCGCTTCCCGGCGCATCTTCAGCAGTTGGACATGGAGAGCAACGGGAAACAGGTCAGCCGCGACGGTGGGGCCATAGCCTATGAAACCGGGCCGCTTGTGTTTGGCGAGCCAGGAACAAACGGGCAGCACAGTTTTTACCAACTCCTGCACCAGGGAACCGACATTGTTCCACTCCAGTTTGTGGGCTTCCGTGAGTCCCAGCTGCGTGACGATCTTGAGTTCCAGGGTTCAACCGGACAACAGAAACTGAACGCCAATCTTGCTGCCCAGATCGTGGCCTTTGCCTGTGGCAAGGAGGACGAAAACCCAAACAAGCAGTTTCCGGGAGGGCGGCCTTCCAGCCTGATTCACGGAGCCCGGCTGAGCCCAGAGGCCCTTGGCGCCCTGCTTGCACATTTTGAGAACAAGGTAATGTTCCAGGGCTTCCTGTGGAATGTAAACAGTTTTGATCAAGAGGGTGTGCAGCTTGGTAAGGTGCTCACCAAACAGGTGCTTGGCGGCGATATGCCTGAGCATCTGCGAGCCTTTGCAGATCTGCTCGGTGCTGCACCGGAAGACAGGTAGAACATGGAGCTGGGCGCCGCCACGCATTCATGCTGTTAAGGCCCACAGGTTCAATGCTCACAGTGAGACGAGCAGCTCACGCGCGGTGTCACCCATGGAGGAGGCCGGATCAAGCTCGCGTGTTTGCCGCAGGTACATGTGTGCAGCACCCCGGTTACCGAGCCCATGAAAGGCTAAGGCAGTTAGCAGGTAGGCTCTTTGAAGGGAGGCTGTGTCGTCTCTGTCGATAGTGCGAACATAGCCCCGCAAGAGCTCAAGGGCGTCTGCATAGGCAAAGCTCTCAATGAGCAGAGTTGCATGCAACACCATCTGTTCGTGGTAGAACAGATCCCCGGGTCGGCTGCGCATACTTTCAAGTCGCTCGAGAGCCGCCCCAATCTGATGCCGCAGCACCGAACTCCATACCTCAATCAGACCCACGAGATCCTCGGATGCAGGAATGCGAAGCCCCAACAAGGCGCCGAGCGGGCTGTCTTGAAACTCGGCCAACAGCCCACCTGAACCTTGCTCTAGCATATCAAAGACACCCTGTGGGTCTATGCCATACTCGTGCAGAAGCTCCGCAACCGCTGGCGGAAACCGAAATCCAGCCTCGGCACCGAGCGAACGGATATCCACTCCCTGATGAATCTGCTTAGCCGCGTACACATCACCCACGCGATAACTGCCACGCCGAAACAGATACACCGGCTCCGAGTAACCGCTGAAGCGTAGTTCAGTTGCACCGGAGATGCGTACCATGTCATCGGGTATGAGCAGAGATCCGGGTTCGGCTCGTGTCCAGCCTGCCTCGGTAAGGAGCTCGAGACTCCCGGTTACCGACTCGAGCACCAGTTGAATCCCAGGGGAATCCGGCGTACCCGGATACTCGTCAGACCGCCCACCCGAGCCTTCCGACGGCTCACCGGGAGATGCTTCACCCCCGGTTGGAATGCGGTACGGCACTATTTCCTGCGCATGTATAAAGAGGGACTCCCCAAAAGGGAGGAGTGACACGAGGATGAATGTGACAAAAGCGACCATCCGCCGCATGGAACCGGCTCCTTATTTGCGGATAAACCCCACCGCGGCACCAGCCAGTGCCCCTACACCACCGGAAATGAGTACCTGCCGCCGAACCTCTTCCACGCCTCTCACTGCCCTTCCAAGCCTTGAGAATAGATCCGATGAAGGTGCGATCAGTTCCATTGGAGAAATATAACTGCCGCCAACCCTGCCAAAAAGCAAGTAACCGGCAACAAGCCCTATGAGGCCAAAAATCAAAGAAAGCTTCACAATAGTGTTCACCGTCATCTCTCCTTTCAAAGTGCTACAGGAAGAGTATACCGCTTTCATAGCCCTTTGACGCAATTTTCCAGCTTGTGTATCATCACCCAAGGATACGCATAGCGAATCGTTCCCAAAGGATACCCACACATGAAAAGGAAATTCAACTTCTCGGCTGGCCCATCAACGCTGCCGGTGCAGGTTCTCGAAGAAATTCAACGCGAGATTGTCAATTATCGCGGTAGCGGTATGTCACTCATTGAAGCCAGCCATCGCGGTGCTGATTACGAGGCGGTTCACAACGAGTGTATTGAGAATGTGCGCACCCTGCTTGAGGTGCCAGAAAACTACCAGATTCTTCTAATGGGCGGCGGTGCAACCCTGCAGTTTGGTATGATCCCGCTCAACCTACTGCAGTTCGCCGCCAAGGAACGCGCCGCCGACTACGTAATTAGCGGAGTATGGGCAAAAAAGGCTCACCAGGACGCACAACAGCTGGGTGCAACCCACATTGCCTACGACGGCGCCTCGACAAACTACACAACCCTTCCTGAGACGCTGAGCCTGTCGCAAGACCCGGTATATGTGCACATTACCTCGAACGAAACCATTGGTGGACTCCGTTGGGTAGACTGGCCGGATACCGGTGAAGCTCCACTTATCTGCGACATGTCGAGCGACATCATGAGCCGCCCCATACCTGTTGAAAAGTTTGGGCTCATCTATGCTGGGGCGCAGAAGAACCTGGGGCCAGCAGGCGTTACTCTGGTAATTGTGCGAGACGATATCCTCCAGAGTTCTCCCGCTCAGCTCCCTGCCTACCTCCGTTACTCGGTGCATGCCGAGAACAACTCTCTGTACAACACACCTCCGGTGTTCTCCATCTACGCCATGAACCTGGTACTGCGCTGGGTCAAGAAACAGGGCGGAGCAAAAAAGATGCAGGAGCTGGCAGAACAAAAGGCTGAATTGATCTATTCCGCCGTGAACGAGAGCGAGGGGTTCTATACATCTCCCGTTGATCAGAAATACCGTTCACTCATGAACGTCGTTTTCCAGATTGCGGACAAGACGCTCGACTCAACCTTCATAGAAGAAGCAGCGAAACATGGCATGGTGGGTCTCAAGGGGCACCGCAGTGTTGGCGGATTGCGCGCATCACTGTATAACGCAATGCCGGTGTCAGGAGCCGAGGCGCTGGCAGACTTCATGCGTTCCTTTGCAACTCGCCGCCGCTAATCCCGAGAGAATAGCCATGGAATTGTCTTGACTGCAGGACCAAAGGGGCATAGTATTTAGGTGAGGGGCGACGCCGTAGGGTGTTGTCATGGAAAACGACGGTTGCAGGAGGCTGAATGGAAGAACCACCTATCTTTCTCGGCCGGTATATCCGGCACCAAACAATGTTTAGTCAGGGCAAAACGCCCTCATGAGTAAGTGAAATGTCCCTGAAGGGATTTCAAACAGCCGGTAGTTAGTACCGGCTTTTTTTGTCCCCTGTCCGATAGCCGGTCCCGTTTTCTCTAACCTGCCTCGGTCACGTTGCGAATCTCCACTGGCTGGCGCGTTGACTCAATGACGTCTCGCCAGAGACTGCTCTCGGGGTCGATGTAGTTCCTGCTTGTGACCGCAATAGGTATGGGCAGATGCACGAAGTGATTGTTGATAAGACTTATGAGGATTTTCGTCTTGCCCGCCATTGCCGCATGAACTGCGTTGTTTCCAAGCCGGGCACAGTAGACCGAGTCGGTAGGGTCGGCAACCGCACTCCGTACAGTGTAACTTGGGTCGATATACTTCAGATTTACATGCATACTAATGGACTCAAAGTAGGCGTTAATGCGGTCGCGAAGATACTGCCCTATGTCACCTAAGCGCCGGTTGCCCGATGCATCGGTACCCGACCCACCATTGAGCAGGTTCTGTCCTGCCCCCTCGGCAACAATAACCACCGCATGTTGTCGTCGTTCCAGCCGCCTCTTCAAGTGCTCCAACAAACCGTTAGCCCCCTCAAGATCAAAGGGAACCTCCGGAATGAGCACGAAGTTCGCCTCATGACACGCCAGAGCCGTATGGGCCGCAATGAAGCCTGACTCGCGCCCCATGAGTTTCACCAGCCCTATTCCGTTTATTGCCGAGTGAGCCTCAACATGGGCGCTGAACACGGCCTCGGTGGCCTTAGCGACCGCGGTCTCAAAACCGAAAGACTTCTGAATAAAGCGGAAGTCGTTGTCTATAGTTTTTGGAATACCAATCACCGCAATCTTGAGTCCGCGCCGTTCAATTTCCTCCGCAATACGAAGAGCTCCCCGTTGTGTACCATCACCGCCAATGGTGAACAGCACATTCAAGTTCAGGCGTTGAATGGTATCAACAATTTCCTCGGTGCGCTCACCACCACCACGGGATGTGCCCAGTATCGTTCCCCCAATTTTGTGGATATCATCAACCACGGTCGGGTCGAGCTTCATTGGCTCCATATTGTACTGGGCAATAAGCCCCTTGTACCCAAAGCGAATCCCACTAATGCGAGTTACCCCATATTGATGCCAAAGACATCGCACAACGGCGCGAATGACGTCGTTCAATCCAGGGCACAGACCACCGCAGGTAACCACACCGGCATGTACGTGATTGGGAGCAAAGTAGATTTTCTCGCGCGGCCCGGCGATTTCCAGAAGCTCATCTGCATCATAACAGCGGCTCCCGGCCTCCGGGTCGGTACTTACGTCAAAAATAATGCGCTCACTGTCGCTCACGTAATTCGCCAAGGAGTCTCCAGCGGTTGAGGAGTATCCAATGGGTGAGGGTACCTTTGCCTCGCCTAATGCCGAAACACGGAAATCATAACTCATACTTCTACTCCCCTGTCAGGTTGTTCACGACTCCTGCCTCAAAGTTAACGACGAATGATCTCGCCGTTTTGTATAATCCGCTCGGCACTGTCTATGAGTGCCTGAGGCAGGGTAATGCCAATGCGCTCGGCTACATCGAGATTAAGAATCATCTCCATGGTGTCGGCGTCGTCCACCAGAATTGGTGGGATAGTACCGGGACTTTCGCCCTGAAGGATCCGGTGAATAAGTTCACCGGTGGTTCGTCCAATTCCGTACCAGTCGAATCCCCATGCAATCAACACATCATTTGTCGTGGCCGAATCAGGATCGGCCGAAAGCACCGGAACTCCCGCAGCCATGGCTACCTCAGACAGTGCGCTGAGCGCTGACACTACTTGATTGTCGGTGCTGACGTAGATTGCGTCCACGCGTTGAATGATTGACTGAGTGGCTTGCCGCACCTCGGATGGGTTGGTAATGGTTTGGCTTACGAACTCAATTCCAAGTTCCCGGGCCGCCTTCTCGGTCTGCTCAGCCAGGTACACCGCATTGGCCTCGCCGCTTGAGTAGACATGCCCAAGCCGCCGGATATCGTGCAGCTCCATGAGCAGCTGAATCTGATCCTTGACCGGAGTCCGGTGCGTCACCCCTGCTATTCCAGGCGACCCTTGATCAATAGCTTCTACCAAGCCCGCCGACACCGGGTCGGTTATGGCGGTATACACGACTGGAATACCACGCATTGCGGACTGAAGGGCTTGGGCGTTCGGCGTTGCAATACCCACCGCGATATCGACCCGATCTGCCTGGAACTTTGAAGCTATTTGGCGTGCGGCGGCTACATCGGCGGTTGAGTCCTGCCGGTCAAAACGAAGGTCCGTATAACCGCGCGCGGTCAGTTCATCAATAATACCTTGCTCAACTGCATCTAAAGCTGGGTGAGAAACAAACTTGGAAATTCCAATAGCCGTTCCCTCGCGTTCGGCACTGCCGCCCGCAAATACCTGCGCGCTGGCCAACAACATTACCAAACACATAACACTAGCTATTCTCAATCGCACAATAAGGCTCCTCTATTTTTTTGTAGCACTATTCGCCGTACCTTCACTCTGGATATTCCGGCATCGTAGCATGCACACTAGTTTTGGTGTAGGCTTCGTACTCACCCCGAGTTTGAGGAAGAATGCTCCGGCGAGGCACCTGTCCCGCGGCGCTCCCGGTGTTCAAAACTAGGGCAGTGCCGCCCGGTTGCACGGTATACCGCAATGCTCGGGAGCATTTTTGTCTTTATCCCAAATACTGTGCAGGAGCGGGGAAACCGTGGTTCCCAGGTAACGCGGAAATACCGACATTGCAAGCAGTTGGGGTATGGTCTTCTGGTCATGGCACTCTTCAACGGGGACGGCGCTTTACACGGCCGCCTGCTTAGCTTTAGTCTACCGTAGTATGCCGAATAACCACAAGGCAGTCCTCGTCGGCTGCGCCGACGATACTGCTGGCTTGACCGAACACCAGGCCTCGCTCCAAGAGCTTGCAAGACTGTGTTCAAGTGTCGATATACAGGCGTCGGAACTCGTGTTAGCTCCACTGCGCTCGCCTTCTCCACGCTATCTGTTGGGAAGCGGCAAGTCAGAGGAGATTGCGGAGCTCCGTCGTTCACGCGAGCTGGACTACATTGTCTTTGACAAGAATCTCAGCCCGTCACAACAACGCAACTGGGAGCGACTTGCCGAGTGTCCGGTGATGGATCGGCACGAGGTAATTCTTGAGATCTTCCGCCGGCGAGCTCGCACGCGACAGGCACAGCTCCAAGTAGAACATGCTGAACTCCAGTACAAACTGCCACGCCTCACACGCGCATGGACGCATCTCTCGCGACAACGGGGTGGCCGTCGTGGTACGCGCGGAGAGGGCGAGAAACAACTGGAACTCGACCGCCGCTGGATCCTTAACCGCATTAGCCGTGTCAAGTTGGAACTGGCGCGCATAGATAACAGGCAGAGCACCAAGCGCAAGAGACGCCGAGAGGGCCGTCTACCCATAGGGTCTATTGTTGGATACACGAATGCTGGTAAGTCTTCTCTCCTCCGTACCATGACCGGCGCGGAGGTGTTGGTGGCAGACCGGCTTTTCTCAACGCTTGATGCCACAACCCGCACGGTACATCCAGAACAGGGGCCCCGAGTACTCCTCAGCGATACTGTCGGCTTCATTCGTCACCTGCCTCATAGCCTGGTAGATGCCTTTCACTCTACCCTGGAAGAAACAGTACTGGCGGACTTTCTCATCCATGTGCTTGATGTATCGGTACCGGAATACCTTGAGTGTTTTGAAGCGACCCGTGATACGCTGCGCGAGCTTGGTGTAATTGAGAAGCCGACAATTCTGGTTCTGAACAAGATTGACGCTCTTCCCGAGGAGTTTGAACTTACGACCCGCAGGGAGAAACTGGCGCAGTCGCATACCGGCCCTATCGTTGCGTGCTCGGTTTTGAAAGGTCGGGGAATTGAGCACCTCAGCGCCGAGATTCGAGACCTCGCGTTTGCCGAAGAATCAAAGCAGTCATACCTTATTCCCATTGAACGCTATGACCTCGTTGCCCTCCTCCACCGTAGCGCGAGAATCTACCATGAGGACGTTGAGGAGAATGCGTACAGCGTAACCGCCGGTGTGCCATCCTCGATTGCGGAGCAACTGGAAGCGTTTCGTCTCACAAAGTAGCTGTGGAGATAGAGACACTTTGCGGTAACATGATATACAGTGACTGCGAGGATGCTAGTATGAAGGAAGAGCTTCTCTACACACACACCTACCCGTCGCCAATTGGCCCCTTGCACCTTGCCGTCAACAAGATAGGAAGAGTGATCCGCATTGGATTCACCCCCCTGCCCGAAAACTTCACCACGACAACAAAGGTTCCCTACCGCATTCTTGAAAACAAATACGCATGTGGGGAACTCGAGTATCAACTTGACGCGTATTTTCGTGGTGAGCTTCAGGAGTTTACGGTGCTGCCGGAGTTACACGGGACTCCGTTCCAACACTCCGTATGGGCCCGTCTCCAAAAGATTTCCTACGGAGAAACGCTCAGTTATGGGGAAATTGCGCAGAAGATCGGGCGCCGCCAAGCCGCACGAGCGGTGGGCAACGCGGTGGCAATCAATCCGGTACCCATTGTCGTGCCGTGCCATCGGGTGCTGCACAGTTCTGGGGGTATTGGTACCTATGCGGCGCGAAGCTTACCCCACAGTGACGGCTCTGAAATGAAACGTCAGCTCTTAGAGATTGAAGGCAGTAACGTAGTTCTCAGGAGCGCACGTGCATCTGCATGAGCTGCACGAAGGCATGTATTCGCTTGTAGATGGCAATCATGCGTTGATCTATAGACTCCTCGCCAGCGGCCTCAATCTCTTTCCAGTTCAGCAATAACTCGGGGTTCGTCTTCTTGCGGTCTTCCAGCAACGCCTTGAGGTGTTTAGCTATGGTAATGAGGCCGTTCGCTGCCTCATTAATCATGACCTGTGCCTCGGTGTTCACCTGCTTGAGCCCCTCGCGTATGAATCGAATGGAATTCTTATCACGCTCTACAACACGCCCGAGTGCCTTCTTGAGCTTGGCTCCGCGTTCACCGTCCTCCGCGAGCGAGTCGTCGAACTTAACTGCCTTGTCGGCAGCCTCCATTACCTGGTGGAAGCCATCGGACAGCTGCTGTGAGGAGATGTTGCTGGACCATTTCCCACGAACCAGAAGCAGGTCGCGTACTACCTCACGAATGTCCTTCTTGAAGTAGTCCAGAAGAAAGGCCTTCATGTAGTTGAAGGCGGCGGCGTGTGTGTACCCGGCCAGCATCCGCTTGGCATACATGGCGTTTGCTTGTTCGGTGTAGTGTTTTGCACGAACTACGCTGCTCGTTCCAAAGACCTGCCGACACAGCTGATCTACCTTGAGGTTCTTCCTCTCGGTGAGAATCTTCTGCATGGTACCTTCGGTGGAGGTTTTCAGCGCATTCAGGTAGGCCTCTACAATTTTCTCGTTCGGGATGCGCACCATCGGCTTCCAGAATGGATCCTTCTCCACATGTTGAATAATCATGGGAAACAACTCGGAATCACGCATCTCTTTTACCGCTTGCATTACCTTTTTCCAGGCCGGACGAGAAATAACCTCAACTCCCCGGTAGGTCTGCAGCACATCCAGCACCTTGTCCCAGTCAACGCTTGGATCAAGAGGCAAGGCCACTTCAAGAAAGTCTTTCAGATCGTCAATGATGTACTCGGCGCTAATTGGCTCAAACTTGGGCTTGTAGGCCTGGTCACCTTCCATGAGGGAGGAGTCAAACTTCTTGAGCAGCATGTAGTAGTCAAATTGAATGAACTGCAGCAGCAGCAGAAGCTGATTATAGAGACCGTTGATCTCCTTAACCTTCTTGGAGTCAAAGGACCCAAAGAAACTGATCATGGTTTGCCTGAGCTCCTCAGCCAAGGCCTTGGTTTCTGTGCTCTTAGCGCGTTCCCGAATGGTATCCTCGGAAAAACGCTCCCGCAGTTCTCTCTGTTCCTCACTCAAGAACGAGTCAATGACAATACTCTTGACACCGCCAGACTCCGAAGCATTCTGGAGAATTGCCTGGGCCGGAGCTACGACACGATAAATGTCAAAGAAAAACTTTGCAATTCCGACACCGGCCTCTTCATTACGTGGCTTGTAGAGTTTTGACTTACGTCTTTTTAGCTCCTTCGTTAGGTTTTTAAGGAGTCGCCTCTTTTCGCGATCAGGATCGTCACCACCCAGGAAGGTCGCCAACAACCGGCTGAAAAAGCCCTCGGCAGATCCGTCGTCGTTTGAGCCACTATGCGTTTGATCAGGCCGGTCGGGATTCATGGCGCCAGACTACGAAAAATGCGACCGGCTGTCAATGTAGCGAGATTTGACGCCTTGCAGAAAGCCGATACGCGGTCTATAGTTTGCCAACGGAGGATGCTTTGATGGCGGATATACTAGACAGCGTTGAGTTCCAACATGAAGATGGTACCGACACAGGCAAAGAGATCCTGGTGCTGGCGCTTTCCACCTGTGCCTTTTGCAAACGCGCCATGAGTTTTCTCAGGAATCAGGGTCTTGCGTATGAGTACGTCTTCTTGGATCAGATTGACCCGGACCTGAAACGCAAGGTCAAGGACGAATTACGCTCCCGCTACGAGAGTTTGCCAATTTTTCCGGTGCTCGTTTACAACCGCGAAAAGGCTCTTTCCGGGTTTACCGAGAAGGAATGGCGAACCATACTGGAAATCTAGCATTGCTATGAGGAGAGAAAACCGCCAATGAATCTCCGCACGAAGACTCTTGAACAGACCCACACCTTTGTTCGCCGCGTTGCTGAACACCAGGGGTGGGTACTCAATCCCGATGCCGAGTTCCTTGAGGATCTGGTGAAGGGCCTAACCACCAATTATAATCGGTACGGATACTATCTGTGTCCCTGTCGTGACGGTGAAGGAACTCGAGCAGCCGACAAAGACATTACCTGCCCTTGTGACTACAACATTCCGGACCAGGCGGAGTATGGACACTGCTTCTGCGCGCTTTTCCTGAGCCCTGAGTTTGCCGCATCCGGACAATCTCCCCAGCCCATTCCTGAACGCCGCCCCGAGTAGGAGGCGGCGGTGTGCAGCCTACAGCGTATCGCGATACTCACGAACCTTTGTTATGACCTCCGAGAGAGAGTCTATGAGTTGTGGCAACAGGGTTGCTATCTCACGCTCATTTCCCGAACGGACAGCATTCTCGACAGCCCGCGAAAGATCCAGTGTCACTTCCGCTTTCAGAGTACCAGATGTATTCGCCAGAGAATGTGCCACCCTGTCGACACCGTCATAGGAACCGGTTGCGAGTGCGGACTGTAGCGCCGACAAACGCTCAGGAGCTTCTTCGAGAAAGATATCAATTATTTCCTGAATGATGTCGGTATCTCCTGCGTACACCGCTACAAAATCATCAATGTTGTATTCCGCCAATGGTGGCATTCCGCGTTCCTCCTGAGGCCCTTTTTGGAGAGTATAAGGGGTCAAGGTGACTCTTGGCAAAGCCAAACTTTGTGCACCGAACCTCTGTCTCACCGACCCGCCACCTCGCGGAATCGACTCAGCAGCCGATCTATATCCTGTCGTTCGGTGTCGTAGGAACACATGAGTCGTATGAGTCCTTGCTCCGGTTTCCAGACGTAAAACAGTTCATGGCGCTGAAGATGTGGGATCCAGTCCAGTGGAACCCGGGCGAAAACCGCGTTCGCCTCAACCTTAAACGCCAGGCCAACTTCAGGGAACTCCTCCAAGCCAGCAGCGAGCTTTGCAGCCGCCTTGTTGGCGTGCACGGCGTTCTCTCGCCAGAGTTCATCCTGCAGGAGCGCTTCAAACTGAGCTGCAATGTACCGCATCTTGGAGCTCAGTTGTGCCGTCTGCTTACGCATGAAGGGTAAGGCTGGCAATGAGTTCGGGTCTCTACACACAATGGCTTCACCGAACATAAGCCCATTTTTGGTGCCCCCAAATGAGAGAATGTCGACGCCGCACTCGGTCGAGAGCTCAGAAAGCGAGCACCCAAGCGCCGCTGCCGCATTTGCAATGCGTGCTCCATCCATGTGAACCACGAGTCCATGCCGGTGCGCGAAATCACACAGTCTGCGGAGCTCGTCCGGCTTATATACCGTCCCAAGCTCGCTGCTCTGGGTGAGCGAGAGCATCCCCGGTTGTACGTGATGCACAAAACTGGGGTCGGGAAGGAGTGCCGCACAGGCCTCGACACTCACTTTGCCGTCGCTCGTGCTCACTGATAGGAGCTTGCTGCCGGTAAGGGCCTCAACGGCTCCACACTCATCGGTGTTGATGTGGGCCACGTCGCTACAGATAACCGCCTGATGCGAGCGAAGTGCCGCAGCGACCGAAACGACATTTGCTCCGGTGCCGTTGTACACCAGGAAGGTCTCACTTTGCTTCCCAAAGAGCTCGCGAAACCTCTGCTGGCACCGCTCGCTCACCGGGTCGGCACCGTAGGACAACGCATGCCCTGTGTTGCAGCTTGCTAGCGCCTGCATCACGCGTGGATGCACGGGTGCAGCGTTGTCGGATGCGAAGTATCTTTGTGGTGCTGTGTTGTCCATTGCCTCTCCATCCATAATGTACTGAGCTTCTCAGCGTAGCTTGATTCCGGACTCCCATGTACCGACTGTGTCGCAGCTGTGGCGAATGTCGCAGGAGCTAAAGGGTTTTTCCGACCGCCTCAGCAACGAGAGCACGAAAGCGGCCAAGCTCCGGCAGGTCCGGATCCAGGGCAATTGCCCGGTCACAGTCGGCCATTGCTAAAGCATAGTCGCCTAACTCATAACGAAGCTGTGCACGTGCATACAGCCCGTCAAATTGATATGGGTCGATATCTATACATCGATCCAGATCAGCAAGGGACTCACCATGTCGACCCATCATGCGAAAAACCGTTCCGCGATAATAGAGTGCCTTCACATTGGTGCCGTCGAGCTCAAGTGTTTTTGTAAAGTCACGAATAGCTTCCTCGTACCTTGCACGAGAAAACTCAGCCATACCACGATGTACCAGAATAACCGCCTGGGTATCAGGCTTGGGATCGTGTTGGAGAATACGGCCATAGAGTTCCACAGCACGTTCCAGGTCACCGCTGTTATGCGCGAGGAGCGCTTGGAGCAAAAGGTTGTCGACCGAGTCGCCCCCGGAGGCTACAATTGCGCTTTGATATATCTCCAAGGTGTTTTGCTCGTCTGCGAAGCCATTGATACTGTTCCCGGGGCCAGGAAGATTCCCCAACCCGTTGGCGAGTCGGGTGCCTGCACTGTGTCCGTTGCCGTCTCCTGTGTTGAGTTCAGCAACCTTTGAGTGAAAGCCCCGACGACGCTTGCGGAGTTCGGACTGGAGCTGACGCTGGTACTCCCGAATCTCCTGAAAAATGATGTCCGAAAGCGAGAGGTTGGCGTTCAGCGCTGCAAGCTTACGTCGCAGCGGCTCGTCAAAGGGACTAAACTCATTCTTGTAGATGAGCTCATGCTCGACCTCGGCCCAGGCATCCTGCAGGATCGTCCGTACCTGCACCTCACATATCTGCACTTCGTGGAAGCCAGCCCGCTGCCACATCTCTCTGGGCACCTGAATAAGATAGTGGATGGAGCTGTACCCGAACTCACGCACCGAGTACTCAGCTCCTTTGCGTTCAACCTCTACCACACGATAGGCACTTCTGAGCTGCTGTTCAATGACTCTGAGGTCTTCCAGAAAAGGGCACACGACCCTCACGCCAAGAAAGTCCGAGATTTCCACCGAGTCGGCATCTGGTCCGAGACTACGAGCACGAGCCATGAGCTTTTTGTGATAGCTTTCAAAAGACTTTACCCGTGCTTTGATAGCAGGGTCTATTTCGAGATCTCGGAATCGTGCCGACATGTCGCGCCGGAACTCCTCAAGCATCGACTCATATTTAACCCGCGCTGCCCTATATTCACGCTCAAGCGTGCGTTTATCGGGAGGCGGCAACGGCACCGCAATCATCCGCAATTTCTCCAAGCAGTGGTGTCGAACATCTCTAGATCTTACTATATCATGGATGTACCAGAGCTGCACACAAAGGGAGGAGCAGAATGGCAAAAGAGTCGCAGCGAAACCGCTTTTTTGAAATCTTTTTCCTTGTGCTGGTGGTGGCGGTGAGCGTGGTCTTTCTTCGGCTGCTCGAACCGTTTTTCATCTCACTGATTCTCGCCGCCTTGGCCGCGCGAATCTTTTGGGCGCCTTTTTCCCGTCTGAAGAAGCTCTTCCGCAATCAAGCTCCACCCGCAGCGCTCCTCACGGTACTCATCCTTACGGTTGTTGTCATTCTGCCGCTAGGCCTTCTTGGGGCTGCAGCCTACGCCGAGCTCTCAACCGCCTACCTCGAACTATCGGAACGCTACGAGGAGCTTCGCGGTGAACACTCCTTGCTTGAGATGCTCCGCGACCTTCCGGTGGTAGGGTCGTCCCTGGAGGAGCTGGACCCGGAGGCACTCGTTGAGAGCAGCGAAGAATTCTTGCGAGGGCTCGGGGATCTTGCCCTCAACGCCTTCCGCACCTCCTTCTTGGGACTTGCAGGAGGGGTCGCACAAACTATTCTCATGCTGTTGCTTGTGTTCTTCTTTCTTCTGGATGGGCCAGCCTTCATAGATGGGATAAAGAAGTTGCTTCCGCTCGCCGACGAGGACTTTGACCGCATCACCAACGAAGCGGTTCGCACCGCTGGCGCCACACTGAGAAGCACTGTTGTAATTGGACTGGGTGAAGGGGTGTTCGGCACCATTCTGTTCTTGAGCTTCGGCTTGCCAGCTCCTTTCCTTTGGGGCATGATTATGGTTGTCTTCTCAATGGTACCCTTGGTCGGCACCAATTTTATCCTGGTTCCCGCCTCCATTATTCTGGTGGTGTCCGGGCGTCCTCTATCTGGACTCCTCATGCTTGGAATAAGTCTCGCGGTTGTCAGCTTCAGTCAAAACCTTGTGAAACCGATGTTACTGGGAGACAGCTCCGGCATGCACCCGGCCTTGGTTCTCCTGGCTACCCTTGGAGGCATTGCCTGGTTGGGCCTCGTCGGATTCATCCTGGGTCCGGTGATAGCCTCACTCTTTATGGTGGTCTGGCGCCTTTTCAGTCGCTACTACACAGGGGCCGACGAGTTCAGTGGTAGTACGTGAGTAAATTCCCTCATAGGAAAATGAGTTCAAAAACGGAGAAGTTGCCAATGAGTATTTCGGGAAGAGAGCTTCGTGTTCTTCACATAGAGGTTTCGGAAGACGATGCGTTTCTCGCGCGCCGAGCACTTGAACGTGGTGGCCTGCGGGTGAACTTCAAACGAGTCGAAACCTTACCGGACTTCGAAAGCCAGTTAGAGGCAAGAAGGTGGGACGTGGTTCTCAGCGACTACGATGCTAAGGGTTTCGGCGCCCAGGACGCCTTGAGAATTCTTGCCGCGTATAGAAAGGCCACGAACTCGTCGACCATTCCTTTTATTGTACTCGCTGGCTCCATCGGAGAAGATACCACGGCCAATCTCATGCGCCGTGGTGCCCATGACTATATCAACAAAAACAAGCTCAGCCACTTGGTGCCTGCAGTTGAGCGGGAACTCATTGCTGCCAGAGTGAGGGATCACGACGCTATCAACGTGCACGACCAATACGGTGCGCCCCGACTTCATGACGCGGTATTCGAGGTCGCTCCTGACCCTATGCTTGTTCTCGATGACAGTGGCGTGATTATTGAGCTGAACTCGGCAGCACTTGATTTGTTTGACATGGGCAACGAGTCATGCCTTGGCAAGAACATTACCGAGCTCACTGCCTGGCATAGCAAGCTGCAGGTAGAGAACGCCCTGCAGCAACACCGGTCTGGCCTGAGTGTACGCAATACGGAAATTCCTGTGGCCGACCGAGACCAACATGAACACCTGCTTTTGTGGTCAATTGCTGAGGTGGAGCTCTTGTCGGTTTCTCGAATGCTCTGGCTTGGGCGCGATATTACCGAGATGAGAGAACAGGAACGAAGCCTTGTGCGCCAACACAAGAATGAGGCTCTTCTAACATTCGGGATGGGTTTGGCTCACGATCTCCGGAAAACCTTTTCCGACATTCTCCAGCACACCGAAACAGCGGTAGGTCGAAACATACCCCGGAACGAGCGGGACGAAGCATTGAGTCGTTACCATCATGGTATCCACACCGCGGCCCTTGCGGGACGCAGTCTCATTCACCGTATCACGAGGCTAAGCGATACCTCACAGACGGGAAAACCTCACCCAGGAGTGCCGCTTCATTACCTCGTGCAGGGTACCCTACTCGAGTTTGAACGCCAAATTCCGGAAAACATTCGCCTGCGAAGCTGCATAGATGGCAAGCATGTCGTTGCGGCAAGCCCTTCCTCTTTCCAGGAGATGCTCACCAACATCTTGACCAACGCCACAACGGCAATGGGCAACGACGGAGGGGAGATACGGTTAACCGCAGAAGAAGTGCCACAGCAACCGCTCAGCGCACGCCCGCGACAGCTAAAGTTTTCGGTGAGCGACACCGGCCATGGGATAGCGCCGGAGCATCTTGAGCGAGTAATGGATCCCTACTTCACAACCATATCTTCCTGTGGGACTCCAGGCCAAGCGGAGGAACTGAACGAGGCAGGAGCCCCTGGTGTACCAGGTGTCTACCATCATGGAGTAGGATTGGGCTTGAGCGTCGTGCAGCGGCTGGTCACCGACATGGGTGGTGAACTGTCAATAAGCAGCCAGCCCGGACAGGGTTGTACCGTCACGGTACTCCTGCTTGCGGCCGACCGCCCTGATCATTGATGATGACGCTTGCATGCGAGAACTGCTCGCCGAACTCCTTAGCTCAGAAGGCTACCGTGTGAACCCGGCCGGATCTGTGCGAGCCATGTTCGAAGACACAGTCGACGACGAGAGTGAGTGGGCAACCCTTGAACCGCTTAAGATCTTACATCGCCCCGGTATTCAGATGGGCCTAGCTCTGCGAGCCTGCGACCAGCTCCAGTGACCCGCTCCGACTCGCTCTTCTGGAAACTCTCAAGGCGCCTGGATAGGGCGTTATCATGCAGCGCAAGAATTCGCAGCGCCAGCAGACCCGCATTTCGGGCGTTATTTATTGCGACGGTTGCCACCGGCACCCCCCGCGGCATCTGGACTATAGACAGGAGTGAGTCAAGCCCATCTAGTTTGCTGCCGGAAACCGGCACCCCAATAACAGGCAGAAGTGTTGCCGCGGCAATCATGCCCGGTAGATGAGCGGCACCGCCAGCACCGGCAATGATCACCTGAAAGCCCGCTCCAGCCGCCTGCTCGGCGAACTCCAGCATTCGTCGCGGCGTCCGATGCGCCGAGAGTATATCGACATAGTAGGCTACCCCAAACTCCTCGAGCGTGGTACAGGCGGCCTCCATTACTCCTAGATCCGAATCGCTCCCCATCACTACCGCAACCGGTCTCGCCTCGCTCATTGTGTGTCCTCCTGCACGCTCCCGTAGACCTTTACCAGTGCTTCCGCCGCTCGGCAGCGCTCGCGTGCATCGTCAAGCTCCGGAGCAACCGCGGTTATGTGCCCCATCTTGCGGCCCGGGCGCACCTCCGCCTTGCCGTACCAGTGCAGATTAACGCCCGGAATACGCAGCGCATCCTGCGCACCGCTCAGATATGGGGCACCCACAGCCGTTTCATGTCCGAGCAGATTGCACATGACTGCTGGCGTCTTGACCGCTACCGCCCCAAGCGGAAGCCCGCACACTGCTCGTAGGTGTTGTTCAAACTGATCTGTGTAACACGCCTCAATGGTAAGATGTCCTGAGTTATGCGGCCGCGGTGCTATCTCATTTATGAGGACGCCTCCACCAGATGTGAGAAACAACTCAACAGCAAAAAGGCCTACCCCATCAAGCACCCTCACCGCCTCTTCAGCCACGCGGCACAGCTCGTTCAACTCACTCGGGTCGAGTTCGGACGGCAGTTCCACCACATCAAGGACATTTGCCTCGTCGTGAAACCGCATGCGCAGGGGCGGATAGCTGAGCACCTCACCTGTAAGGTCGCGAGCAACAAGCACCGCAAACTCGGCCTCGATATCCACCGCTTCTTCCAGCATTGCCGCAGCCGTGGCAGAAGCCGTAGCAGATGTCGCCGCACCCGCACCCGCACCCGCACCCGCACCCGCACGAAGCTCCTCACAATCGCTCGCATTTCGCAGCATTCGCACTCCACGTCCATCGTAACCACCGAACCTGGTCTTCCATACACAGGGATACGCGAAACCCTGAGCCACTGGATCCAGGCGCTCAGGTTCCGGAACTGTGGCAAAGCGAGGAACCGGTAGTCCGGCATGAGACAGCAGCTGCTTCTGAGTGAGTTTATCTTGTATGCTCCGCAACACAGTAGCCGACGGCCGAATGACCGTGCCCTCGGATTCAAGAACCGCCAATACCTCTGTACTCGTGTGCTCAATCTCAAAGGTGAGAAAATCTACCAACTCGGACAGCCTGCGCAGCGCCTTCTCATCGTACAGATCACCCTGAAGAAACAGATCTGCACCCGCCGCTGCGGGGGCGTTCTCCGTCGGATCAAGTACCACGAGTCGTATTCCTAACCGGCGTGCAGCCGGGAGCATCATCCGTGCTAACTGCCCGCCACCAATGACTCCCACACGCGGGAACTGAAAATCGTTACTTCTCACCTTGAGTCCTTTGGGCTTGTTCCTTGCCGGACCAGTGTACGCGCAATGGTGTCAAGCCGGGCATCGTTTGCCTGAATGATTCCCTGTGCCAGCCGCTGCAGCGAGTTCATATTCTTTTCACTGGCATCGTCCATTTCCTCGCTACACCCGAGCAAGGGCGCGTCCAGTCGATGAAACTCAACACCTGTAAGCTTGCGAAGTTGATAATTCACGCTCTCAACCTGGCCGTCAATTGCAATACTGGATAGAGGCACACCTTTCATTGGGGAAACCCAGTCGATATAGCCCCAGTTCTTCATCTCATGATAGGTGAAGCGCTTGACTGTACTGCCGGTACCCAGTGAGAGAATCACAATTTTTTTTGCTCGTGGAAAGAGCTTTCGGGCCTCAATATAGCCAGCCATGGCCGGGTTGTTGGCAAATACCGCGCCGTCCACAAGACAGTAGTTTCCAAACGCCGGGGGAAGCGGTGAGACGTAAGCGGGTTCAAAAAAAGTGGGGGCAGCACAGCCCGCTCTCGCGGCGTCACGCATGAGAAAATCCAGATCATCGGCCGGGCGATGATGTGGAGGGCGGCGCTTGAAAAAAAAAGGTTTGCGCGCCTCGGTATCATAGCTCGTGAGAATGAGGTTTGTGAGCGCGTCACGAACAGCCGTCCGACCGTAGAGCCGCTTGATGACTCGTTCAAAGTGCGTCGAGTCGTACTTCTCGCCAAAGGCCTGCATTACCTGCCGTAGCGCACGAAAGGTTGTACGCGGAAAAATCTCACTCGCATGCAGGCGGTAGGTATCAATGATGTCGTCAATTCCGTACTCGGGTTGTGAGAGAGAGTTAGCCTCGGAGTCCCGTTGTGGTTTGGTAAGGCCTAAAGCAATGAGTATCCCGGTTGAGGTGCCTGCTATGAGATCAAAGCTGTTCCACAGCTCCGCTTCCGAACTCAGCCGAGTGAGCCGCGTCTGCAGCGACTTCAGTACCAGGGCAGGCACAATACCCCGAACGCCCCCACCATCTACTGAGAGAATTCGAACAGTGTCTCCGGAGCGCTTGAAGAGTGGAAAGAATCTCATTCAGCCTGCCGTTGTACCTCGCAGGTACGCCGCTTAGCGCGGACTCTTTTGATACAGCTTGTCGACCTCGTCATTCACCTGCTTGAGGACCTCATGGTACTGCGTCTGAATGTGGTTCATGTTCTGCCGTAAGTACTGTGCAAACTCGGGATCCTGAGCAGGGTCGATTTTTATCTGACGCCCGGTCTGCTCGGCAAGTTCTTGTTCCTTGCGCCGCAAGTGTCCGGCAAACTGTTCACGGAGCCGATCAACCATTTCATCCTTGTTTTGCAGGTACTGCCGAAGCAGTTGTTCAAGCTGTTCAAACAATGAGTTCAGACGTTTGGTATCCTTGATCAGAAACGACAGCCCATCTTTCACCCGCAGGATGCGCTCCACCTCAGCCTCCTCATTTGGGAGCCGAATGTTCATTTTAAGCGCTTCAAGGAAGCCTTCTCGAGCCCACTGGGCCTTGTCTCCGGTCCAGACCGCGAGCTTGGCTCCCGCGTCAAAACCCGGCTCGTCAAGAACCTTTACAACAAGGGACTTCCCGGCCTGCTTACTTTCGTGCATCTCGAGACTGCGCTTGTCGCCCTTCACACCCTCGGTTCGTTCCAAGGCGAGCTCCAAGGCGCTCTTAATTTCACTCATGTTTCTCAGCCTCCACTTAGTGTTGAGTGTACCTCAGATCGCAAGACCTCGTCATCTCAGAACGACTCGTTCATTCGTGACAATGAGATCCACCAGTTCGTCAGTCGCACCAGCTGGGACCTGCCAGACTATCTGTGAAGCGTAGGCGAAAGCACACACAACGACAGAGTTCCAGCGTGGTTCAACCGCCTGTGAGTAGGCGCCGGTCTTGGGGTTCTGGTTCCTGTTCAAAGCTCTGTCTATCCCGTTTTCTTCGGTATCACCGGCCGCCCTGGCTGTTCCGCCAGCTTCAGGCTCATGCCCCTCGCTCGTCTCAAAGGCGCCCTGGGATGCCAAGCCGATATCGGAGGAGCCGGGAACCGGGCGCGGAACACGGGCCGCATGTCGCAGTGCCGCGATAAAACGGTCATAGTACCCCTTTCCCCGCCCAAGGCGTCGGCCGCTGCGATCAAAAGCAAGACCAGGACAGATCACCAATACCCGGCGCCCTCCGGCTGCCGTTGCAACCGGATCAAAACCCGCAAGCGTTTCGGCTGGTTCCCGCATTCCGTAGCGATGTGTGTCCGAGGCATAGGATAGGCTGTCTATGCGGTGAAAACTCAGCTCACCATCTCTGACACGCGGCAGCACCACAATCTTGCCGTCGGCAAGTGCAGCCTCTATCACTGTGTCGGTGCTGATCTCCGAACCAAAGGAGGCAAAGGCCACCACAATTTCGCTTTCTTTCCATAGCCGACGCAAAGACTTGAGGTGTTCTGCAGCCGCAGCACCCGCTTCAACGGCGAATCCCTGCGGAATCTCGTGCAGCTCAGCCTGAACAAGGCGACGGAGAAGTGCCTTAGCCTTGACTATATCCTGAGAGCCGGTCATATCGTACCACCCCTCCGCTACCGCGCCATCAACCATACCCACAATCCTTAGCTACTCCCTGAGTGTTGCTGGAAATAGCTCAATTCACGACTCGTGATTATAGACATGAACATCACGTTGAGGAAAGGGAATGGTGATCTTGGCCGCGTCAAAGGCCTTTTTCACCGACTCGTTGAGCCGCAGTGTCGCGGTAAGAAAGTTCTCCCGTTTCACCCAAACCCGACAGGCCAGGTTTATGGAACTGTCACCATGCTCCAGTACGCCAATGAGGGGAGCGGGTTCCTTTTCAATGATATCAATCTCGTTGACTACCTTCGTGAGAATCTCTTTTGCGGTGTCGATATCGTCCGTGTAACTGATACCGTACACCATATCAAGACGCCGAGTTGGATTAATGCTGAAGTTGGTAACCGTCGAGTTGGCCAAACCACCGTTCGGCATAACAACTCGCTTATTGTCAAAGGTGTTGAGCGCAGTGTACAAGACGCGAATCTCAATCACGCTCCCCATTACGCCGTTCACCTCTATGAAGTCCCCGACGCTGAAGGGCCTGAAAATGAGAATGAGCACACCGCCAGCAAAGTTAGAAAGACTCCCCTGAAACGCAAGGCCCACCGCCAAACCGGCCGCACCAAGTATGGCCACAAACGAGGTCAGGGCCAGACCGAGCGTCTGAAAAACTGAAAGCAAGAGAACAATAGTGAGAAGCGTGCGGACGAGCGACACAAAAAAGGTCTTGACCGTTGGGTCAAGGTGTTCGCGCATATCCAGACCGCGGCGGAAGAACTTCAGAATGAGCGATATCAGCAACCGCCCAACCACATACACCGCAAGCGCGGCCAGCAGCCGCCCGCCAAAGGTGATCATCAACTGGAGTAACTGATCGCTATACTGCTCTATCATAGGCATAACTCCTTTTCCGCGGTCACTGCCGATCTACAGCGGCAATACTGAACCAACAACGCTCTCAATCACCGGAATCATATCCGCGAACTCAGCCGAGGGGACCGCAAAAAAGACCTCGACCTCGTTGTGTTCCGCATGCCGCAGCAAGTAGCGCAGCACAACCACGCTCGGCTCCACCAGCACCAACTGATCCAGCTCATACTCCCCAAACAGGAAATGGTCCAGACGGAGTTCCTGTACCTCAAGGGCTTCTTGATAGTACTCGGCATGATCCTCTTGGGTATGCTCACCCTGTGGAGCCGCAACGAGCAAGATCGTGTTGCTTTCGCCGTCAAAGTAGAGCTGCAGCGTTTCGTACGCATACTCAGGATTCAAGAGCGGCGCCAGTCCCTGACGAATCTGCTCACTCTGATGATCTGTGATAACGAACCATCCATAGGGTGGGCGAAATCGCACCCCGCTCTCTTCAAGCTCCACCGGAGCGCCCAGGAGCTCGTCATCCACAGAGAAGGTTACCACCGGTCGTTGTGCATCTGCCGTTCCGGCCGCCTCGTCCGAGGCTGGAGCAGCCTCAGAAGCGGCTCCACAGCTACTGAGTATCAACGCGAAAACCGCACAGGTGAGCGTTAAGGCCAAGGTCCGATTCGGTTTTCTTTGAGATTCTTTGTTTGTGATCATGAAGAATTGTGTCCTAGTCTAGTTTTTGCTCATTAGGGCCAACTACTTTGCGGTAGCGCCGTGTTGTCGCCACCGCGTGACAAGCATGTCTGCGGCCTCAAGGCAAGGGGGAAGAGAGGACCCGGACCGCAATGCTGGTTATCTAGTGACGGTAACCGTCATTGGTTGGACGGTAACAACTCCGGTGAACATACCAATAACAACGTCAATCAAGTTCATCTCGGTGACGATTTCGTAGTCAGTAGCACCAGCCGCCATTTCCTGAGAATCAGCTTCGGTAAGAGGAATGAGTCCGTAGAGTACGAACCACTGGCGAACTTCGGTCGTTTCGCCGGTCTGCGGGCCTGCGCCCACGGTGTGAGTCTGGGTGTAACATGCACCAAGAACAAAAATAGCAAGAATGGCCAATACAGCGAGTTTCTTCATGTATATCCTCCGTTTTTTCTGGTGTCCGGTATCCTCACCCTTCCAAGCGAACAGTACGACTCGCAGTAACAGATGTCAAGCGCTTTTCCCGCAATCCGCCGCATAGTCTTATACATTATAAAATTAGAACGAATTAGGAACTGTGCGGCGGGTGCATGTTTCGTCGTGCCTCCTCCGTGCGTAGCGAATCCGCTTACCCTTAGGTGCCACAACTCCCCCCCCCTTCACAAAAGACGCCCCTGAAGGTACTTTGGGGGAAGATAACCCGTCACGAAGGAGCCCACATGCTGAAAACCGCCCTGGTACCTCTTGCCTTTCGTGAATCTCGCGCCGCGCTGTCTGCTCTTGCTCGCGAGCTGAAGATTATGGGAACTCGCGAACTCACGCTGCTGCACATTGCATCCAGCCCAGCATCATCGGCCGAGGCGCTCAACGCCAAGCTCAAGGACCGAGCAACAATTTTTGAAAACGAGGGCCTGATTGTAGAAACCGTACTCCGCAAAGGGTCTCCCGCCCTTGAGCTGACGCGAACCGCGCGCGATCTCGGCACCGACTACATCGCCTTTAGCTGGAAACGCAAGTCGTGGCTGCAACGCACCCTGATCGGAAGCACAACCCAGGACAGCATTCGTCTGAGCGACCGGCCGGTTTACATTCGAAAGGGCGCGGTGCGGGGACCCGCAGCCAGCCTCAAAGGTGGCGCCGGTGGTGAGCAGACCGCACACGCGGACTCACTGGTGGTGGTCTACGCGACCGACTTTGGCGCTACAGACGCGGCCGTCATACCATTCCTGCATCGACCCCACATACCCATAGACCGGCTTGTTCTGCTGCATGTAGGGCCACGTGCCCCGGACCCTATGGCCGAGGGCCGCCGCCTTGCGGCAGCAGATGCCAACCTCAAACGGCTGGCCTCGGAATGTGATGT